>CBFHWU010000028.1:0-51851 GCA_965659665.1 Flavobacteriaceae bacterium
ATCCAAAGATGAATCTAACGTTAGCATAATTCCTTTTGGTTTAGTCGACTGCTCAAATAAAGTTGATGATAAATGCTCTTATGAAATAATTATGATGAATCTTTCAAGGGGGTGGTGGAATGAATATGGAGTTGATTTTACAAAAGTTCAGTTTTACACTTACACTTATGAGCAAATGCTTGATTTCTTTCAAAAATATATTACCCCAAAGGGGTAGTGCTCATTAAAGCCGGATATATGACCGTGAAAATTCAAAATAATTATGCGTAGTATGAATCATTTTAGTAAAATCAGCACAACCATAATGCAGTGCAGTTGTATTATACCTAATTGATAGGTTCACACAATAAATTTATGTGAATTGATAAATAGTATATTGGTTAATATTTGTAAAAAATGAAAATTAAGAATGTTATTTAATTCTTTAGTCTTTTCAATTTTTCTATGTATTTTATTACTTTTCTATAGGTTTGTTACTGAAAGAAATCTAATAGCTTATTTAGAAGGCAAAGATAGGCATAGCCTTAACATTATTCTTCCGCTGGGGATTAGTTTCTATATTTTCCAAACCTTGAGCAATACATTGATCTTTGCTAAAAAGAAATTATAGAGTGTCTACACGGGATATTGTAACTTCAAAACCTTTATAATTGGGTGTACTGATATTAAAAATTGATTTTATAACCCATATTTGTTAATTAGCATCGGATGATAAACGTATATCTAACTGATCTTACTAAGATTAAAAATTAAAACGCGCCAATTATTTGTTTATAAAACAAACAGTACCTTAACAATTAAATTTTTATTTGTTAACGTTACTCTCTTATTATTGTATAAATTAAATCAAATACAATGAAACGGATAGATATAGAACATTACAAAATTTGCCTGATAAATAATCATTTATTGCAAAACAAAATAGACCGCCTGATAAAAGATACATTTGAAACGTATTGTAAAAAGAAAAAGATATCGTATACTGACATAGATGCTAAAATGGACGACTATCAAGAGGTATATTCAGTTTCTGTTAATACTTTATTAAAGGATGTTAATGATTGGTAAACAATCCCATAGGCCTAACTTCTTCTTTAAATTCAGTTACTTCAAAGTCTCTTAAGTGTTAAGGATAATTTTTTATATTTGAATATGAAAAAATTACTACTCTTTTTATTGCTTCCCATATATTTACAATCGCAGAATTTTAAGGAACTGGACAAAAGCCCAATGGATCAGTCAACATTCTCAGCTGACAAAAAAATAATAGCGGTTATTAGATACAGCAGACCTCAATTAAAAGGCCGATCTTTTGAACAGATAGTTAAATTAAATAAAATTTGGAGAACTGGTGCTAATGAAGCAAACGAATTGCGATTATTTTCCGATATCAAAATAAATAAAACAATTGTTCCAAAAGGAACGTATAAAATATTTTCAATTCCTGAAGAAAATGAAATTACTTTAATCATCAGTTCATCTACTAAAGTATTTGGGGGAGCAAGGGCTTATAATCCCGAAAAAGATGTTTTACGTTTAAAGGTTCCAATAAGGGTGGTAAATGAATCATTAGAAGCTTTTTCAATAGCATTTTCTGAAATGGGGGAGCAACCAAAAATTTATTTTGGATGGGAATATTTACGTTTCGAAATACCTTTTGATGTTCTACCCTAAGAACGCCCAATCATAGGCTTATTTACTTTTTTCAAATCAGCTATTTCTTGTCCACGTGAGGGATAAGAAATCTATTTAAACTAGCGTATCCCATCACGCTTTTAACTTGTACAGAATTTGTGTTCTTTTGCCTATTTCTAATACGCTTAGTTTAATTTTTTGTACTCCATATAATTTTAAAAATAGTTTGGAGTAGAATAGATGTAGAACCCACAAAAAACACGTCTGTCCCCTTCCCCTCTTTTACTAGAAAAAAAAAAGGTCTTATGGTATGAAGAACAAACACATTTTGTTTTTAACATTTTAGTTCAAATAAACTACTGTTTCTGGAGGTGCCATAAGATAGCCCAATGAAACCAAAAATTCATCCATTTTGTATACAGAGTCAACGAAAAGAGCATTTGATTTATTTCCGTAATTAAAAAAACCATGTCCTTCTCCTGGGTAAGCAACCAATGTACATTTATTACCGAGCTCATGCATTTTTTTAGTAAACATTTCTGCCGTAACAAATGGTACAGTTTTGTCATTTGTCCCATGAAAAATAATTGTTGGAGGCAATTTTTCCGTCATATTGTTGTAGGGGGACAGATTTTCTGGTTTTGTTCCCAGTCTTTTCTCCATTCTCGTTATATTTTTTTCAAGTTTCCTTTTGGCATTGTCATTGAATATTTTTTCATCAAGTTCCTTTTTCATTTTGTGAGTTGGGTCAATGAGCAGTGCTGGATTAAAAAGAATTAAAGCATTGGGTTTTGAAGGGATAGATTTGTCTTCATTTTTTTCGTCGAATTTTGGCACAGTGGCACATGCTGCTGCTAAATGCCCACCGGCAGAACCTCCTCCTGCAGCAATTTTATTGCCATCAACACCCAATGTTGACGCATTCTTTCGAACCCAGCGTATTGCTGATTTGGCATCTGCTACGCAGAATTTAGCAGTAACATCATGTCTGCTTTTAACACGATAATCCGCAACTATGGCAACCATTCCTCGAGCGGCTAGATATTCACAATGGTTTACAAATTGAGATGGACTTCCACTATTCCAGCCCCCTCCAAAGAAAAATACAATGGCAGGGGCAGTGTCGGTCGATTTGTGGTTTTCTGGTTTAAAGACCCATAAACTCAATTTAATTCCGTCTACAGTTTTATAGGTAATTTCTTCTGCTCCATTAATAATTGGCGGATACGATCTCTGACCATTTGCTTCAAAAATCAAACAAAAGCAGCATATAATTGTTATGAGGGATATTATTTTCATTATGATTAGAACATAAGGTTTTACAGGATTTATTAATTGCATATCATTGTGCTTTGCGGAACAACAATATTTAAATTAAAGGTAACAAAAATTATTAAATGACTTTAATACACAGATTAAATATGATTAGAGTACCATTAGCAGATTGACCTCCACCATTCATTTTTAGTTGAATTGTCGACTTTACTTAGTTTTTTTTGAAAGAATATATCAAGCGGACAATCTGTAAAGATTTTAGAAGTTGGCGAAAACAGCGCTATTACTTGCGCTCATTGCCTTAGTTATCAGTGAGTCAACACATGCCTTTTTTGTGTTCGAATAGTATTTTTGACCGACCAAGAAATTTCATTTAACCTTAATAAAGAATCTTTGTGATTTAACTAATTTTATGTTTTTTAAAGAATAAAAATGAAAAAACTAATATTAGTACTATTTATTCCATTATTTTCTCTTGGGCAAGAAATAAAATCATTCAACTCAAAAGATGGGACAGAGATTTTTTATCAAGATATTGGTGAAGGAGAAACGATAGTTTTACTTTCGGGAGGACCTGGTCTAAATCCTGACTATTTAAAGTCTTTATATACAGCACTCAGCAAAAAGTATAGGTGTATAATTTTACATCAAAGAGGAACAGGTCAATCTATGTTGAAAGAAATTAACGCACAATCAATAAACATAGATCGATATGTTGAAGATTTAAATGGATTATATAAAGCACTGAACAATGAACAATTAATATTAGTTGGGCATTCTTGGGGAGGAATGCTGAGTTTTTCTTTTGCGGCCCATGAACCCAGTAAAATAAAAAAAATAATACTACTCAACAGTGGAGGAATAACGGATGAGTTTTACAGATGGTTTGGAAGCAATATTAATATGAGGTTACACAAAGAGGACATAGAACTTCGAAAAGCCCAAATTGAAAACAATAGGGAAACACTTGTCGCTATATGGCCAGGATATTTCTTTGACAGAGAGATTGCTTTAAAAACAAGACCTCCACTTGACTATAAGTTTAGAAATCAAGCGGGAATAAATTCTTTAGTAGCTGGACACTGGGTAAGGAGAACCAATGAAAGAGTTGAAAAATTAAAATCATTTAAAGCTCCTGTTTATTTAATTGCAGGAAGACAGGATCCCATTGGAGAATCTGTAGTGTATGAGGTTAAATCCATATTACCTCAAACCAACTATTTCTTTATTGAAGAATGTGGACATTTTCCTTGGATTGAAGGGGAAAAACAATCAAAATTATTCTATGAACTTATTGATAATAGCATTAATTCTGCACCATAATACGCTATTGATAATCGAATTTACCTACCATATTGTAGCTAATGTATAGACTTTTCGAGTGTAGTATTCTTTATTCATAATAATGAACCATAAGAATTTAAGGATCTATTTTCATATTTAATGTTTATTTTTTTGCTTTTAATTTTTCAGCGTAAGATCAAAAACAACCGTCAGATATTTATTGAATAATGAGCAACTGAATTTTTAAGCCCTATCATAAAGTAAGGGTAACATAATATGAATTAGTATCTTGCACCTATGACAGACTATTTTATGACAGGAATTATCTTCTTACTATCGGCAGGAATATTATGGGGTCAGAATCAATTGGTACCCCCTCCAACAACCAAGAGTTATCTGGCTTTAGGAGATAGTTATACGATAGGGGAAAGTGTTACCGATAGTATGCGTTGGCCCAATCAGTTGTTCAGGATACTAAATTCATTAAAACTACAATTTAAAGTCCATAAGATCGTGGCTATAACTGGTTGGACAACCGACGAATTATTGGCTGGCAGGGATTTGTCTAAGGCAGTGATGACCTATGATTATGTCTCGTCAATGATTGGAGTAAATAACCAATACCGCGGACGGAGTATTGAAAACTTTAGAATTGAATTTATTCAATTAGTCGAACAACGTAAGATAGCTTTTTTTGATATTACCCCTATTTCTCGCCAAACAGTAACTAACCCCGCACTTGTTGCTGCACATGGATTACATCCTAGTGGCAAAATATACACCCAATGGGTAGAGCTAATATCTTCCTTTTTTAATTCAGTCCCTGATGGGAAATAAAATAACAGCGCAAGATCTAGATCAAAATGATATTTTAGCTCCTTTTCGAGCTCGGTTTTATCATTCAGAAAATGAAATTTATTTGGACGGAAACTCTTTGGGGAAATTACCTCTTAGGGCAAAAGAAATAATGGCGGAGTTAATAGAGGAACAATGGGGAAAAAATTTAATTCGCAGCTGGAATAGTCATTGGCTGGATTTGCCCAAACGACTGGCTGGTAAAATAGCCACGCTACTTCATGCCCTACCAAATGAAGTTTTAGTAGGCGAATCAACCTCTGTTAACCTTTATAAATTAGCCCATGCGCTACTTTCTTCAAAACTTTATCCAAAACAACTTTTAACCGACACCCTCAATTTCCCTACCGACAACTATATCCTTGAGGGAATTTGCGATCAATTTGGCATTGCCTCACCGATTAGCATATCTTATTCGAGTGACCTGAGAGCTGAGTGGCCTATTTTAACAACCACAATTAAAAACCATCCTGGAATTTTATGTCTTAGTCTTGTGAGTTACAAAAGTGCTTACTATTACCCCATGAAGGAACTTAACGACTTTGCAAAGGAGAATAACAGTATTATTATTTGGGATTTAAGCCATGCTGTGGGTGCAGTTGATATTAATTTAAAGTCAACCAATACCTTAGCCGCAATAGGTTGTACCTATAAATACCTTAACGGAGGCCCAGGAGCACCAGCATTCATTTATGTTGATGAATCACTCATATCGTCACTTTCAACCCCTATCCAAGGATGGTTTGGTCACGCTCGACCATTTGATTTTTCGTCTCAATATCGGCCCGCAATAGGGATTGAAAAATTTGATGCAGGGACTCCCCATATTTTATCTTTAGCGGCTATGGAAGCGGGACTTGACCTAACGAACAAAGCAGGAATAAAACACATTAGGCATAAAAGTGAACAAATGAGTACTTACCTATTGGATGAAATAAAAACGGAATTGGTTCCTTTAGGATACGCCATAGAAAGTCCAGATTTGGCGGAACATCGTGGGTCGCATGTAACCATATCTCATCAAGAGTCCTGGAGAATTTGTCAATGTTTACTCAACCCTAAAGCAAACACCCCTAAAATTATTCCTGATTTTAGGCCTGACCGATATATACGATTGGGAATTGCGCCTATATATACAAGTTTTGAAGATTTATGGATAGCGACTCAACGCTTAAAAGAGATTGTTCTTAATAAAGAATTTGAACATCATGATGGGAATCAACCCACAGTGACATAATTTTTTTCAAAACATAACTACTCCCTCAAAATTCATGATGCACTGTTAAAGAGAAAATTAAAAGGATACTCAAAGAATAAATCAGATGCGCTAGAGGACAAATAATATTTAGTATATTACAAGAAATAATTTTGCAAATGAAATCCATTTTTTACGCACTCACATTACCCTTCTTATTCTCCTTTATTTACCCCCTGACAGCTCAAGATTTTCAAGGAAAAGCGTATTATTTTTCTAAGTCATCATTGGAGCTCGGAAATTGGGGTGCGCGTATGAGTGAAGCCCAAAAAAAGCAAATAAAGGAACGTCTAAAAAACAGATTAGAAAAAACCTATATCCTTAGTTTTAATTCGACAGAATCTCTTTTTGTTGAAGAAGAAAAAGTGGATGCTATCTCGGGAGCAACAGATTCGTGGGGGAGTAACTTTGCTCGCGGAAAACAGTATAAAAGTATTGAGCGAAAATCTTTAGTTCAAGCTCAAGAATTTTATGGAAAACGTTTTTTGGTCAAAGATGAATTACAAGCTTTTGAATGGAAATTAGGAACAGAAGCCAAACAAATTGGAAATTACACATGTTTCAAGGCTACAGCCGTTGTTCCTAAAGAACAATTAGAATGGTTTAATTTTTCGTGGAGTGATTTAGCTGATAATTCTTCAGATAACTCAGAAAAGAATATTGAATTGAATGAAGTGGAAGCTTGGTATACCATGCAAATTCCCGTACAACATGGTCCTGCAGAATTTTGGGGCTTGCCCGGGTTGATCTTGGAAGTGAATTCAGGGAATACCACTTTACTTTGCTCAGAAATTGTGATGAATCCCAAAGAAAAACAAAAAATTATGGCGCCCAAAAAAGGAGTTGAAATTAATATTAATGACTATAAAGAAACAATTGTGAATAAGATGCTTGAAATGAGAAATAGCATGGGAAGAAGAAGAAGAGGGTAACAGAAAAACGTTACTTATTAATCAAGCTACACAAATGAAAATAAAACTCGCTCTATTTTTCTTTTTTATGGTAACGATGTGCCATGCACAAATTGAATTTGAAGGTCAAGTTCGTGATACGCTACAAGCCCCCTTGGAAAAAGCTAGTGTAGTTGCTATAAATAAAATGACCAACTCTTTAGACGCCTACACGATGACAGACAAATTAGGGGTCTTTTTGTTAAAATTAAAAAAAAATACAGCGTATAACATTCAAGTCAGTTATTTTGGTTTACAATCCATAAACGAAAATTTGAGTACTCAATCACTCAATCTTAAAAAAAATTATACGCTTAGACCAGATATCGCTCTTGATGAAGTAGTGGTTAAAATGCCCGTTTTGATTCGAGGTGACACTTTGATTTATGATGCAGATTCCTTTAAGAACGGATCAGAACGAAAATTGGAAGACATTATCGATAAATTACCCGGAGTGGAAATTAACGATAGTGGACAAATTGAAGTTGAAGGTAAGGTGGTAAATAAATTGATGGTAAATGGGAAAGACTTTTTTGATGGAGACACCAAGATAGCAACCAAAAATATTCCCTCAAGTGCAGTGGACAAAATCCAAGTGCTAAAAAACTATGGAGAAGTTGGTCAGTTAAGAGGAGTTAGAAATAATCAAGATAATGTAGCCATCAATATAAAATTAAAAGAAGGGAAAGAAAGTTTTTGGTTTGGTAATGTAACCGCTGGTGCAGGAGATTCAACTACAGAAAATCGATACCTATTTCAACCCAAATTATTTTATTACAATCCAAAATATACCATTAACTTTATTGGAGATATCAACAATATCGGCGAATTGGCATTGTCTAGAAGAGATATTCAGGGTTTTGGGGGTGGCTTTAACGCTCCAAGTCGCCAAAGTGGTACTAGTATTAGCTTAGGAAACAATAGCCTTAACTTTTTAACCAACCAAAATAATGCTTTAAATATTGAAAATAAATTAGCTACAGCAAACTTTAGCTATTCGCCAAATAAAAAACTAGACTTAGGCGGGTTTTTGATTTATAATTCCAATAAAACTAACTCTAGAGAAATTAGCTTTATTCAATACACAGAAGAATCGGTTCAAATCCCAGATGAGACTACGGACGAAACAAGTTTTGAGCGCTCCCATCAATCTTTAATTAAACTGAGTGCCTCCTATAAGCCTAACATCAATGTACAAACAGACTATGATGTTTTGATTCGAACAGCCAAGGACTCTCAAAATCAAAATATATTGTCATCAGTTATTGGTAATACGGTGCAGTTTGAACAAATTGCTCCATATAGCATCAATCAAAACTTAAATTACTATTTCACTCTAGATGAAAAAAATATTTTTGCTTTTGAAGCACAACACCTGATCAAAAATGAAGATCCTTTTTACAATGCCATTTTAATCAATAATCCTAATGATCGGGATGCTTTTGATAACACCGCAACGGCTTTGGGATTAAATACAACGTTAAATTCCTACGATCTGGGTCAAAACAGAAGGGTACTATCGAATCAACTAGATGCTAAATTAGACTATTACCACATTATCAATAAAAAAAGTAATTTAAACCTAACCTTGGGAACTATAGTAAGTCGACAAGAATTTAACTCAAACATCTTTCAATTTCTTTCAGATAGATCACTCTTTGATCCCACCCCTAATTTTAATTCAGGTCGATCAAAAAATGACGTAAAGTATAACTTTAGTGATTTTTACCTCGGAATGCATTATCGTTTCAGAACGGGGATTTTCACCTTTACCCCTGGGTTTTCCGTTCACGCCTATGGCAATAATAATGTGCAGAATAACGAATTAGTTAAAGATGATTTTTTACGTTTTTTACCCGATTTTGAAACCCGTATTCAAATTAAAAAAGGAGAAACCTTGACATTAAATTATCGAATGCAAAATCAATTTACGGATGTGACAAGACTCGCTAGCGGTTTGGTTCTCAATAATTACAATAGTATACAATACGGTGAGCCAGATTTGCAAAATGCGCTCTCTCACAATATCAGTATTTTATACAGTAGCTTTAATTTGTTTAATTACACTAATGTATTTGCGCGGATGTCCTATTCGAGCAATATTGATCAAATTCGAAATCGTACAAATTTTGAAAATATTATTCGTACCAATACTTTTTTCAATTCAAATTTTGCCGACGAAAATCTTAATGTTTTCGGAAGAGTACAACGTACTTTTGGCAAAATAAGAGCCAGTTTAAATGCTGCATTTAATTACAGTAAAATCAATCAATTCGTTCAAGGAAATCAATCATTAAACAAAGCATTTACACAAACCCTAACCCCTAGTATTCGAACCAATTTTAAGGTAGCACCAAATATTAACCTGCGCTATAATTACAGCGTTGTGAACAATAACCAAGGCGAAAGAGAAACCGAGTTTATTATACAATCCCCTTCCATAGAGTTTGATGCTTATATCATTAAAAAATTTACTCTTTTGACCAATTACAGTTATACTACACAAGACTTAGGAAACGAGTCTCAATCATTTCAAAATTGGGATGCCAGTTTGTTATATCGCAATGAAAAACAGTCCAAGTGGGAATTTGAATTAAAGGCCTCAAATATTTTAAATATTGATGCTCAGGTCAGAACTAGTGCAAACAACGTATCAGTATTTAATTCAAGAACATTTATTCAGCCTAGATTTATCACTTTCAGGGTAGTTTATAACTTATAATTGTATTCCTAAAGCATTTCGCTAAAAACCTTTCATGGGACATAAAAAACCTCTCCAAAAAAAATATGATCATAAATTATCATCACAAAACTATTTTTAGAGTGCAACTTTTTTTAATTTGAGGTAATCAAAAACTTTTATTAAAATACTTCGATTGGGTTTTATTTATGTTAATATTGAGTGGAGGAGCAGCCCAATATTCTGACTTGCTTAGAAAATTATATGGTAAATTAGGGTCGTATTTTTTGCAATTTTTGTGTTTTTAAATCTAGTATTGAGACATTTAAATACATAGTAGTTCATCACCGCATAAAAAAATCACCTCTTCACTTTACAACTGTTTTTCAATGTAATTGGTATGATATTCGCTTTTTCATTTCCCCCAATATAGCGCAAGCTTCAAAAATAGCCCATAGGGGAGAGTGTGTTATTGGGAAGAAAACAACGATCAGCAATTTCACACCCATTTTCAGTTTAATTTTCACTTCAATAATTTCCTTGTATGTTTGGTTGCCAAAGAAGAGGAACCATTAAGGAATCTAACAAGAAATATTCTCAAACTTAGAGCGCTCGACACTATTTGCAGAGCGTTATTTAATAACATATTCTAACTTTCCATAATTTTTTTTACTGCTTCAGCCGTTTCTAAAAGGGTTTTTTCAAATGGAATTGGCTGCCAATCAAATACGGATAATGTTTTGGCATTGTCTGCACTCAAATGCATATCAAGCATTGGCAACATTCCTTTTGCTTCTCGGTCAAAATTTGCCAAAAACCGCAACATAAAGTTAGGGGCTACCCGAGTACTGGGTCCTTTATAGCCATTGTCTAAAAGCATTTGACATATCTCCCGAAAGCTTCTTGGCACTGAATCTGTAGCAATAAAACGTTGATTGGCCGCTTCTGGACAGCTTAATGCAGCAGTATGTAGAAAAGCAACATCGCGAACATCAACCATAGGAAAAGCAATATTGGGAACCATTGGCATTTTACCATTAAGGGTTTTGCTGATCATCGACATTGATGCACCAGAAATATTGTGACCCATTGGAGGACCAAAAACTCCACCAGGGTTTATACTGACCAATTCTAAAGACTGTTTTTTGGATTGATGCTTTACAAAATCCCAAGCGGCCTGTTCTGCTAATGTTTTACTTTTAAAATAGGTGCTTATATTTTTTAAAGTCAAGTCAGTCCAATCTTTGGGGGTAAATGTGCCATTTTTCATTCCTCCCATTATTGCGACGGTAGAACTTGTTAAAACTACCCGCTTGACCCCATTGTTTTTTGCTGCACGCATTGCCCTTAATGTTCCTTCAACCGCAGGAAGAATCATATCGTTTTCATTTTTTGGATTGGCAATAACAAAAGGTGATGCCGTATGCATGATATAATCACACCCTATTGCTGATGTATCCCATCCCTCATCAGAAGTTAAGTCCAAAAGAACAAAGGACAATTTACTGATATCAACTGAAGCTGAGCTAAGCACATCCACGACTTCTTTTTCTTTAGCAGTATTTCTCACGGAACCAACTACTGTGTATCCTTTGTCTAAAAGTTCTTTGGCACAGTGTAATCCTATGTAACCAGATATTCCTGTTAATAATACTTTATTACTCCTCATTGATTTTTTTTAAGATACTATAGCCGTAATATTCCTTTTACGCGTCAAAGTTAAATTTTTATCTCCTAGTTTTAAACATAATCTGTCCTCATTTGTAAATAAATAATGAAGATCTTTAAAGATAGTCTATTAGATAACCTACCTAAAATCATGGATTTTTTATCTAGCTAGAAAGGAGTAAGATGGTTGCATCATGAAAACATCTTAGTTCACGGTTTTTTTCGATTTAAATTTCACCTTTTAAAACCCTTTTTTGGGGCTTATGTCTTCAAAAAATAAACCCCAGTATTTTTCAGGTTCATCAGCATAGGATGACCCTTTCCAAGGGGTATCAAATGCTTCAAAATAAAAGGTCAAAATATTGTCTTCTTCCACCCATCTGCTTATTTCATTGAAATATATTTTTTGATAAACCGGACTAGTATTCCCGTTTAAGATTTCTATATCATTTTATTGGGTTGTCTACCCAGCCTCAGCAATAACCACTAATTTATCTGGGGACTTTTCGGCTGCTTGGGTATAATTTTTTCGTGTAATTCAATCCTTATTCTTTCTGTTTGTATTCCCAGACAAGGTAAGGAGGAATAGAAATAAAGTTTACGTCTTTCGCAAGGAGTTCTCATTTATCCAACCATGGAATATAAATTTTATAAAAATTAACAGTTTGAGTGGCCTTTTTTTTGACCCCAACTAACCTGTTCGATGACCCCACAATGGCCACCATGTGATCTCTCCAATCAACACATAATTGATATTGAATAGCATCAAACCCCATATGAGATGATCATGAATTAAAAAATAAATGAATTATTCTAAAAATAGACGTAATTTTAATGCATTGTGACGTAATGAAACCTAAAGATTGATTAAAGCATTGGGAGAAAGTATTTGGGTAAGCCCTCCTCGTATGGTGGGGATAGAACTACAGTATGTGAAAGAGGCTTTAGAATCAGACGGGGTTGCCACAATGGAACCTCTATTGCAAAGGGCTGAAGACAAAACTTGTGCATATCATTCGATTTCAAAAACAGTAATGTTTTCTTCCGTTAATGCAGCAATTCATTTAGCACATGAAGTATTAGAATTAGCTCCTCAAGATTTTATTTTAGTTCAGTCGTTTATTTTCTGTGAAAGTGTTTACCCGATAATTTACACTAACGCGACTCCAGTTGCTATAGATAGCGAAGCAAATACTTGGAATATGTGTTTAGAAAAATGGATAGATGCTCACGATTATCACAAACGAAAAGGAGAGTTAAATCGAATAAAAGCAATTCTACCAATTCCCTTTTATGGAATGCCTGCAATGATTGAAAATATTGATGACAGTGGTAAAAACGATGAAACTCCTATTATTAGGGATACTGCAAAGTCCTTAGCGTCGTATTCCCAGAACAAACAAACAGATACTTTTGGTGAAATAGGGCTTTGTTCCTTTAATGATAATACAATTATTACCGCCTTAATTGCCGATGAACGGGTTTTTAACCCTACACTTTACATAGAAGAAGTAAAATTTACGTCCTTGCAAGCTACAGATCCTTTACTATTGTACAAAACCCACCCTATGTTTAGTTCTAGTGTTTCAGTTTCACTCTTTGATATTAGGGGGTGTTCGCTTTTAGACACTACCTTGACTAAGTATAAACTTGAAAAAAATAAAATAGCTTAAGTTCAAATTGTTAAATAATAATACATGAATATTAATTCACTTTTAATTGCAGTAGACTTTGACGGAACAGTTGTAGAGGATAGCTACCCAAAAGTTGGAAAACCACAGCCATTTGCCATAGAAACGTTGAAGATGATGAACAAAGACGGCCATCGAATTATTTTATGGACTTACCGTCATGGAGAAAAGTTAAATGATGCAGTAAACTTTTTGGAATCTAATGGAGTTCAACTTTATGCGGTTAATAGTAGTTATCCAGAAGAAAAATATGATAAAAGCCAAGCCAGTCGAAAAATAAATGCAGACCTATTTATAGATGACCGAAACTTTGGCGGGTTTCCTGGGTGGGGAGTTATCTACCAAAAACTTAAAGGAGGCTTAAAACCCCCTGCAGAAAAATCAAGAAAGGATAATATCTTTAATATTTTCAGAAAATAGATATGGAATTTATAGGCGGTATCACTATGTATTTTTTTTATTATGATCAACCTTTTTAAGACTTAATCATCACACAATTATGCATACAATGACTACTATTCGAGTTCAATGAGCCACAAACACAAACCCCTCGCGTTTCTTTCCCGATTAATGAAATCATCAATTTGAGTTTCTTGAAAAAAGTTTTTAACTTCTAGATCATTTAAAATAGTCGATAAGCCTGTGTCCGCTGAAATCCCATTTTTTTCAGTAACATTTTATTAAACAAACAGGGTTAAATTTTAGAACATAAATTTTCCAATGAACAACCTGCTTTACAAATAAGCTTTGCTTTTTGCATGATACTTCTAGATTCTACATAACTAAGATACGATCTTCTGTGGTCAAAATTTAAAAAAAGGTAACCAATCTGAATTTATTTTTACTGAAAAAAAATTACTATTTTTATTGTCCCATACTTACAAAAATAAACCTTTTCCCCATGAAAAACCTCTTTTACTTTTCCATATTATCCCTCATTTTAAATTGTACAACAAACAAAAAAGAAAAAGTTGATGACCAACATTTTTTTGAGCTTATCGAATCCTATACCAGCGGTACCATATCGATTGGTAGCCCAATAAAAATTGTATTTGCAGAAACAGTAAAAAATAACAATAAACAACCACTATCTGAAATTTTAACAATCTCTCCTCGAACAAAGGGAACTTTTGTGTGGGAGGATGATCAAACACTTGTTTTTCTACCTTCCTCTTTTTTACAACCTAATAAAGAATATCATGTTGCCCTAAAAATGAACCCTTTTTTTGGAAAAGTAAAAAAGGTGGTAGAAGAATTTAATTTTTCATTTAAAACGTTAAAACAAAACTTAGAAGTCAATATTGAAGGGCTACGTTTTTATGAAACAAAAAACGCAAATCAAGCTAAAGTAGTAGGCTCCATCGAAATTGCAGATGACGCAAATAGTGATTTGGTCAAAGAATTAATTTCAGCTACTCAAAACAACAAACCTCTTGAAATATCTTGGGCTAAAGAACAGATAAAGAAAGGCGTTTATCCGTTCAGTATTGAAAACATAATACGTAATTCTCAACAGTCAACCATTGAAATCGTAATAGATGGTCAACCCATAGGGGTCAGTAAAAAAAGGGTTGAAAAAGTCAAAATTCCCTCCATTGAAGAGTTTAACGTCCTTTCGATCAATCTTATTCAAGGTAGTGAACACTATATTTCTGTTTTATTTTCTGATCTATTAGATCCAAAACAAAACCTAAATGGGCTGATCAAAATTGATGATCACGCAGCCAAGACTGTTATTGATGGAAACCAATTAAAAGTATTCATCCCTTCCTCAACAAAAAAAAACCACACCCTCAAAATAAATAAACAAATTAAAAACGTCTCAGGTAAAAGATTAAAACAAGAATATTCACAAATATTTACTCAAGAAGTGATCCCCCCAGAAGTAAGACTATTGACCAAAAAAGAAAAAATAATTTTGCCCTCTTCAGGAATATTGACTTTTGATTTTGAAGCAAGAGGTTTAAACGAGGTGGAGGTAAGTGTCATAAAAATATTTAATGACAATGTTTTACAATACCTGCAGATAAATAGTATCGGAGAAGACAGGGAATTAAAAAGAGTGGCAAAACCGATTATTATCAAAACGATTTCTCTGTCTAGTTATGGAGATTTAAACTTGACAAAATGGAATACTTTTTCAATAAATTTGGCTGATATTATCCATACCGATCCTGGTTCGGGGTATCAGATAAAAATCGGATTTAGGCGTGAGCACGCCATTTTTAATTGTAGTGATGAAACCGCTGTAACCCAAAACAAAACTCATCAACCTTGGGAAAACACCATAGACTGGGATAGTTTTGATAGTTACTACAGCAATAATTATAAATGGCAGGAACGAGACGATTCTTGTAGTGATTCTTATTATGGTGACCGAAGAAGCATAAAAAAAATATTATTTGCATCCGATTTGGGAATCATTGCAAAAAGGAGCGACCAAGGCGATTTATCAGTTTTTGTATCAGATTTAATCACCACCGAACCCCATGACAAGGTCAATGTGAAAGTTTTTAATTATCAACTCCAGCAAATAAATAGCTCAACAACTAACAATGAAGGGATAGCTAAAATAGATGTAAAAAACAAAACACCTTTTGTGCTCGTTGCCAAAAAAGACAACCAAGTAGGGTATTTAAAATTAGATGGATACTCCTCTTTGTCTTTAAGTAACTTCGATATTAGTGGAACAAAAGTCAAAAAGGGATTAAAAGGTTTTATTTATGGAGAAAGAGGAGTTTGGAGACCTTCAGATACTCTTCATTTGACTTTTATCCTTCAGGACCGTATGAAAACATTACCTAAAAAACATCCTGTTATCATGGAATTATATAATCCTTCGGGTCAAATAATTGAAAAAAAAATCAATGATTTGCCGGTAGGGAATATGTATCGCTTTGACTTTGTTACAAACAAAGAAGCACCTACAGGCAACTGGAAAGTGAAGGCTAGAATAGGAAATTTATCGTTCGAAAAAAGAGTGAAAATCGAAACCGTAAAGCCAAACCGTCTTAAAGTTGATTTAATTCCACATAAAAAAATACTAGGGTACAAAGACAAAAATTTCGATGCAAATCTTAAAGTAAGATGGTTGACAGGAATAACAGCCAAAAATTTAAAAACAGAATTTGAAATGCTTCTTCGCCCTGTCAAAACTACTTTTGAAGGATTTTCGAACTATAACTTTGATGACAAAAGCAAAACTTTTTTAAGCCAAAAACAACTTGTATTTCAAGGTCGTCTTAATAGCGAAGGAAATGCATTTATGAGTATCCCTATCGAAAATCAGAAAAGATCTCCAGGAGCTTTAAATGTCGTGCTTTACGGAAAAACATTTGAGCAAGGAGGAGATTTTAGTATCAGCCAAACTGTAATTCCGTTTTATCCCTACAGTAGTTTTGTTGGAGTTTCTATCCCTGAAGGAGACAAAAGAGGAACGCTTTTAACAGGAAAGAACCACAAAATTGCAATTGTAAACTTGGATAGTCAAGGTAATCCTATATTAAAAAATAGAGTGAAAGTATCTTTGTATAAGTTAAGTTGGAGATGGTGGTGGGATCAATCGTATGATAATCTCAGTCATTACATTGGGAACGCGCATCAAAAACCAGAACATACTTTTTATACAACGCTGACCAACGGCAAAGGGGTTTGTAATGTATTGCTAGAGAACTCACAATGGGGAAGATATTATATAAAAGTTGAAGATTCTGAATCAGGTCACAGTACTGGAAGCATTGCCTATTTTGATTGGCCTGGCTGGGCTGGAAAGTCAAAACAAGGACAGCTTGACGGGGCTACCATGTTGGATTTTTCTTTTGATAAAGAGGAATATCATGTGGGAGAACAAGCATCTATAACAATTCCCTCAGTACAAGGCAATAGAGTTTTAGTAAGCTTAGAAACAGGGAAAAGTGTTTTGAAATCTTTTTGGGTCAAAACAGAAAGTGAACGAACCAACATTAGCTTTAAAATCACACCTGATATGACCCCGAATGTATATGTACATCTAACGATGATACAACCTCATCATCAAGATAATAACGATTTACCTATTCGATTATACGGGATTAATAATATTAAAGTGGTTGACCCCGCTACAATCCTAAAGCCTCAAATAAATATGCCCAAGCTGATTCGTCCTGAACAACGCTACAGTATTGAAGTGGGAGAAGAAAATAATAAAGCAATGACTTATACCATTGCAGTAGTGGATGAAGGACTGCTTGATTTGACCAATTTTCAAACTCCAGATCCTTGGAATTCCTTTTTTTCTAAAGAAGCATTGAGTGTTAAAACTTGGGATTTGTACGACCATGTTTTGAATGCTTATTCTGATAAGAGTAGCAGTATGTTTTCTATTGGAGGAGATACAGAAATAAAGCCTTTGGATCAAAAATCAGCGAATAGATTTAAACCTGTTATATCCTTTTCGGGGCCACATCAGCTAAAAGCAGGAAAGAAAAATCGTCATCAATTTGAGATGCCTCAATATATTGGAAGCGTTAAAGCTATGGTGGTTGCCAGTAGTGATCAAGCGTACGGAAATACCGAAAAATCAACGCTTGTCAAACAAGAACTTATGGTTTTGGCAACTTTACCAAGGGTTATTGGACCTAATGAAAGGGTAAAACTTCCTGTAAATGTTTTTAGATTAAATGAATCAATAAAAAATGTTTCTGTTAAAGTAGAGACTACAGGGAATTTGTCTCTAGCTGGAAATCAATCCGAGGATATTGTATTTGATAAAGAAGAAGACCAAATTGTTTATTTCGATCTTCTTGCAAAACCCTCACGAGGAATAAGTAACGTTAAAGTTACGGCTAGTTCAGGAAATATTAAGGCGGTTTATGATATTGAAATAGACGTATTACCACGAAACCCCTTTTCAACCATAATAGAAGGAGAAGAAATATTAGCTCAAAACTCATATTGGAAATTAGATTATACCCCGCTAGGAATTCAAGGGTATAATCAAGCAACTGTCGAAATTAGTTCACTGCCTCCACTTAACCTAGACCAAAAATTGGATTATCTTATTAATTATCCTCATGGATGTGCCGAACAGCTTACATCTGCAGCATTCCCTCAACTATTTCTTGAAAACTTGATAACTTTAACACTAGACCAAAAAACAAGTATTCAAAATCATATTGAAAGTGCAATTGATGAGTTATCACAGTATCAAACAGCTAGTGGTGGTTTTGCCTCTTGGAAAGGAGGAAGTTACCCCAATGAATGGTCCACCAATTACGTGGCTCATTTTTTATTAGAAGCACAGAAATTAGGGTATGCTGTTCCAAAACAAGTTCTAAAAAAATGGAAAGAATTTCAAAAGAAAATGGCAAAAAAATGGGAAATGACCGATCGCTATCAAAGTGATTTGATACAAGCTTATAGGCTATATACGTTGGCTCTTGCAGGCTCCCCGGAGAGAGGTTCGATGAATGCACTGAAAGAAAATCAACAAATAAAATCCTCAGCCCGTTGGCGTCTTGCTTTGGCATATGCTGAGTCTGGTTTTGAAAAACATGCGATTCGAATGATCGAAAACATGAATCCCCTTAATAGTGAATCCTATTCTTTAAACCCTTATTACAATCCTACTTTTGGATCAAAAACAAGAGATCAAGCGATGATCCTCGAAACATTAACTCATCTGAAACAAAACCGTAAAGCCTACAATATTTTGGAAAAATTAGCCAAAAAAATGGGGAGCAATACTTGGATGAGTACCCAAACTTCGGCTTATAGTCTCTTAGCTATTGCTAAATATGCTAAACAAAATAATTTGACTAGTTCTTTTAAAATTATGCTTAGTAATAATGGAAAACAAGAAGAAATAAATTCCTCCGACAAATACGTTTATCAATATCAAATACCAAACCCTGAAGTGGGCCAAAAGATTCAAATTAAGAATATAGATTCAACGGCACTTTTTATACGAACAATAAAAAAGGGTATTCCACTTGAAGATACGAATATTAGTGAAAATAAAAATATTTCACTCCATATTCACTATGAAGATTTACAGGGAAATGCGATAGAGGTTCAATCCTTACCAAAAGGAACAAGTTTTATTGCAAAAGTGACGATATCAAATCCTAATCAGTTATATAGTTATTCAGATTTAGCCTTAACACAAATTTTTCCTTCCGGTTGGGAAATCATCAATACTAGAATGGAAGGATCAGATCAACATCATAAAAAGCTAGACTATAAAGATATAAGAGATGATCGGGTTATGCATTATTTTAATCTTAATCCAGCACAATCAATAACCTTCAATGTTCAATTAAACGCTACTTATCAAGGAACATATTATCTCCCTAATGTTCGAGTAGAAGCGATGTATGATAATACAATTTATGCAAACAAAAAAGGCAAATGGGTTCAGGTGATTTCAAACAAATAGCCTTAAAAAAAATCAAAAAAGGGGTAAGACACCCTCAAAGTAAGGGAATTATTTTTTGTGTAATAGTTGTTGCTTTAGCGTTGCACTTTAGTCGTATTCCCCAACCTTTTTTTGATGTTCCATACGCTACCACTCTGCGCTCAAACGAAGGGATATTGCTGAATGCTTTAATCGCCGAGGACGAACAGTGGAGATTTCCTCCTTTGGACAGTATTCCAGAAAAATATCAAACCGCAGTTCGTCTTTTTGAGGATGAATATTTTTTTTATCACTTTGGAATAAATCCTGCTTCTTTGGCGAGGGCTGCTTTTCAAAACATCAAAGCAGGAAAGGTGATCAGTGGAGGAAGTACCTTAACGATGCAAACGGTGAGAATGGCTTTGGGAAATAAAAAAAGAACGTATTCTCAAAAATGTATTGAAATCCTAAAATCATTACGAGTTGAATTCATGTACAGCAAAGCATCCATTTTCAAACTTTACGCCAATCATGCTCCTTTTGGTGGAAATATTGTGGGGCTTCATGCTGCTTCGTGGCGTTATTTTTCTAAAGAACCCCATCAACTTTCGTGGGCTGAGGCAGCAACTTTAGCCGTTCTTCCTAATAATCCGAAGAAAATTTTTCCTGGAAAAAACAATGCGGAACTTCTATTAAAACGCAATAAACTTTTGGACAAATTGTGTGATAGAAACTTTATTCCCAAAGAGGACCTAGACCTTTACAAAACAGAACCAATTCCTGACAAAATTATTTCAATACCCAACCATGCTTTCCATTTGCTACAACGAGCAGCCAATGAAAATCAAAAAGGAAAAAAGATTGTCACAACTTTACATTATGACACACAATTAAGAGTTGAAAATCAGGTTTTTAAATACAGCAAAAAATTATCCGACAGTGAAATTCACAATGTAGCTGCTATAGTGATAGAAATTGATACTGGGAACACTCTTGCTTATATTGGTAATTCCACAAACCAAAATCAACATTCTCAATATGTAGATGTTGTAGACGCTCCACGAAGTCCAGGAAGTTTACTTAAACCCATACTGTATGCAGCAGCTTTAGATCAAAAGATCATTTTGCCAAAAGAATTACTTCCCGATATCCCGTTGTTTAGCAAATCATTTATACCTAAAAACTTTGATAAAAAGTTTCGTGGAGTTGTACACGCAGATCAAGCTTTAAGTAATAGTCTTAATGTTCCTTTTGTTTATCTTCTAAGAAAATTTGGATACGAAAATTTTTATCAAATACTTAGCACCCAATTAGGGTATAAGCTAGGTTACCCCGCAAGTCATTATGGATTAAGTTTGATTTTGGGAAGTGCCGAAACTACATTATGGGACATTACAGCCATATATTCGGGAATGGCCAGAGCTTATAAGCGCTACTTTGAACGACCCCTTGGTTTGTCGTATTCAGATATGGATTTTCACCCCAATTATTACCACAAAAATCAGAACATTAATCACGAAAAAGAGCTAAAAAAATCAGGCGTTTTTGATGCTTCAGCATTGGAAAATACATTTAAAGCAATGGAACAATTAAAACGGCCTGGACAAGAATCGGGATGGGCTGTTTTTGACTCCAGTAAATCAATAGCATGGAAAACAGGAACAAGCTTTGGATTTAAAGATGCATGGTCGATAGGATTTAATGATACATATCTTGTTGGAGTTTGGGTGGGCAATGCCGATGGAGAAGCAAGGCCCGATTTGGTAGGCATAAAGTCAGCTGCCCCTTTAATGTTTGATGTTTTTTCATTTTTAGAGGGAAACTCAATTTTGAACGATCAACCCATGGGAGAAATCGAAAATATGTGTTTAAAAAGTGGAATGATCGCAGGGGATTATTGCTTAGAGTTAACAGAACTATATTTAACCGAAAATCAGTTCAATTATGGAAAAACCTGTACATACCACAAACCATTACAGCTCAATAAAGAAATGACACTGAGAGTGAATAGTAATTGTTATGAGATAGCTCAAATGATTACAAAAGGATGGTTTGTCTTACCTCCTGTGGAGGCATGGTATTACAAAAAGTACAACCCAACGTTTCTGAATCCACCAATTTTTCACCCTCAATGCCAGCAAGAGATTCAAACGCAACACTTACAATTGATTTATCCTAAAAATTCAGCTAAAATTATTATTCCTCGCCAACAAGATGGATCAAGAGGGAAAGCTTTATTTCATGCTGCACATCAAAACGAAGAAAGCCAAGTTTTTTGGCATCTTGATGAAGTTTTTTTAGGAACAACTCTAAATAACAATCACAAAATGGAAATCAAAGCAGATAAAGGAGTTCATCAACTCGTATTGATTGATGATTTGGGGCATGAAATTAAAACAAATTTTGAAATTCTTAATGAATAAACGATTGTTAAATCTCAATATCTACAATTGTAATCTATATTTAGCCCAGCTTTACTCCTCTCATCATGCTAATGAAACACAAAAATAGCTATGAAATAGCTGCCCAAATACGGAGACGTCTTGACGATGTCTAAGTATACCGGAACGGGTTTGTCCACCACACTCGGAAAATATACAGATCTACAGTTGAAGGCAGCAGGAATTCGGTTTGTGTGGGGTTTTCCAAATCAAAACTGTAAGTACGAGTTTTAAACAAACTAGTTTGGAAAACACAAGAACATATGCAAGGATTTAAAATAAAAATGGCTGCATTAACAACTGAAAAATTGGTAAGAAAAATCAAAATAGTAAAAAAATATTTCGCAAATACTTTAAAAAGGTATTCTATAAATACTAAACCAGCTCAACAATTAATGGAAGTGTTTGTCACAACCCTGATATCGTTCGTCCGTGTGAAACAACGAATATTATCATTATAAGAGATTTACTAATAATTTTGTTATGGAGCTGAATCGAGTGCTTTTTCGGGTCAAAATTATAAATGGGTTTCCTATGAGAAAAGTTTAAATATCTGACGAAACGGATGTTGACAATGCTCCAGTGCACTTAAAAACGTAGCCTATCAAAGTGGAATAAGCGAAATAATTTTTCAAGCATTCCTTTATATACCCATTGCAGCTCTCATGGAAGATCGTGCTGGCGTAAAAGTTGAATCTTGGGCGGGTGGGGGACAAAAACTTTGACTCGAACTTCCCCTTTTTTTAAGGATTTCATTACATCTGGATAAAGACAGAAGCTTGAAAAAGTCAGTGCACAATATTCTTGTTTGGATAATTGCTGTCACGTTGTTGAGTGCTTGGACGCTTCATACTAATTCGAGTGCTATTTTAAGAAGAGGGAACGTCCAAAATGTGTTGAAAGAACTTATGGCCTACAGCTTTTTTGTGATCTCGGTCATTTTTTTTCATTCACAACGATCAACGAATACTAACTTATAACACACGTAATAATTATGATTACTTATGAATGCAACCAATGTGGAATGTCTGTTAAAGCCAATTGTGGTAAATGCGATATTCCTTTAGAAAATGGATATCTTAGCCTTGATAATGGAAGTCAAGTTCAAATTTCCCAATGTCATTCATGTGAGGGCAAAATCAAGTCACTGCAGTGTTGAGGTTCCGATATGTCTTGTGAGATGTAGGGGATAATAATACGAGATCAGCGATTAATAGGTGTTTTTTTGCGGTTCGAATTTTCGTCAGGATTCTTATAAAGAATTTTATACCGAGTCATCAAAATTTTAATTTTAGGGCCTTTAAACCTTGTCACTTTTAATTCATATAATAGTTCCGTTTCGAGTTTGAACTAAACGGTTATTAAAAACAAAATCATGTACTTTTGTGAAAAGAAATATTTTAAACTTTTTCTATGTCTGATGCTTTTATGACGGGGACTATACAATGTTCGATCGATTCGCATATTGCTACGATTTATTTTGCTCACCCAAAACAGAATTCATTTCCAAGACATTTATTGCAGGATCTACATCAGGTTTTTTTATCCTTAGCAAAAAATACAGAAGTGTATGTGATAGTGTTGACAAGTGATAGGGACAAAGCTTTTTGTGCAGGAGCTTCCTTTGATGAACTTCTTCAGATTAAAACACCTGAAGAAGGGAAAACATTTTTTATGGGATTTGCTAACGTGATCAACTCCATGCGAAATTGTCCTCAGCCTATTATTGGTCGTATTCATGGACGTGCAATAGGTGGAGGAGTTGGATTGGTATCGGCATGTGATTATGCCATTGCTACTTCAGAAGCATCAATAAAATTATCCGAAATAGCCATTGGAATTGGTCCTTTTGTGATAAGTCCAGCAGTTAAGCGTAAAATAGGGACCGCAGCGCTCTCTGAGCTTTCACTAACAGCACACGATTGGAAGTCAGCGGACTGGGCTCATCAACACGGACTTTTTGCTGAATTATGTGACGATACTATTTGCCTGCAACATCAAGTTAGTGATTTGGCACATCGTATTGCATCTTACGCACCTATGGCCGTTTCTGAACTTAAAAAAGCCCTTTGGCTTGGCACCGAAAATTGGGATGACCTTCTTGAACATAATGCTACCATCTCAGGGCGTTTAGTTCTCTCAGAAATTACGCAAAAAACCCTTCTTAAATTAAAACAAAAATGAGTAATATTCGCATCACAAAAAGTTTTACTTTTGAAACGGGCCACGCCTTATATGGGTATGATGGGCTATGTAAAAATGTTCACGGACACAGCTACAAACTTTGGGTCACCGTTATTGGTAAACCTATTGAAGACTCCACTCACGTAAAGTTTGGGATGGTCATTGACTTTAAAGACCTAAAAAAAATAGTAAAAAAAGAAATTGTGGACGTTTTTGATCATGCCACGGTATTTAATAAAAATACGCCCCACGTCAAACTAGCCAACACCCTCCAGTCAAGTGGTCACAATGTATTGTTGGTGGATTATCAACCTACTAGTGAAAAAATGGTCCTAGACTTTGCTTCAAAAATCAAAAAACACTTACCTGAACATATACAATTGGTAGCGCTAAAATTACAAGAAACCGAGTCTTCTTTTGCAGAATGGTTAGCGAGCGATCAGTAATTTGTACCTTTGTGTTATGAATCTTAAACCAGGTAAAAAGATTTATTTTGCTTCTGACAATCACTTGGGTGCTCCTGATGCTACCTCAAGTGTGGTACGAGAAAAAATATTTGTGCAATGGTTGTCTGAGATAATAAAGGATGCGCAAGCTCTTTTTTTGATGGGTGACTTGTTTGATGTTTGGATCGAATACAAAAAAGTAGTTCCCAAAGGATTTGTACGAGTTTTAGGTAAATTAGCAGAACTCTCGGATGCTGGCGTTGAGCTTCATTATTTTGTTGGTAATCACGATATGTGGATGCGGGATTATTTTGAAAAAGAACTCAATGCTAAAATTTATTTTGAAAAACAGCATTTAGAAATCAATGGTAAACAATTTCTTTTAGCCCATGGAGATGGGCTAGGGCCAGGTGACTTGGGATATAAGCGAATGAAAAAACTATTTCGAAATCCAGTGGCTCAATGGTTTTTGCGTTGGCTTCACCCAGATTTAGGAGTCAAATTGGCACAATATTTATCACTGAAAAACAAACTTATTTCAGGGGATGATGATTTAAAATATGAAGGCCCAGAAAAAGAATGGCTTTATCAGTATGCTTTAGTCAAGCTAAAAGAACAACATTATGACTACTTTGTATTTGGGCACCGCCATTTACCACTTGAAATTGAGCTTAATGAACGCTCAAAGTATTTTAACTTAGGGGATTGGATATCGTATTATACCTATGGAGTTTTTGACGGTTCTGATTTTCAACTAAACCATTGGAAATCCAATAATGATTGAAAACAAAGGACTTGAAGTAGAAGAAGCGGTATTAGTAGGAATTATTTTACAAAAACAAAAAGAAGAACAAGTTCAAGAATACATGGACGAACTCGCGTTTTTGACCTATACTGCTGGTGGAACCGTTCTTAAGCGTTTTACGCAACGTATGGAAACTCCCCATCCAAAAACATTCATAGGATCTGGCAAAATGGAGGAAGTGATCCATTTTGTTCGTCAAAACAATATTAGCGCGGTGATTTTTGATGATGAGCTCTCCCCCGCTCAACAAGCCAATATTGAAGAGTTGTTAAAATGCAAAATTTTGGATCGTACAGGTCTTATACTTGATATTTTTGCTCAACGTGCTCAAACCAGTTATGCACGAACACAAGTAGAATTAGCCCAGTATCAATACATTTTACCACGCTTAAAGGGACTTTGGACGCATTTAGAACGACAAAGAGGAGGAATTGGGATGAGAGGTCCAGGAGAAACCGAAATCGAGACCGATCGTCGAATAGTGAGAGATAAAATTTCGCTACTCAAAAAAAAATTGGTCGTTATTGATAAACAAATGGCGACTCAGCGAGGCAATCGCGGAGCTCTTGTGCGTGTAGCTTTAGTAGGCTACACAAATGTGGGTAAATCTACCCTCATGAATCTGTTAAGTAAAAGCAAAGTTTTTGCTGAAAATAAGCTTTTTGCAACTTTAGATACTACTGTTCGTAAGGTAGTAGTAGGGAATTTACCATTTTTGCTCAGTGATACGGTGGGATTTATTCGAAAACTACCTACCCAATTAGTAGAATCTTTTAAGAGTACACTGGACGAAGTTCATGAAGCTGATTTGCTTTTTCATGTGGTAGATATTGCGCATCCTAACTTCGAAGATCATATAGAATCAGTGAACACTTTACTGGCTGAAATTAAGGCTCATAACAAACCTACATTAATGGTTTTTAACAAAATTGATGCGTATCAACCAGAACATATTGAAAAAGATGATTTGATTACCCAAAAAACAACCAGACACAATACCATAAAGCAATGGGAACAATCGTGGATGGCTCGAGTAAATGGAGATGCTATTTTTATTTCAGCACAACAGAAAGAAAATATAGAAGCTTTGAGAGATAAGATGTATGAAATGGTTCGAGAAATTCATGTTACACGATTTCCTTACAATTCTTTTTTGTATCCTGAACGCTAAAGATCAACATTAACTCCAATTCCAAACACTTCCCTTAACTGTAAAGCCTTGACAGCGTTATCGTCGTAAACTGTTTGAATAATCAGATTGGTTGAAACATGTTTATTGACCTTCATCTCTGCAATTAAGGTATAATCTAGGTCGATATTTCCAGGTCGATCTAAATAGTCTGAATACAAACTTAATTTGTGAGTGAGAGTAATATTTTTGATGGCCTCAAATTTATAAAAAGCAGATAAAGAAGCCCCAAGTTCAAATAAATGACTACTTCCCTGTGCTACACCAAAGTATTCGTCACCCTCCTCCAAGTTGTTAGTAAAGCGACGGCTTACCATAGTTAAACGTTCGGTAAAAGGGGCAATATTAACCCACAAATCTTTGGACTTTTTCCAATAGAAACCAACCCCTAACTGAATGTATGCAGGGGAGAAAAAACGTGTTTGTAATGATCGTGTTTCCTCTCCTTGGTCATTTTTCCCAAAACGATAACCTCGAGCAAATTGTGATTTGAAATTAAAAAAAGTAGAGTAACTCCATGTTTGTGAAAATTGTTTCCCTAAAAGAGAGTTTATTTCCAAACGGTCATCTGTTTTTTTGGTAAATGAATCTCCACTTTTTTTACTAAGCCCAAATGATCCTGTGAACTTGGTGTCCCATGACCATCCGTTTTCAAAATAACTGATATCGTAATCCGAATTAAGAGCAATAGAAACGCTGCTTGCACCACCAGAGGCCCATTCACTAAAAGCCGATTGATTTACTAACAAAGTTCCTTTACCTGAACGAGTCCATCCTTCCTCTTTTTCATTTTCATTAGCTTGTCCAACAATAAGGGCAGGTAGAATAAGCATTAAAAAGACACGCATAATATTTGTTTTAGGGTTATTTTTTATAAAGTGGTACAGAGGAGCAAGCTTCACCGAAAGCTAATTTTTTTACAATAGGTTGAAGTTTGGTTACAAGCCTAATATAAGCGGACTCAGCAATAGCTTCATCTGAACACCCTTTGATGATTACTAAGCCATTTTGATAGGGTTCGAGATCCATCGCTTCAATTGAATCAATAAGTAATTGTTCTTCGAGTTGTTGAGCCGTTCCAAAATGAGTTTTTTGTGCTATCGGCCCCAGATAGGTGGCGAATAATAACGGTGCCCATTGGGGGACTACTGTTTCTGCACGATATGAAAAGCTAACAAAGTGATTTTGGTATTGGGTCCAATGATGTGCTTTAAGGAGTTTTCGAAACGCTACTTCTCGCAGCAATTCCCCTTGATGCATAAAGGAATTGAGTTCAAGGTGTGTTCTTGTACCTATCGGGATAAAATCACTGATGTCTATGGTAATAAGCGCACTTTGAGCAACACGATTAACAATCTGATTATTCATGATTAAAGAAAACCTAATTCAAGTTTTGCTTCATCACTCATCAAATCACGAGTCCAAGGAGGGTCAAAAGTAAGTTCTAATTCAACTTCGTTAACTTCATTAATAGTTTTAACCTTTTCTTTCACTTCATTAGGAAGTGTCTCGGCTACAGGACAATTAGGGGTTGTTAATGTCATTAATAGTTTTACATCTTGATCTTCATTTACAAAAACATCATAGATAAGACCTAATTCATAAATGTCAACAGGAATTTCAGGATCGTAAATAGTTTTTAAGACACGCACAATTTTTTCACCTAGTTCATTCGAATCTGTCATTGCTCAATTGTGTTTGGTATGCAATAGCATATAGTTTTAATTGTTTAACCATAGAAACCAGCCCGTTTGCCCGAGTTGGTGAAAGGTGTTCTTTTAATCCAATTTGGTCAATAAACGAAGTATCCGCTTGGATAATATCTGAGGGATTTTGATTGGAAAATACGCGAATCAGAATAGCAATAATTCCCTTGGTAATAATTGCATCACTATCGGCAGTAAAAACGACTTGATTATTTTCGAGTTCGGCATGAACCCAAACTTTACTTTGACATCCTTTGATGATATTTTCGTCGGTTTTATATTTTTTAGAAATTAAGGGAAGAGACTTGCCCAAGTCAATCATATACTCATAACGTTGCATCCAGTCATCAAACACTGCAAATTCATCGATAATTTCGGATTGAAGCTGTTGAATTTTCATAGTTCAAATATACAAATTAACGCAACATTTCAGCTGCCCGTTTGACCCCTTGTACCAATCGGTCACATTCTTCTTTTGTGTTATAAAAAGAAAAAGACGCTCTAACAGTTCCTGGAATTTTGTAGTAGTCCATTATGGGTTGTGCACAATGATGACCTGTGCGAACAGCAATACCCATTTTGTCGAGTAAAGTACCGATATCGTATGGGTGTATTTCATCAATATTAAATGAAATGACAGCTGTTTTTTCGGGGGCTACCCCATATATTCGTAAACCTTCAATGCCTAAAAGTTTTTCAGTAGCATATTCAAGTAACTCATTTTCGTAGGGAGCAATTTTTTCAAAACCAATAGCATTCATATAATCGAGCGCAGCACCAAAGGCAATACCACCAGCAATATTAGGGGTACCTGCTTCAAATTTATGAGGCAAATCAGCATAGGTTGTTTTTTCAAAACTTACTTCAGCAATCATTTCACCTCCTCCTTGGTAGGGTGGAAGTTTACGCAACCATTCTTCCTTTCCGTATAACATTCCGATCCCTGTTGGACCACATATTTTATGAGCTGAGGTTGTGTAAAAATCTACATTTAACTCTTGTAAATTCGGACGAATATGCGGAGTGGCTTGAGCCCCATCAATCAAAACAGCAGCTCCAACATCATGGGCTATCGAAATAATATGTTTAATTGGATTGATGGTTCCTAATGCATTTGAAACGTGATTGACAAAAACCAATTTGGTTTTGGGGGTTACTAAATTTTCATAGGCATCCATATCTAGCATCCCATGGTCGTTCATAGGAATGACTTTTAAAACGGCTCCACTACGTTCACAAAGCATCTGCCAAGGAACGATGTTAGAGTGATGTTCTAAAGCGGAAACTATAATTTGATCTCCTTTTTTGAGAATTGATCCAAATCCAAATGCAACAAGGTTAATGCTGTGTGTTGTTCCAGAAGTAAGAATAATCTCGTGAGAATGGGCTGCATTAAAATGATGTTGAATAATTTCCCGAGCCATTTCATATTTATCGGTAGCTTCCTGACTTAAAGTGTGAACCCCTCGGTGAATATTTGAATTGTAATTTTGATAGTAATCAACAATGACATCAATTACCTGTTGAGGTGTTTGAGAAGTAGCTGCGTTATCGAGATATACTAAGGGTTGCCCGTTAACTTCTCGATGAAGAATGGGAAAATCTGACCGAATTCGGGTGATATCTAATTTCATTTTACAAATTAAAACCAAGGTTAACCCCTAGTTTTTTGGCGATAAGTCTGTTGATTCGAGATTTTACGGAAGGTATTTTAACACTTGCTAAAACGTTGTTAGCAAAAGCATAAGTGAGCAATGCTCGTGCTTCTTTTTTAGGTATTCCACGTGCTTGCATATAAAACATTGCGGATTCGTCTAATTGTCCTATGGTACAGCCATGACTACATTTAACATCATCTGCAAAGATTTCAAGCTGTGGTTTGGTATTAATTGTTACGGTATCGTCCATCAAAATATTGTTATTTTGTTGAAAAGCATTTGTTTTTTGAGCTTCTTTTTCGACGACTATTTTACCATTAAAAACCCCTTTTGATTGACCCGCATATATCCCTTTATAGTCCTGATGACTTTCAGAGTTTGGATGTGCGTGATGAACTAAAGTGTGATGGTCAACTAGTTGTTTGCCTTCAACAAGAGTGATGCCTTTCATTGTGGATTCAATCGCTGCATCGCGGTGGTAAAAGTGAAGATTATTTCGAATAAATTTCCCACCAAATGAGAAAGTATGCACTTTGGCATGACTGTGTTTTTTTTGGCTGATATAAGTACTATCGATCAGAGATGAGTTTTCAGCATCATTCTGGATTTTATAAAAGTCAATCTGACCTTGCTCTTCTGTAAACACCTCAGTAACTGCATTGGTAAAAACAATTTCAGAAGTTAAACTTTGATGACGTTCAATCACTTGGACTTCAGCATTTTTTCCAACGACAATCAAGCTACGAGGTTGTAGCATCAGGGTAGAATTTATACCAGTTGAAAAATAAATGATTTGAACAGGTTTTTCTACAATTTTATTATCAGGGACACATATGTAGGCCCCTTCTTTTGTAAAGGCTGTATTTAAAGCAGTGAACGAATCCTCCCGATCTGCTACGGAATTAAAATAACGTTCAATGATGGAACTATACTTTGGTTTTGATAGTGCTGCTGACATTAAACAAACATCAACCCCTTCGTGAGTAGTTTCTGATAAATATGAATTGTATATTCCATCTACAAAAATAATTTTATACGTATCGACATCGCTCAGGATATAGTTTTTTACCTCATCAAGAGTAATGTTTTTTTGTGATTTAGGAAAAACACTAAAATCGTTTTTTAGAAGAGTTTTAAGTGGAGTGAATTTCCAATCTTCCATTTTTTTGTTGGGAAATCCTTGAACTTCAAATGTTTCAATAGCTTTATTTCGGTCTTCATGCAAAAGGGTTTGTTCGACAATTTCTGATTCGAATGCCATGAATGAGGCGACAAGCTTTTCTTTTAACTCCATGATTTATTGTCCTTGTTTAATCCAATCGTATCCTTTTTCTTCCAGTTCGTGAGCTAATTCCTTACTGCCAGATTTCACAATTTGTCCCTCGTGTAATACATGAACAAAATCTGGTACTATGTAATCCAATAATCGTTGATAATGTGTAATTACAATAACAGCGTTATTGTCATGTTTAAGTGTATTGACTCCATGGGCGACAATTCGTAAGGCATCAATATCTAATCCCGAATCTGTTTCGTCCAGTATAGCTAGCTTGGGTTCAAGCATTGCCATTTGGAAAATTTCATTTCTCTTTTTTTCTCCTCCCGAAAAACCTTCGTTAAGCGATCGTGATAAAAATCGAGAATCAATTTCAAGCATCTTAGCTGTTTCTTTGATTTTTTTTAACATCACATTAGCAGGCATTTCGTCAAGGCCTTGCCCTTTTCTTGTCTCGTTAATGGAAGTTTTAATGAAGTTTGTAACCGTTACTCCAGGAATTTCTACAGGGTATTGAAAAGACAAGAAAATACCTAAGTGTGCGCGTTCATCGGCATTAAGTTCAGAAATATCTTTGCCTTCAAAGGATAATAATCCTTTGGTTATTTCATAATCTTCATGACCAGCGATCACAGTAGAAAGGGTACTTTTCCCAGAGCCATTTGGGCCCATAATAGCGTGAACTTCACCAGGTTGAACATCAAGGTTGATTCCTTTTAATATTTCTTTACCCTCGACATGGGCATGTAAATTGTCGATGCTTAACATAGTTAATCGATATTGATTTGTATTGGAGGTGAGGTTACAGGATCTGACGGGGCGATGGAATCAATTTCTTTAATACTCAAAATTTGTTCCCATCCTTCGTTGCTAGGATTCTCAGCAATTGTTCCTTTGACATATACTTTTACCATGTCGTATTCGTCTTTTTGAATAGCAATACATTGTTCATGTAATTCTTTCATGGTATCATCGACAACAACGCCATAAATTTCGGTGCCTGTATTGAGTACAGCAGCCCCTTGATAAAACAAAAACTCACCTGAAATAATGTTTAATTCTTCTTTCGGGGAACAAGCTAGAAGAAGAATTGAAATATAAAGGAATAAAAATTTATTTTTCATTTTTTATTTAGTTTATCCTACGGATCCCTCTAGAGAGATTTCTAATAATTTTTGGGCTTCTACGGCAAATTCCATCGGAAGTTTATTGAGAACTTCTTTAGAAAAACCATTCACAATAAGCGCAATTGCCTTTTCGGTATCAATACCACGTTGATTGCAATAAAATATTTGATCTTCGCCAATTTTGCTTGTCGTGGCTTCGTGTTCGATTTTAGCACTTTTATTTTTAGCTTCTATATAAGGGAAGGTATGAGCTCCACAAAGATTTCCCATCAGGAGGGAATCACACTGCGAAAAGTTACGAGCATCTGTTGCGCTCTTATTCACTTGTACTAATCCTCGATAACTATTTTGGGATTTTCCTGCCGAAATTCCTTTTGAAATGATTGTACTTTTTGATCGCTTGCCTATGTGAATCATTTTTGTTCCTGTATCAGCTTGCTGAAAATTATTAGTCACAGCAATAGAATAAAATTCCCCGATACTATCATCTCCTTTTAATATGCAGGAGGGATATTTCCATGTGACAGAAGAACCAGTTTCAACTTGTGTCCAAGAAATTTTTGATTTATGATGACAGATGCCTCGTTTTGTCACAAAATTAAAAACCCCTCCATTTCCCTCTTTATCCCCTGGAAACCAATTTTGAACAGTAGAATATTTAATTTCAGCCTCATCATGGGCGATTAATTCTACAACGGCAGCATGGAGCTGATTTTCGTCACGAGCAGGAGCGGTACACCCTTCCAAATAGCTAACAAAACTTCCTTGGTCTGCAATTACTAAAGTTCGTTCGAATTGTCCTGTGCCAGCTTGATTAATACGAAAGTAAGTGGATAATTCCATCGGACAACGAACCCCTTTTGGGATATAACAAAACGAACCGTCTGAAAAAACAGCGGAGTTTAAAGCGGCGTAATAATTATCTTTTCTTGGGACAACAGATCCAATATATTTTTGGACGAGTTCAGGATGAGTTTGAATAGCTTCTGAAATAGAACAAAAAATTATCCCTTTTTCAGAAAGGGTCTCTTTAAACGTGGTCGCTACCGAAACAGAGTCCATTACGATATCTACAGCAACTCCAGCGAGTTTCTTTTGTTCATTAATGGATATTCCTAGTTTTTCGAAAGTCTTTAAAAGCTCAGGATCAACTTCATCTAAGCTATCATATTTAACAGATGATTTTGGCGCCGAGTAGTATGAAATTGCCTGGTAGTCTGGTTTAGGGTAGTTAACGTTTGCCCACTCAGGTTCTTCCATGTTACACCAATCCCTATAGGCTTCTAGTCGCCAATCGGTCATCCACGTTGGCTCATTTTTACGTTTCGAAATTGCACGTACAATATTTTCATTTAATCCTACTGGAAAAGTATCCGACTCAATATCGGTATAAAATCCGTATTCGTACTCTTTATTTTCGAGTTCTTTTTTTAATTCTTCTTCCGTATATCCCATAGCATGATATTAATTAGAGAGCAAAACTTTCACCGCACCCACATGTCCGGTTTGCATTAGGGTTGTTAAACACAAACCCTTTTCCATTTAATCCACCTGAATACTCTAAAACCGTACCAGCTAGATATAAAATACTTTTTTTGTCTACTACAATCTTAATCGTATTGTCTTCAAAAATAGAGTCATTTTCATGAATATCACGATCAAATTTTAAATCATAAGACAAACCAGAACAACCTCCGCTTTTGACCCCCACTCGAACATAATCACGAGAAGCATCAAAACCATCTGCATGCATCAACGACACAACCTGTTTTTTAGCAATTTCTGAAACTTTAATCACAATTATAATTAATACTATTAAATGATTTGCAAATATAAGGGATTTGTAGATGAAAATAGATAACAACAGATATTTAAGCGAATTAAAGTATCAGTCATGTTTTACCTTTGTCGAACAATGAATAATCCTCTATTAATATCACTAATTAAAATATTTCCACTTTTCAAAAATGGGTATACGCTCCAAGCACCATTAAATTCAGCATCATTCCCCTTTGCGGGGTTATCATGATCTTCGTCCATGATGACAACTTGAGGAAGGCGTCCAAAACCTTGAGCAGAATTATCCTCAGGGTGGGTATCAAAATAAGCTATCTCAGTCATTTTTTTGTCCTCAATTTGAGAGATATCTATGATGCGTAGTCCCGCACGATAACTCGCTAAGTAAAATAAATCGTCTCTTACATAACCATTGTGATCAATGGCATCTTGATCAGAAACATATTCAAAATGTAATTTTGGAGCATCTAGGTCTGTAAAATCAAAAACTATGGTACGAGTGTTAATGTCTTCTCTTAATTCGTCCAATTCATCTCCCACTAAAAAAAATTGTTGATCTTCTGTAAACCACCCTTGGTGGGTATATTGGGTTTGACTGTATTCAATTTTAGAAATAAGCGTTGGATTTTGTTTTTGGGTTACATCTACGATAACGACTTCATTTTCGTTACTACCCACAAATATTTCACTGTCATAATAATCCGTATCTGGTCCGATATAACGAACTGTTTGTCCATCATGGGAATATTCACTTCCTTCATATCCACCAACACCAATGGGGTTTAGGGGATCTGTGATATTTATGATGTGAGGACCACCATCATAGGTTGAAGTACCTACGCTATAGGCATATCCATTTTCGGTGTCAATGGCAATATTGTGGGCACTTCCATGATCGTCATAAACTGTATTGGCAGTAAAAGTTTGAGGCTCAGCATTAATTGTACGTAAACGTGTGAGGTCAAAAACCTGTATTCCATGATCAAGTGCTTCACTTACAATATAGGCAGTATTCTCATACACTTTTATATCTCTCCATATACTAGAGTCTGTTTGACTAGGTAAAAGCCCAAGAAATCGTGCTTTTTTTGGCTCAGTAACATCGACAAAGGCAGTCCCTTCGACCATTCCCATTAAGGCGTACTCCCTTTCAGTATCAGGATCTGTCCATCCCCAACAATCGTTTCCTTGAGTACCCATCATTTGATCTAAACTTACATAGCCTAACAAATCAATATCTAAACAAGGAAATCCATTGGCATTACCATTCTCGCATGCATATAGCAAATCAAAATCCTGTGTTCTTTGAGAGTCATTATCATCAATAACACATGAAGTGCAGACAATCAACAGAAAGGCTAAAATTTTTTTTTGATTAAACATAGAAGGGTTTTAAAAAATAAAATTGGTGATAAAGTTACAAAATCATTTAATTTTGTATTATGATTCAGGAAAAACACCCCGCACAAACTTCTTTGGAAGAAATTGGAGAGTTCAAACTTATTGAACACTTGACATCAAATTTTAAATATTTTCACGACTCTACTCGAGTTGGTATTGGGGATGACGCCGCCATTTTGAACCATCAGGATAGACATACTTTGGTCAGCACTGATTTACTTGTTGAGGGGATTCATTTTGACCTTTCATACATGCCACTAAAACACTTAGGATATAAGTCAGTGGTTGTTAATCTGTCAGATATTTATGCTATGAACGGGACAGCAACTCAAATTACAGTGAGTATGGCGGTATCCAACAGATTTACAAAAGAAGCGCTAGAGGAATTATACGAAGGAATTCGCTTGGCTTGCACAACCTATAAAGTTGATTTGGTTGGAGGAGATACGACTTCATCTGTCAAAGGATTACTGTTGAGTATCACAGCCATAGGAACAGCCTTTTCTGAAAAAATATGCAAAAGAAGTGGAGCAAAACCCAATGATTTAGTGGTAGTTTCGGGAGATATTGGTTCAGCTTACATGGGGTTACAGGTGTTGGAACGCGAAAAGCAAGTATTTAAAGCCAACCCAAATAATCAGCCTGATTTGGATGCTTACACCTACCTCATTGAACGACAACTTAAGCCTGAAGCTCGAAAAGACATCCTTCAAACTTTAGAACAGTTAGAAGTGTTACCTACTTCAATGATTGACATCAGTGATGGGCTATCTTCTGAGGCGATCCACTTGTGCAAAAAATCGGAAGTGGGTTGTGACATTTATGAGGACAAACTTCCACTTGATCCTCAATTTATTGCCGTTTGTGAAGAATTTAAGCTTGACAGTACAACTATAGCTTTGAATGGCGGAGAAGATTACGAGTTACTTTTTACGATCTCTCCACAAGACTATGTCAAAATTAAAGGCAATCCAAACCTTACGGTCATAGGCCATATAAAGGATAAAAAATCAGGAATTAGTTTGATTACACGCGCAGGCGAAAAAATTGGACTTAAAGCACAAGGCTGGAAATCGTTTTAATCATTCATTAAAGCTTCTATTTCATCTGGTTCAATAGGAATATTTTTCATTAGGTTAATAGGCTCTCCTGTAGGCTGAACAACAACATCATCTTCAAGGCGAACGCCAAACCCTTCCTCTGGTAAATAAATACCAGGCTCAACAGTAAAAACCATATTAGCTTCTATGGGATCATCTAATAGCCCATAATCATGGGTGTCTAATCCCATATGATGAGAGGTTCCATGCATGAAATATTTTTTATAGGCAGGTTTTTTGGGATCTTGAGCCTGAACATCAGCTTTGTCAAGGAGTCCTAACCCTAAGAGTTCATCCGTCATTATTCTTCCAACCTCCTCATGGTATTCTTTCCAAAATGCACCTGGAACCAATAATCTTGTAGCTTTATCTTTAACACGTAATACAGCATCATAAATGGTTCTGTGACGTTTTGAAAAACGACCAGAGATAGGAACCGTTCTTGTGAGATCACTCGAGTAGTTGGCATATTCGGCTGCAACATCCATCAAAATCAAATCACCAGCGTTGCATTGCATATTATTTTGAGTGTAATGTAGCACATTAGCATTGTTTCCTGAAGCTATGATGGGTTGATAAGCAAACCCTTTAGATCGATTTCGAATAAACTCATGAATCCATTCAGCCTCAATTTCGTATTCCCATACTCCAGGCTGTATAAAATTAAGCACTCTTCGAAACCCTTTTTCGGTAATATCACAGGCCTGTTGGATACGATCAATTTCGATAGAATCTTTGATTGAACGCAAACGCTGTAAAATAAAGTTTCCCTTCTCATATTGATGTTTTGGGTAGTTTTGTTTACACCATTCAATAAAACGATCCTCTCTTGTTTGTGTTTCTACGGCTGCTCTGTAGTGTTCATTAGTATTGATGTAGATCGTATCACAGTGTTGTGCCAGTTGATCAAAAATTTCTTTAAAGTTTTGTACCCAATGAACGGACTGAACCCCCGAGACAGCAGTAGCTTGTTTTTGGGTTAGTTTAGCCCCTTCCCAAACAGCAATGTGGTCGTTGGTTTCACGAACAAATAACCGTTCTTGAATCCCGTCGGGAGCATCTGGAAAAAGAACTAAAACACTTTCTTCTTGATCGATACCTGATAAATAAAAAATGTCTCGATGTTGTTCAAAATTAAGGGTGCTATCGGCACTGACAGGATAGATGTCGTTGGAATTAAAAACAGCGATACTTTTGGGGAGCAAAGAACTCATAAAGCGTTGCCGATGTTTAACAAACAACTCAGCGGGAAATGGAGTGTACTTCATAATGAGATTTCTAGTGCTAAATATACTAATTTATCAAGTTTTCATGAAATAGTTTATTTAATGATTTAATGGTATATTAGGGATCATTTTTGATGTTATGAAACAATTAGTATTACTGATAACAGGAATTCATTTTTTATTTGCACAACAACAACCCTCGTGGGTGAGTGAGGTACCACTCCAAAACATCGGTCCTTCAGTGATGAGTGGAAGAGTAACCGATTTAGAGGTAAATCCAAATGCGACACATGAATTTTATGTGGGTTATGCATCTGGAGGGCTTTGGTATACCAACAACAACGGAACAAGTTTTATCCCTATTCTTGATTCTTCTCCAACACAAAATATTGGGGATATTGCTGTAGATTGGAAAAACAAAACAATATGGGTGGGAACGGGTGAAAACAATGCCTCTCGCTCGTCATATTCTGGGATCGGGATCTTAAAATCCACAAATCAGGGTCAAAGCTGGACACACATGGGCTTACATGACGCTCATCATTTTGGAAAAATAGAAATCAACCCCAATAATCCCCAAGAAATTACGGTTGGGGTAATTGGTCATTTGTATACTTCTAATTCTAAGAGAGGCATTTATAAAACAAAAGACGGTGGTGAATCGTGGGTGCAAACATTATTCATTAATGATACCACGGGGATTATCGATATTAGTGTATCTCCTGACGATTTTAATATTCAGTACGCTGCTGCTTGGCAAAAAGATAGAAAAGCTTGGCATTTTGAAGGAAGTGGTGAAAGGTCAGGAATTTATAAGTCTATTGATGGTGGCGATCATTGGGAACTCATTTCGACGGTAGAAAGTAATTTCCCTCAAGGAAAAGGAGTCGGTAGAATTGGCCTTGCAGCATTTAGCGACCAAACGATTTATGCTATTTTAGATAATCAAAATCCTCGGCCAACCCATTCCCAACAAAAAAATGGAATTCAAAAAGATGATTTTCAAAACATGTCTTTAGAAGCATTTTTCGCCATTCATGACGATGTTTTAGAAACTTTCCTTGAAGAAAATAATTTTCCTAAAAAATATTCTGCTCAAAAAATTAAAGAAGAAGTAAAAATTGGAAAACTAAAACCTTCTGATTTGTCTCTTTATCTCCAAGATGCTAATGCATCTCTTTTCAATACCCCAGTTATTGGAGCTGAAGTTTATCGAAGTGATGATGGGGGAATATCTTGGTCAAAAACACATTCACACTTCTTAGATGACATTTATTTTAGTTACGGATATTATTTTGGTCAAATTCATGTTTCGCCAGTTAATGACCAACATATCTACATTTATGGGGTTCCCTTATTAAAATCTAAGGATGGAGGGAAAACATTTTCTTCAATGAACGCCTCTAATCTTCACGTAGATCATCATGCCTTTTGGATTAACCCCAAAAACCCTCAACATATTATCAACGGTAATGATGGCGGAATTAATATTACTTACGATGATGGGGCGCATTGGATCAAAAATAATCAACCTTCAGTAGGGCAATTTTATACTGTTTATGCCGATCAACAAACTCCTTATCACGTCTATGGTGGGCTTCAAGATAACGGAGTGTGGGTTGCTCCTCATAACTCTATCGAGAGTCCTGCGTGGCATCAAAGCGGGCATTATCCTTGGACGTCTATTATGGGAGGAGATGGGATGCAAATTCAAGTAGATCAACGAGATGCCAATATCGTGTACACAGGATATCAATTCGGAAATTATTTTCGAATCGACCGAAAATTGAACAAAAGAAAAAATATAAAACCTCAACATCAACTTGGAGAAGCTCCTTTGCGGTTCAACTGGCAAACGCCTATTTTGCTTTCTTCTCACAATCAAGATATCATATACTTAGGGAGTAATAAGCTTCATCGTTCGCTAAACCAAGGGGAGGTATGGGAAACAATTTCATCTGATCTTACTAAAGGTGGTAAAGTAGGAAATGTACCCTATGGAACTTTAACAACTATAGATGAATCTAAGTTTCAGTTTGGAAAACTAATAATAGGTACTGACGATGGTCATATACAATTAACTGAAAATGGCGGATCAACATGGCAAAATATCGCCAATGCTCTGCCAAAAGACCTATGGGTAAGCCGAGTGCAGTTTTCTACTCATCATCATAACCGAATTTATACAACTTTAAATGGATATCGAAACGACGATTTTAGTCCGTATGTTTATGTTTCTGATGATGATGGAGTTTCCTGGAAGCCTATCCATAATCAATTGGAGGGTGCTGTAAACGTCATAAGAGAAGACCCCGTGAACGATAATATTTTGTATGTAGGAACTGATACAGGACTATTTGTGAGCTTTGATCAAGGAAGTCAATGGCATGCTTTTCAAAATAACTTCCCCAAAGTAGCTGTACACGATCTTTATGTGCAAACTACAGCCAACGACTTATTGGTCGGAACTCATGGAAGATCCATTTATAAAATTAACTTAAACGAATTGCAGGCCTTACCCAAAATAAATAAAAAAGATCTTCATTTATTTAAACTAAAAAACATAAAACACAACAAGCGATGGGGTAATGCACGCAATCTTTGGTCTGAACCTTTACTCCCAAAATGGGACTTTGTGATGTATTCAGCAACCAAAAAAAGCGTACCAATACAGGTTTTCTGTGATGATGTTTTGGTTTATAGCAACGAAATTGAGTTGACGATAGGCCTTAACTTTAGTGATTATAATTTAACTATTGATAAAGATCGAGTACAAAAATTTCAAAGAAAAATACAAATTCTTGAACCCGCTGAAAACGATTTTTTTTACTTACCTAAAGGGACTTATACACTTCAAGTAGGAGAATCAAGACAAGAATTCCAAATTAAATAAATTGTTTACTTTAGCGATAATGGCTCCTTTTGGTTTACACGATAACCCTAAATCGAATGAAATATTTTACCAATTCAACACTCTTTATATTATATTTTTTTAAAAAACGCTTTTTTTGCATAAGCTCCTCCTAGTGAGGATACTTCGGGAGCTGTTGCGTTTACGGTAGCTCAATCAACTTGTACCTATCGGGAATCAGGAACTTTGTTAACGACTACTGATTTGGGGGAGATTCCCCCAACGGATTGTGGTTAGGACTATACTTCAGATGTGTGGTATTCAGTGACCATGCCCCCTAGAGGGGTTTTAGCCATAGATACCTTTAATATAGGGGATGGAAATTTGAATACGCTTTTTACCGCATATAGCGGGTCAGCAGGGAACCTTACTCAGCGGTCTTGTAATAACAACGATGTCAATGGGTTAGAAACGGAATATTTATCTCATTTGGAACTTAGTGGTACAAAGGGAGAATCCTTTTATGTTCGAGTTTGGGGTTTATAATGGGGACCGTGGCGACTTTGAGATATGTGCATGGCCGGCAGAATCGTTATCTATTCCTACAGCAAAAGCATTTGCTGCATTTAAGTTCTATCCCAACTTTGTGGAAAATTCCATACAAATAGAATCTCTTTTAGAAATATTATCGCTTACCATCAATGATATAACAGGAAAACAACCCCTAGAAGTGCAGCCTCAAACAACTTCTTATTCCCTCAAAATAGTAAGGCTTAGTAAGGGTGTATTTACTCGAAGTAGACATAAAAGGACAACGTAAAAGTTTTAAGATGATAAAAAGATACTAAAGTTTGGAACGTTTCATCCCCTTTTTTTTTAATAAAATGTTTAGTGTTTTGACTTAAAATTACCTTTTATACCTAAGATAGATAAACAAAACCTTATTTAGAAATAGTCTTAGTCAAAAAGGACCCAAAATACTTGGCATTCAGGTTTCCAGCCCCTAATTTTGTAGAAAATATTCGTTTATCATGTCAAAGGTTCGTTCCAGTTCCATATTACGTAAAGTTGCTATGGCGTTGTCAGGTTTGTTTCTGATTGTATTTTTATTGCAGCACTTTGCCATCAATATTACTTCCGTTTTTAGCGAAGAAATTTTTAATCAATTTTCACATTTTATGGGAGTTAATCCCCTCGTTCAATTTGTTTTACAGCCTGTACTCATTTTCGGGGTTATTTTTCACTTTGTCATGGGCTTTATTTTAGAGATCAAAAATCGTAAGTCAAGAGGAGTACAATATGCTTCGTATAAAGGCAGTGCTAATGCCAGTTGGATGTCTCGAAATATGATTATTTCAGGAGCGGTAGTGTTGTCTTTTTTGATACTACACTTTTATGATTTCTGGGTTCCTGAGATGAATTATAAATACGTTGAGTTTTTACCTGAAGATCCCAATCGCTATTATGAAGAATTAGTGCATAAATTTGAGGATCCAATTCGTTTGATTCTCTATGTGTTGTCTTTTGCTTTTTTAAGCTTACACTTATGGCATGGCTTCAGTTCAGCTTTTCAATCAATGGGTGTGAATAATAAATACTCTTCCTCCATAAAGAGTTTTGGTAAGATATACGCTGTTGGCATTCCTGTTGGATTTGCATTTATTGCGATCTTTCACTTTTTAAATCATTAATTATGAGAACATTAGATGCAAAAATCCCTGAAGGTCCTATCGCAGATAAGTGGACTCATCATAAAAATAACATCCGACTTGTTAGCCCAGCCAATAAACGCCTGATTGACATTATCGTTGTTGGGACAGGATTGGCAGGTGGTTCTGCTGCAGCCACATTAGCCGAACTAGGGTATAATGTCAAAGCATTTTGTTTTCAAGATTCTCCACGGCGCGCGCACTCTATTGCGGCTCAAGGAGGAATCAATGCAGCTAAAAATTATCAAGGCGATGGTGACTCGACACATCGGCTATTTTATGACACCGTTAAGGGTGGCGACTACCGATCAAGAGAAGCCAATGTACATCGTTTGGCAGAAGTTTCTACAAATATCATTGACCAATGTGTAGCTCAAGGCGTACCATTTGCCCGTGATTATGGAGGATTATTAGACAACCGCTCATTTGGTGGGGTATTGGTTTCACGTACTTTTTATGCTAAAGGACAAACGGGCCAACAATTACTTTTGGGGGCTTATTCAGCGATGAACCGTCAAATAGGACGTGGTAAAATCAAAATGTACAGCCGCCATGAAATGCTTGATTTAGTTGTAGTCGATGGTAAAGCTCGCGGAATCATAGCACGAAACTTAGTTACTGGTACACTGGAGCGTCATTCTGCCCATGCTGTAGTGATTGCGTCAGGAGGTTATGGGAATTTATTTTATTTATCCACCAATGCTATGGGGAGTAATGTCTCGGCATCTTGGAAAATTCATAAGAAAGGGGCATATTTTGCCAACCCATGTTTTACACAAATTCACCCTACTTGTATTCCTGTTTCTGGGGATCATCAATCAAAGTTAACCCTTATGTCCGAATCGCTTAGAAATGATGGGCGTATTTGGGTCCCTAAGAAAAAAGAAGACGCAGAAGCCATCCGGGAAGGTCGCTTAAAGCCAACAGCGCTTTCAGAAGAAGATCGAGATTATTATTTGGAACGTCGCTACCCTGCTTTTGGAAACTTGGTACCCCGTGATGTAGCCTCTCGTGCCGCTAAAGAACGTTGCGATGCTGGTTTTGGGGTGAACAAAACAGGCGAGGCAGTCTATTTAGATTTTGCAGCCGCTATTGAGCGCTACGGTAAAGAAGAGGCTCATGTTAAAGGTCTTGATGAAAATGATTCGGAACTCGTCCGTACTTTAGGGAAAGCGATTGTAAAATCCAAATACGGGAATTTGTTCCAGATGTACGAAAAAATCGTCGATCAAAACCCATATGAAACTCCGATGATGATATATCCTGCAGTACACTATACTATGGGGGGTGTTTGGGTTGATTATAACCTTATGACCACCATACCTGGCTGTTTTGCTATTGGGGAAGCCAATTTTTCTGACCATGGTGCTAATCGATTAGGTGCTTCGGCGCTTATGCAAGGATTAGCAGATGGATATTTTGTTTTACCATACACGATTGGAGATTATCTGGCCGATGATATTCGGACAGGATCTATCTCCACTAACTCTCCAGAATTTGAAGAAGCTGAAAAAGAAATTCAGAAAAAAATAGAAGGATTTATAAACAATAAAGGAAATAAAACAGTGGATTATTACCACCGTAAATTAGGTAAAATTATTTGGAACAAGTGTGGAATGTCTCGTAACGAAACAGAACTAAAAGAAGCGATGAAAGAAGTTAAGGCTCTTCGAGAAGATTTTTATAAAAATGTTATGGTTCCCGGAACGGCCGATTCCTTTAACGAACCTTTGGCCAAAGCGCTTAGAGTTGCCGATTTTTTAGAATTAGGGGAACTCTTTGCCAAAGATGCATTGGAACGAACAGAATCATGTGGAGGACATTTTAGAGAAGAGTCGCAAACCCCCGAGGGTGAAGCCATGCGTGATGATGAGAATTTTACTGTTGTTTCGGCTTGGGAACACAAAGGGGAGCCTGCTGATGCTCAACTTCACAAGGAAGCTTTAGATTATGAAAATATTGAACTAAAAACGAGATCGTACAAATAATATGAAACTCACACTAAAAGTTTGGCGTCAAGATCACGCTACCGCTAAGGGGGGACTTCAAACCTATCAAATAGATGAAGTATCACCTGATATGTCCTTTTTAGAAATGTTGGATGTTCTCAATGAACAGTTGATGGAGCAAGGCATACAGCCGGTTGCTTTTGATCATGATTGCCGTGAGGGAATATGTGGATCTTGCTCGATGTTTATTAACGGCGAAGCACATGGACCCGATCGACTGGTTACAACCTGTCAGCTGCACATGCGCAAGTTCAAAGACGGTGATACCATCTATATCGAACCCTTCCGAGCAAAGGCCTTTCCAGTGATAAAAGACTTGGTTGTAGATCGTACTGCTTTTGATCGTATTCAACATGCAGGGGGATTTGTTTCTGTTAATACCTCGGGTAATACTCAAGATGCCAATGCAATTCCTATTGAAAAAGTGAAAGCCGATAAAGCATTTGATGCCGCAACATGTATCGGGTGCGGTGCTTGTGTGGCGACTTGTAAAAATGCTTCAGCGATGCTGTTTGTTTCGGCTAAAGTCTCTCAATACGCATTGCTTCCACAAGGTCAGGTGGAGGCTACCGATCGTGTAATGAATATGGTCAAACAAATGGATGAAGAAGGGTTTGGTAATTGTACCAACACCGGAGCCTGTGAAGTGGAATGCCCTAAAGGGATTTCATTAGAAAACATCGCTCGAATGAATCGTGAATACTTAGGGGCCAACTTTAAGGGTTAGTTGTTTTGTTCAACAGCAATTGAATACTAAATTGATCAACTCATTTTTCAAAATGGGAATTCCCATTTTTTATAATGGTATTCTGATTTCTCCTTCTATCGAAAGGGCGTCAGTATTTTTTGTTGTAATGATTGACCAATTTACAAAACCAGTAAAATCACTCCTCGTTAATAATTTTAAGTTCATTTTACTTCAAAGTCATAACCCATCAACTAAGTTTTGTTGCTTATCGGCTTATTGATAGGGAGGGTCGGATAAATTTTACAGGGTCTGATATTTATAGATATAGGAATCATCAAAGGATATTTTTTTTAAATTCACATATGAATTCAACTTTACGTATTGCTTTGGTTCAAATGGATATTGCATGGCATCAAACCATTAAAAATCTAGACTACATAACACCACTTTTTAAGCAGCACGAGGCCGACCTTTGGGTATTGCCTGAGATGTTTGCCACTGGATTTACGATGAGTCCATCTTATGTAGCTCAACCTATGACGGGAAGTATTGTGGATTGGATGAAACAACAAGCACAAGCTCACAAAATTGCTATTGGCGGAAGTGTATCCATTTCTGAAAATAATCGTTTTTATAATCGTTTTGTGATAGCAACACCAGAAAGAATCTTGGAGACGTATGACAAGTATCATCCTTATACCCCTTCGGGGGAGTCGAGCGTGTATACGCGAGGAAACAAAATAATAGCTGTTGAACACAAAGGTTGGCGTATTCGTTTATCTATTTGTTATGATTTGCGTTTTCCTGTTTTTGCTCGAAATACGGATGATTATGATGTTTTTTTGTGCGTAGCCAACTGGCCCAAAGCACGTATACAAGCTTGGAATGCACTTTTACGAGCAAGAGCAATAGAAAACATGAGTTATAGCATAGGAGTTAATCGTATTGGAAAAGATGCTTATCGATTGGAATATCCTGGACATTCGGCAGTGTATGATATGTTGGGGAACGAAATATGTCATATGAAAAAAGAGCCCTCGGTTCAAGTAGTCCAATTGGATAAAGCTTTCTTACAAAAAACACGAAAAAAACTCCCTTTTCTCCATGATCGAGATAGATTTATTTTAGAGTAAAAGTCTCTTGTAATTCCCAATTTGCACGCACATCTAATAGCGCAGGAAAATGATAAACAGCTTCGGCTTGTTCTTTAAGTAAAAAATTTCCACTGTCCCATACACCATTACTATTTTCATCAATGCGAACTCTTACAAAGTATTTTTTTGGGGGTAAATTCATAAAACTATATTGTCCCCTTGGCTCGGTGATATATTGGGTCCGTTCAATTATTTCTTTGTCATCCATTATATCAATAAAAAAAGGAGAGGAAGGAATATTATTGATGCGTAAACGAATATTTCCGTAATCGACTCGGCTTTTTGTTTTTAAAAAATATTGTAAAGTGTCATGTGTAGCATCATAAAAATCGACAAAGGCATTGGGCAAAGCCTGTATTTTATAGGCGTCGTTGGGCAATAATTCAAATTGAATTTGTAACTCATGCGGATTTATAAGACGGGTTTCAAAATCAACTTGTACAGAATCTTTATTGACCAATGAAAAGAGACCCTTATTGACACTGCTTATAGGCGTACTTGTTTTGATAGAAAAAACATCCTCTAGGTCGATCGACCTGCTATGTGATGCTTCTACGCTTAATGAATCAGCTTCGACCGACATAACTCGGTGCGTGTATGATTGTGATAATGTATCTTTAGTTAATGTAAATTGCAGGCTGTCTTGTTTTATGTTTTTATACCAAAAATAAATGGAGTCTTTTTCACGATCTAAACTTTGGGTAAATTGAGCATCTCGACCAAGTTTTGTATCGAGGTTTATTTGAATTCCATTTGGATTTCCTTCGAAACCAAAACCGATACGATTTTTACCTGCTTGAAATGCACGACCAAAAGAAAAATTAGGTTCCTCTTGAAATAAAGTTAAGTCATATGACATCTCACTTGGAACCGTGATTATTTGGGGGTAAAAGCCTATTTTGTCTACTTTTTGATCAAAAACATAATTATTTGAAATATCTTTTTGAGCTACGAGTAAATATTGGCCTGCTTTAACATTTTCAATGTCAAATACGATTAAGCTGTCTAAAGTATTGGTGAAATAAGTAGGAGGTTTTTGATAAATAATGGAGTCAGTAAAAGTGCTATCTATCGCATAGAGCATCACCGAAACAAAATTATCGGCTTTTCTAGATATTGCATCGCGGAGCGTCCCTTGAACACTAAGCGAATCAATATAGTCCCCTGTAGAAAAAACGTATTTAAAATAAGCAGATGGATTTCCTTCGTTATTATCTACAATACTTTGACCAAAATTGAACGTGTAAGTGGTATTTACGGAAAGGCTGTCCAAATCGATTTGAATGAATTTCGAAGCACCCGATTGAGGCGAGATGAGATATTGTGCTGGATCTAATGGAGGAGAAATAATAAGTTGTTTTCTTAGGTTTTTGAGTACAATATATTCATCAAAGTACAAACGAATACGTTCCGAGTTGAAGTTTGTTTTCATCACTTCTGGTATGGCCTTAATAAGAACAGGGGGTATTTCATCTTTTTGCCCCCCTGAAGGCGAGCCCCTGCGTGCACAATTCACCAATAATGTACAAATCAATAGAAAAGCAAGAACATAAAAACGATGTTTCATATATGCAAAATAACGACTATTTTCAACATTATTGATGCCTAAATGCTATTGTTACCACAGAAATTTGTGTATTTAATGTTTTTGATAAACATTTACAACATGCAGCAATAGTGGAGCCCGTTGTCATGACATCGTCTATGAGTAATACATGGGTAAAGTTATTGTGGAGAGGAGCACGAATTTTAAAAGCATTTTCTACCTCTTTCCAACGTTCGTTTTTAGATTTATCAATAAGTGTTTGGGTGTGTTTGAACCGCTCAAGAATATCAGTTCGGTAGGGGATATTTAATATTTTTGATAATCTATTTCCAAAGGAATCTAGTTGGTTATATCCTCGTTTTAATTTTCGAATCCAATGTAAAGGCACCGGAACGATTACTTGACATGAGCTAAACCCTTGGTGGTTTTTCAACTGATGTCCAAGCTGTGTTCCGAAATAATCGCCTATTTGAGTTTGTCCTTTGTATTTCATCATATGAATAAGATTCTGAACAACCCCCTTTTTGTAATAATAACAATATGAAGTACCATATGCTATGGAAGCTTTTCCCACCAAAAGCACATGGATGGGCGTTTTATCTCGCATTTCAAAATAAGTTTTGGCGATCTTATTTTGACATGACAAACAAAGAAGTCTTAATGAATTGGGCAACAAGCAATGACACCCGTAACATTGTCGAGGAAAAAAGACAGATACAAAGTCATGCCAGTATAATAAGATTCGATACATAGCTCGTACCAATTTACAAAAGAAAGCTTATTTTTGCGCTATGTCAGAAACAGATCAATTCAAAAAAGTTATTTCTCACGCTAAAGAGTATGGTTTTGTATTCCCTTCGAGTGAAATTTATGACGGTTTAAGTGCCGTGTATGATTATGGCCAACAAGGGGTTTTGCTCAAAAAAAACATACGTGATTATTGGTGGAAAGCGATGGTTCAGCTCAATGACAATATTGTGGGCTTAGATGCGGCAATATTTATGCATCCTACCACATGGAAGGCTTCTGGGCATGTGGATGCATTTAATGATCCTTTGATTGATAACAAGGATTCAAAAAAACGATACCGTGCGGATGTGCTTATTGAAGATCATGTAGCAAAAATTGAAGGAAAAATTGACAAGGAAGTAACAAAAGCTAAAAAACGTTTTGGAGATTCTTTTGATCGAGATCAATTTGAAAATACCAATCCTCGTGTGCTTGGTTACAAAGACAAAGCAAGGACGATTTTGTCTCGAATGGGAAAATCTTTAGAAAAGGAAGACCTCGCCGATATCAAATCTCTTATTGAAGAGCTTGACATCGCTTGCCCTCTATCAGGTTCTCGAAATTGGACGGATGTCAAACAATTTAACTTGATGTTTGGAACTAAGCTTGGAGCTTCGGCCGAACATGCAACCGATTTATTTTTACGACCTGAAACAGCTCAAGGAATTTTTGTTAATTTTTTAAACGTTCAAAAAACAGGTCGAATGAAATTACCTTTTGGGATCGCTCAAACAGGAAAAGCCTTTCGAAATGAAATCGTAGCTCGCCAATTTATTTTTCGTATGCGAGAGTTTGAACAAATGGAAATGCAGTTTTTTATTCCGCCGGGTACACAAAAGAAATGGTATGCACATTGGAAAGAAACGAGACTTAACTGGCACTTATCCTTAGGAATGGGACAGGATCAGTATCGTTTTCATGACCATGATAAATTGGCCCATTATGCCGATGCAGCTTGTGATATAGAATTTAAATTTCCTTTTGGGTTTAAAGAATTAGAAGGAATTCATTCACGTACCGATTTTGACTTGGCAAGTCATGAAAAATTTGCTGGAAAAAAACTTCAATATTTTGATCCTGACGCACAAGAAAATTATGTTCCTTATGTACTGGAAACTTCCATTGGATTAGACCGTATGTTTTTGGCCGTTTTGTCAAAGTCTCTCCAACAGGAAACTTTGGAAGATGGCTCCTCAAGAACAGTACTCCGATTACCTTCAGTATTGGCGCCCATAAAGGCAACTCTTTTACCCTTAGTAAAAAAAGATGGACTTCCTGAAATTGCTCAAAAAATTGTTTCGGATTTAAAATGGGATTTCTCTGTATCCTATGATGAAAAGGATGCTGTCGGACGTCGTTATCGACGCCAAGATGCGCTGGGAACCCCATTTTGTATCACGGTGGACCACCAAACACTCGAAGATCAAACGGTCACTATTCGTCATCGAGATTCGATGAAACAAGAACGAATTTTAATTTCCGAAATTGCTCAACGACTCGAACAAGCCACCTCATTTAAAACATGGCTTCGTAAAATTTAAAATCGTTTTCCGAAAGATATTCCAATTCTTGGGACTACTCCAGGGGCGTTTTCCTTTTCTAGCATATATCGACCTGCACCTGCATAAATTACAGCCACAAAATTTCTTTTCGTAATGAACTTTTTTCCAAGCGAAAAACCGATGGCTAATTCATTAAAATCATTGTAAACATTCACTTGACTATCATCATAACTCCCCGTTGCATAGGTAGCAAAAGCTTCAACAAAAAAGCCCGCGTTTTCCTTTTCGCTAAAATAAATTCTGTAAAAGGGTGTTAATGTAAACGCTTCATAATAATAGGGAGCATCTTTATTGAACCTACTTTTACCATCAAGCGATAAAAAAGTATTGAGCCCAAAACTAGACTCTTCGTTAAGGTGAATTTCGTAAGTAAAATCTAAAGTCTTGAAAACCAATATATTAAGTGCATTTATGCTTAATTCTTTTCTTAGAGTAGTAGGGTTATTTTGTTGTGCATTTCCGTGAAATGATAAAAAAATGAAAAATAAAAATAAGAATAATCGCATATTAAGTAGATTTTTAAAGTTTTTGGTAAATATAATATGTATTTTAGATTTATGAATATTATCTCCTACAATGTAAATGGTATAAGAGCCGCACTAAAAAAAGGATTTTTAGAATGGTTGATGACTGTTGACCCGGAGCTAGTTTGTTTGCAAGAAACTAAAGCTCAAAAAGAACAACTTGATCTTAGTGTTTTTGAGGATGCTGGATACACGTATCAGTATTGGTTTTCTGCTCAAAAGAAAGGATATAGTGGTGTTGCGATCTTATCTAAACAAAAGCCACTTCACGTCGCCTACGGAACTGGGATAGATTACATGGATGTTGAGGGTCGAAACCTTAGGGTCGATTTTGATGACTTTTCTGTAATGAACTTGTACTTACCTTCAGGAACAAACAGAGAAAGATTGTCTTTTAAATTTCGCTATATGAACGACTTTCTTGAATATGTTAAAACCCTTAAGAAAAAATATTCCAATCTCATTATTTGTGGAGACTATAATATTTGTCATAAGGCCATTGATATTCATGACCCGATTCGAAATGCTAAAGTTTCAGGATTTTTACCTCAAGAAAGAGCTTGGTTTGACAAGTTGATCAAAGCAGGTTTTGTGGACTCCTTTAGAGACTTAAATAACGATCCTCATCATTATACTTGGTGGAGTTATCGTGCTAATGCACGAAATAACAATAAAGGATGGAGGATTGATTATGCCTTAGTTACCCAAGAGCTAGCTTCTCAAATTAGTCGTGCCTATATTTTACCTACTGCAAATCATTCTGATCACTGCCCAGTAGGAATTAAAATGATATGAACTCTTTTTAAGCGACTTTCATAGTATAAAGTTAAATATTTTAAAGATGTTTTTTGGGAAGACCCCTCCTCTCATTTTGTGCCCATTAATAATAGTAAATAATTAATGCTGTTTTTTTGATAATTTTCCTCCATTGTTAATTCTTTTTGTTTTTTACACTTGGTTTTTAGTGATTTTAACCGCTAATTTTGAGTTCAAATTT
>CBFHWU010000029.1:0-112387 GCA_965659665.1 Flavobacteriaceae bacterium
GATCACGGTAAGTGCACCCCCTAATAATGCACCAAGTGCCATAGATGTAGCTGCAACTGCAACGACAGCGATAAGCGAAACGATCACCTTGATTGGCTCGGATAGTGATGGGGATACGCTTACGTATACCATTGTTAGTTCTCCGTCAAGTGGAACGTTGGGTACGCTTTCAGGAAATACGGTAACGTATACCTCAGCTGCTGATTTTGTTGGAACAGATACCTTTACTTACAAAGTGAATGATGGCACTGTAGACAGTGAAACGGCTACGGTAACGATTACGGTAAGTGCACCACCAAACTCTGCACCTATAGCTACAAATGCTGAAGTTACAATGGTATCTAACACCATATCAATTACACCAACAATCTCTGATTCTGATGAAAATGATGTTTTGACTCTGATCGTTGTTTCACAGCCAGAAGGAGGAACATTAATAATTGATTCTACTGGTACTTCATTCACCTTTACAATTGATGGTACACAATCTGGTCAAGTAAGCTTTAAGTATAAAGTTAATGATGGAACCATTGACAGTAACGAAGCCACAATTATTATCAACATTCCGCTGAGTTTAGGAATTAATGATACTGAGTGGATAAATTCCTTAACTATGTATCCCAATCCAGCAAATGAATTTGTATACATCGACGGTTTATTAGAAGATATTCGGGTTCGTATCTTTGATTTGTCAGGAAAACTAGTTTTAGATAACATGCTTTCACCCTCTTCTAATAAAATAGACATTAGTGAATTACCACAAGGGTTATATTTATTAAATTTAAGAAGTAGTCTTAATCAACAAACTAATGAAAGATTAATCATTAAATAAGATTAGGGCATAAAATTATAATAAGCCTTACTGCTTAAAGGCAGTAAGGCTTATTTACGTAACAAAATTTTGATAATGAAAAATAAGTTCTTTTTATCTTCTATGAAATGGGTAATATTCTTATCTTTTTTTTTCTTTTTGTCTTGTGCTACAAAAAAGGACGTTTACTTATTTCAAGATTTATCATCATTTAACGAACATCAACCGTATAAACATTTTGTTATAAAAAAAGGAGATATACTCAATCTTCAATTTTCTTCTCTAAATTCAGATAGTATGAAACCATTTATACTGAACTCTGATTCTAATGAGACAGATAAAGGAGATCTCTTATCCAAAAAAATAAAAGGTTATTTGGTTAATAATAAAGGTTTTATCATACTACCCATTTTGGGAAACTTAAAAGTTGAGGGTTTAACTACAGTTGAATTAGAAACGATTTTAATTGATAAATTAACTTCTTTTGTAAAAGATCCAATAGTTAAAGTGGTTATAATTAACTTCAATATATCGATACTTGGAGAAGTTAATATGCCTGGAAATTACCCATACGCGTACGAAAGAGTAAATATTTTTCAATTATTATCAGCTGCTGGCGACCTAACTGTTTCCGCAGATAGAAAAAATGTAATTTTATTAAGATCAGACATTGAAGGTTTACAACGTATTAATATCGATCTTACAGACGGAGAAATTATTAACTCCCCTTATTATTATCTTAATTCTAATGATATAATCTATGTTCCTCCAAATACGTCAAAAGTCAAGACCTCCGGTTTAATTAATAGTTTAGGTTCCTTAACTTCAATTATTTCTTTTGTTTTAAGTTTAACCATTTTATTATTCAATAGGTAACATATGAATGATTCTGAATTTTTAGATGAACAAGAAAGCTCAATTGACATATTAAAAGAAATTCGTTATTACCTATTTTTTTGGCCTATATATGTTTTATCTCTTATACTTTTTTTAAGTTTTACTTATATATATCTACGTTATCAACCCCGTATTTACTCTTCCTTAGCAGCCATACAAATAACCGATAGTAAATCAGACCCTTCAAATTTTCTTGTTCAATCGCAAAGTCCTATGTTTTATTGGGATACATCTACCTTAGATAATGAAATTGCTATTATAAAGTCCAATCGAATTTTATCTCAAGTAGTTGACACGTTAAATCTTCATGTCAAAACGTATCAAAAAGGACGTTTTAAGAATTCTTTAAAGTATGCAGAAGAAATTCCTTTTCAAATCAATTTTTTGACACCTATAACAATTTCTGTAGATATTACATTGGACACCAATTCGTCAGTTATTTCTTATTCTGACCCGAAAACAAATACCCAAAAAACATTCACTACTAATAATACTGATTTATTAGTAACACCATATTTCGAATACAAGCGTAATGATAATGTTTCCGTTGAAAAAATGTCGTATCTCACGATTAATAAGAAAAGAGAATCCATTATCAAACAGCTTCAATCAAATCTTTCTATTTCTAATTCTGCTAGTGATATTTTAGATTTTACTATAAATGGAACTAATATCAAGGAAAATGAAGCTATTTTAGAATGTCTCATAAATGTTCTAAAAGCGGATCAAGTAAAGGATAAACGGGAAGTATATAAAGTTTCCATAGATTTTATTAATGAACGTTTATCTAATCTTGAATTTACTCTTGACACTATGAACCTCAAAACGGTTGATTTTCAAGCAAAAAATGATTTGTATTCTTCAGAACTTCAAACAAAAAATGCATTAGATAACATTCTTAAGTCAGAAGAGATATCCGTTGGATTAAATATTAAAATTCAGTTAGCCCAAACAGCCATTTCTTTCATTAAAAAAGACGACATTAATACCCTTTTACCGTCTTTTATGGAATTAGAAAACACTTCTATTTCAGATTTAGTCTTAGAATATAATAATATATTTCTTAATCGTCAGAAGCTCCTTTTAACTTCAACCACCCAAAACCCAATCGTTCAGGAACTATATTCTAATCTTATTTCAATCAAAAATAATATTATCTCATCACTAGAGAATTATATAATAGCACAAAGACAAAAATTACAAGCCTTCGAACTTGTTCAAAATCAATTTCAAGTAGAGGCAGAAAATATCCCTGGAAAACAAGTTATTTTCAATGCCTTTGCTCGAAATTTACAAATATCAGAAAGTTTATATCTCTTCCTTTTACAAAAAAAGGAACAAGCTTCTATTAGCTATATAGCTGCATTACCAAACATAAAATTAATCAACTATACAACCTCTAGACCTGCACCTATATCTCCTAATCCTACCACGCTTTACTTTATTTCTGTTTTTTGTTCTTTAGCGCTTCCTGTGTTAATTTTATTTCTACTTAAATTTTTTGACACAAAAATTTATGATCTTCAAGTTTTAAAAAAATTAATCCCTAATATTCCTGTTTTGGGTGAAATACCAATTCTTGTTGATCAATCAAAAAAAACACTGACAACCTTTACAGAATCTTTACGTATCGTAAGATCTAATCTTAATTTTGTTTTACCCAAAAACAAAACTTCGGTAATTCTAATTACATCATGCATAAAAGGAGAAGGAAAGACATTTTCTGCATATAATATATCAAAAATTTATCAAACTCTAAATGATAAAAAAGTATTGCTTATTGGGGCTGATTTACGTAACCCCCAAATTCACAATATGCTAAATTTATCACGACCGACTTATGGATTAAGTACCTATTTATCAGACCCCAATGCCAATAGTATAGATAAAATTATTACAAAAACAGAAAATAATAATTTTGATCTCTTATTATCTGGAACAATACCTCCAAATCCATCTGAACTTTTATTACGCGATGTTTTTAAGGATTTGCTAGATCAATTATCATTAAAGTATGATTTTATTTTCATTGATACTGCACCACTTATGTTGGTGAGTGATACTCTTCCTTTAGTAAAATACTGTGATGCACTAATTTGTGTTTACAAGGCTAATTATTCTCAGAAAAAACAAACAGAATTTTTTAATAATTTCATTTCAAATAACAATATTAAAAACGTTTCTATTCTTTTTAACGGAGTTAATATAGGACCATCATCATATTATAAATACGGATACGCCTACCGGTACAGCTATCAATACAACTATGGATATGGGTATGGATATGAAAAGGATTGATTTCTCCAGCATTTTATTTATTATGCTTTAATTATCACAAAAGGATGATGATTTAAATTATTGTTTATACTTTTCTAATTATACGTTAATTTTTTAGTAAACGATTATCATAGTTGCCAACATTTAAATTTGTATTGTTAATAATAGAGGTATAACCAACCCTCAATACGAGTGATTCTATCCATCATTACAACATAATGTATTTATTTTTTTAAACAATTAAAAATTACGTTATTTGCAACACACTTAAAAAAAAAATGAAAATTAAGAGTATTTGTTGTATTGGAGCTGGGTATGTAGGGGGTCCTACCATGGCTGTTATAGCACTCAAGTGTCCTCATATCAAAGTTACTGTAGTTGACATTAACAAGGACAGGATTGATGCCTGGAATGATCAAGATTTAAATAATTTACCTATATATGAACCTGGCTTATCCGATGTAGTTGGCGAAGCACGCAATAGAAATCTTTTTTTCTCAACTGATGTTGATAAAGCCATTGACGAATCTGATATGATTTTTATTGCTGTAAATACGCCCACAAAAACATACGGAGAGGGTAAAGGAATGGCAGCTGATTTAAAATATGTTGAACTCTGTGCGCGGCAAATTGCACGTGTTTCTAAATCGAATAAAATAGTTGTTGAGAAATCAACTCTTCCAGTACGTACTGCACAAACAATTCAAACTATTTTAGATAGTACGGGTAATGGATATCAATTTGATGTTTTATCAAACCCGGAATTTCTTGCTGAAGGGACAGCTATTAATGATTTATTAAACGCTGATCGTGTTTTGATTGGTGGTAGAGAAACAGAGGCGGGTGCTTTAGCCATTGAATCACTTGTCGAACTTTACGCTAACTGGTTACCCAAAGAAAAAATTCTTACCGCCAACGTATGGTCTTCTGAGTTATCTAAATTGGTTGCTAATGCTTTTCTAGCTCAGCGAGTTTCTTCCATTAATTCCATTAGCGAACTATGTGAGGCTACAGATGCTAACATTGAAGAGATTTCAAAGGCCATTGGTACTGACAGCCGAATTGGACCAAAATTTCTCAAATCTTCTGTTGGTTTTGGTGGAAGCTGTTTTCAAAAAGATATACTTAATCTTGTTTACATTTCAAAATCCTTAGGCTTAGATGAGGTAGCTGATTACTGGGAGCAAGTTATTTTAATGAACAATCATCAAAGAAACCGTTTTACCAAGAAGATTATAAAAAATCTTTTTGGTACAGTGTCAGGAAAAAAAATTACTTTCTTAGGTTGGGCATTTAAAAAGGACACTAATGATACACGCGAATCTGCGGCAATATACATAGCAGACAAATTAATCGAGGAGGGATCATTTATTGTTGTTTATGATCCTAAAGTAAGTTACGATCAAATGCTTGCAGATCTTAACTATCTTAATACCCGTCCACCCGAGGTTAATAAGGCACAATTAATATATTGTTCTGATCCTTATGAAGCTTGTAGCGACTCTCATGCTATCTCTGTTATCACCGAATGGGATGAATTTGTTAGCCTTGATTGGAAAAAGATTTATAACTCTGTTGTTAAACCTGCAAATCTTTTTGATGGTAGAAATATTTTAGATAAAAAGAAATTGAATTCAATAGGTTTTAATTTTTTTGGAACAGGAAAATAAATGAAAAGAATTTTAGTAACAGGGGGTGCAGGTTTTGTTGGGTCACATTTATGCCGAAGATTACTCAATGAAAAGAATGAAGTCATTTGTTTAGACAATTTTTTCACCGGCTCCAAAAAGAATATTGTTGATCTTATCGATAATCCATTTTTCGAATTGGTTCGTCATGATATTATCTCGCCTTATTTTGCAGAAGTTGATGAGATTTACAACTTGGCTTGTCCAGCTTCTCCTGTTCATTATCAGTACAACCCGATTAAAACCATCAAAACCTCTGTGATGGGTGCCATAAATGTACTTGGTTTAGCCAAAAGAGTAAAAGCAAAGGTTTTACAAGCTAGTACTAGCGAGATATATGGTGATCCATCAGTTCATCCACAACCAGAAACATATTGGGGGAATGTGAATCCTATCGGTATTCGTTCTTGTTATGATGAAGGAAAACGATGTGCCGAAACGCTATTTATGGATTACCATCGACAAAATGATGTATCGATAAAGATTATTAGAATTTTTAATACTTATGGACCTTTAATGAATCCTGATGACGGTCGCGTTGTTTCTAACTTTATAGTGCAAGCCCTAAGAGGAGATGATATTACCGTATATGGGGATGGTTCACAAACACGATCTTTTCAGTATGTCGATGATCTTGTTGAAGGAACTATTCGTACTATGAATTCATCTGCTGATTTTATTGGCCCTGTTAATTTAGGTAATCCCGACGAGTTTACTATGTTAGAGCTTGCCGATGAAATTTTACAAATTACAGGATCTAAATCTAAAATATCTTTTTTACCTTTACCTTCAGATGATCCCAAACAACGGAAACCAGACATTTCAATAGCCAAACAGCACTTGGATGCTTGGGAGCCCACCATCAAGTTAAGAGATGGTTTAAAATCTACCATCTCTTATTTTAGATCTATCATTGATGATTAAGACTGCATTTATTACTGGTGTTACAGGACAAGATGGTGCCTATTTGAGCGAATTTTTATTAAATAAAAAGTATATTGTTCATGGACTAAAACGCCGTAGTTCCCTTTTTAATACAGATCGGGTAGATCATTTATATGAGGGTCCTCATGTAAAAAATCGGAATTTTATTTTACATTACGGGGACATGACCGATTCTACAAATTTGATTCGTTTAATCAAAGAGATTCAACCGGATGAAATTTACAATCTAGCGGCCATGAGTCATGTGGCTGTTTCTTTTGAAATTCCTGAATACACAGCCAATGCAGATGGTATAGGCACATTAAGAATTTTGGAAGCGGTTCGTTTGTTAGGTCTTGAAAAAAAAACACGTATATATCAAGCTTCAACTTCAGAATTGTACGGAAAAGTGCAAGAAATCCCTCAAAATGAAAACACCCCTTTTTACCCTCGTTCCCCTTATGCAGTTGCCAAAATGTACGCGTTTTGGGCGACGGTCAATTATAGAGAAGCGTATAATATGTTTGCATGCAACGGCATTTTATTTAACCACGAATCTCCTATTAGGGGGGAAACTTTTGTCACTAGAAAAATAACGCGAGCGACAGCGAAAATAGCTTTTGGTTTACAAGATAAAATATATTTAGGTAATTTGGATGCCCAGCGTGATTGGGGGCATGCTAAGGACTATGTACGCATGATGTGGATGATTTTACAAGCTGATCAACCCGAAGATTGGGTAATCGCTTCTGGTAAATCTACAACGGTCAGAGAATTCGTTAAAATGAGTTTTTCTGAAATTGGCGTTGAACTTGAATTTACTGGTCAAGGTATTCATGAAAAAGGGATAGTTAAATCTTGCACCCACCCAGAATATCAACTTGAAATAGGCAAAGAAGTAGTTGCGGTCGACAGTCGCTATTTCCGACCAACAGAAGTCGATTTACTAATTGGTGATGCCTCTAAAGCGAAGAACAAATTAGGATGGACCCCCAAGATACAAATCCACGAATTAGTCCAAGATATGGTATCTTCTGACATTAGTTTAATGAAAAAAGAACATTTACTAAGAAATGGTGGTTTTCCAGCATTTTCTTACTTTGAATGAATTCCTCCATAATTCCCCCATTTTATTGTTGATAAACAAATAACGTATGATTAATAAGACCTCCAAAATTTACATTGCTGGACATAAAGGAATGGTAGGGTCGTCGTGTTACCGTTTTTTAAAAAAAAAGGGATATACTAACCTCTTAGGGGTAAACTCAAATGATTTAGATTTAAGAATACAAAAAGACGTTTATGATTTCATTCAACAACATCGACCAGATGTTATTATTGATGCTGCTGCAAAGGTAGGGGGCATTCTAGCTAATAAAAATTATCCCTATCAATTTCTGATGGATAATATGCTCATTCAAAATAATCTCATTAATGCTGCACACAAATTGGGGACTAGTAAATTTATTTTTTTAGGGAGTTCTTGTATTTACCCAAAATTAGCTCGTCAACCAATCAAAGAAAAACACCTTTTAACAGCTTCTCTAGAACCTACTAATGAATGGTATGCTGTAGCAAAAATAACGGGAGTCAAATTGTGTGAAGCCATTCGTCATCAATTTGGAAAAGATTTTGTTAGTTTAATGCCGACAAATTTATACGGACCACATGATAATTTTGATTTAATTTCATCACATGTGCTCCCTGCCATGATTCGAAAATTTCACGAAGCCCGTTTAGCAAATAATGCCCCTGTTATTTTATGGGGTTCCGGTACACCCCTACGGGAATTCCTTCATGTTGATGACCTTGCAAGAGCAGTTGCCTATGCACTTAATAATACATTTCCTGATCATTTGTATAATGTAGGATCATCAAAAGAAATTTCAATAAAGGATTTGGCGTTGATGGTGCAATCTATCACTGCACACAAAGGGGTTATTCATTGGGACTCCTCAAAACCCGATGGAACACCCAGAAAATTGATGGATAGCTCAAAAATGTTATCTTTAGGATGGAAACCAACTTACGACCTAAACAATGGGATTGCGCACACTTACTCTTGGTTTTTAAAAAATTATGACCATATTAAAAAGCTGAAACTAAAATAATTTTATGTGTTACACGTTATCTCTAATTATCATCAATAAATTAACCTTTTAAATATGGAAAAATCTAAAACAACCAACACAAATCAGTCTGATGAACTTGATCTAGGGTTGCTGTTTAACGCTATAGGACGTGGAGTTAGTTCATTATTTAACTTTATATTCGGATTTATAAAAGGGATACTACAGTTTTTATTATCCCTTTTAGTATTTCTTCATCAAAAACGTATTTTTTATATCGCCGCTTTTATTGTGGGAGGTTTATTAGGGTTTTTATACGACAAATTTAATCCTGATGTTTATCAAGGTAAAATGGTGGTTGAACCCAATTTTGGGAGTGCACGCCAGTTATACAGTAATATTGACTATTACAATTCCTTAATCAATGAAGGGGATAGCTTACAATTAAGTAAAATCTTTAAGGTTGCCCCTTCCAAAACATTAGATCTAGTAGAAATTAGTATTATGCCTATTGTTTCGGAAACAAAAAAGTTAAGCCAGTTTAACGAATTTGTACAGACATTAGACTCTACTGTTGTTGAACAGTTTTCCTTTAAAGACTTTATAGATGGTGTAGACCCAATAGATTACGAAACGCATGAAATAGAAGTTTCGAGTAAGGATAAAACCATTTTTCCCTTATTAGAACAACCTATCTTAGCTGCGATCGCTGAAAACAATTATTTTAAAGATAAACAAGATGTTACTCTTCGCAATTTAAAACTAAACGATTCTTTAACATTTGAATCCCTAAGAGAAACGGACTCATTGAGAATAGTGTTACAAAATGTATTACTTATTGAAGCTAATAAGATGACAGCTGGTACAAATATCGTAATGTCAGATACCAAAGAAAGTAACAAGGAAATAGCTTTATTAGATCGAAAATTAACCCTTCAATCCATATTAGAGGATAATAACAGAGAAACGATAGAATCACAAGAAATATTAAGAATTATTTCTGAATTTCCCTCTGTGGGGACCATTAACAGATCCTTGATTACTACGGATGAAGTGAAAGGCTCTTTTGTTGGATTATCTTTACTTTCACTTTATTTTCTTTTTATATCACTTGGTAAATATTTGACCAAATTACAAAAAGAGACGTAACAAACTTTTATCAACATAAAGTCAATTTAAAATCCAAAGCCTCTCAACTATTTGTAACCAGAACATCAATACTTCAGATGACAATTAATTTTTTTATATAAATGTGGAGATGTCTTAGTGAATCGACTGCTGTTTATCGTTTTTAAATGTTAATAACTTAACCATTGAAATTTAAACTAAAGACATATCAAAAAACCATTATTGAGAATTTTTCCGCACTATTTTCACTTCAACTTTTTAATTATATACTTCCTTTAGTAACATTACCTTTTTTAATTCGCGTTTTAGATACAAAAAATTATGGTTTAGTTGTTTTTGCACAAACGATAATGCAGTTCTTTATCATTATTATTGATTATGGATTAAATATTAGCGCAACACGTGAACTTTCCCTTGCCAAAAACAATATAAATAAACAAGCAAGAATATTTTCTGCCGTCTCTACCATAAAGTTTATTCTTGTGGCATTAAGTTTTCTTGTGTTATTATTTTTGATCAATGTTGTTCCTAAGCTTTCACAAAACCCAACACTTTTTATTTATAGTTTTGGCATAGCTGTAGGGCTTGGAACATTTCCCGCTTGGTTTTTCCAAGGCATAGAAAAAATGAAGTATATTACAATACTTACTTTTGCTGCAAAAATGTTATTCACACTGCTTATTTTTGCAGTTATTAGACAGCCAGAACAGTATTTATTTGTTCCTGTTTTTAATTCTTTAGGGTATTTAATTTCATCGATTATTGCCTTCTATTTAGTATTCAAATATATTCCTTTTGTATCCCCACTGTACAGTGACGTTATTTTTTTTATAAAAGATAGTTTTATATTATTGTTATCTAGTATGGCAGCACGTTTTTGTAATAACGTTAATGTTTTGTTTGTTGGGTTTTTTATCGGCGATGCAGCTGTAGGGATTTATGCCTCCATGGAAAAATTAATTTTAGCTATAAAAAGTATGTTTATCCCCATATTTCAAGCAATCTTCCCTTGGTTATCCGCGCAGGGGGATATCCATCAAGTAAAAGTATTTCGTACAATGATCCCTTATTTATTTTTGATGGGTGCGTTGATATATGCTATCATACTAATGTTTGGCCAACCTATCCTTCATTATATTTACAACAACCCTGAAATAACCAATCAATATAAACTCTTCGGTTTTTTAGGATTAATATCATTTCTATCTCCAGTTTCTATGTTATTTATATCCATGCTTTTTCCTGCAAAAAGATGGTACTATCAGCGGACAAAAGCATTGGTATTTGGGGGTTTAATTAATACACTGTTTTGTTTTTTCCTTATTAAGCCTTATGGTATCTGGGGTGCAGCTTTTGCTGCTGTGGTGACAGAGGTTGGACTTTTGTTAATTTCACTGGTATTATTTAAAACTTCCCTAAAAAAACAATGAAAAGGCTCATTATTATTCAAACGGTTGCTCCAGATTATCGTACGCGCTTTTTTATCTATTTAAGCACCTTACTAAATGACCGTTTTTCATTGTACTGTGGACGTCTTGATTTTCAAAAATCTCTTCAAACAGATCCAAGCCTTACTCAGGTAAAACCGCTGATTAATTTCTATTTTTTTAAACGATCATTTCTTATCCAGCTAGGAGGTTTTTGGAGAGACGTTTTTAGACACAACGTTATGGTACTTCCGCTCAACCCACGAATCATCAATTGTTGGTTTATTTTAATTATTCGTTGGGTATTAAATTACGAAACTGTTTTGTGGGGCCATGCTTGGCCGAGAGCAGGTAAAAATACCCGGTCAGATTTTTTTAGAAATCTTATGCGAAAACTTGGATCAAGCATTATTGTTTATACCTATTCACAACAGCGCGAACTTCAATATAAAATGCCCTATTCGATTATTAAAGCTGCTCCCAATTCGTTGTACCATCAGCAGGAAATAAAATTGCCAAAACAACAACAAGATATTACCAACTTAATTTATGTAGGACGATTAACGCCAGAAAAGAAACCCATGTTAATTGTTGAATCATTCCATCAAGCATTATCATTTTTGAATAAAAATGTACAGTTAATTATCGTGGGAGATGGACTTGAAAAAATCAAGATTGATCAATATATTGTTAGGCACCATTTAGAACAACGTATTTTGACGAAGGGACATATTTCTGACCGTGAAGAATTACAAATCCTTTATAACTCCGCTCTTTTCAGTGTGTCTCCTGGTTACGTCGGTCTTTCTATTACGCAAAGTTTCTCCTTTGGAGTACCCATTTTGATTGCTAAAGATGAGCCTCATTCTCCCGAAATTGAGGCGGCTAAGGAAAACCAAAATGCTTTATTTTTTGAATCTGACAACATAGCTAATTTAGTTCAAAAAATTATAGATATATTTCGTCACAAGGATTATTGGATTTCACTTAGAGAAAAAATTACCATTGAATGTAAAGCTAATTATACCATTGAATCGATGAGTAAAGTTTTTACTAATCTTGTTAAAATAAGAGATTAATGATTGTTTTTTCAATATCAATTGCTATTGTTGTACTGGGTTTTTGTTTTTTAAGGCCTTCTATTGGGTTGATCATGTTATTAAATATGAATTTAATACGTAATTTAATCAACATCAACTTTATTGATCCTTGTTTGAAATGTACAAGAGACAGCGATTTATTTTTAGGGGCCTTAATTCCGTTACTTGGATTTATTTTAATATTTTTTCGTCTTGACCTTTCAAAAAGAATAAAATACACACTAGATTATGTCGATCTTTTTTTCATCGCTAACATTGTTGTCCTGTTGTACTCTAGTTTTTTTAGTTTAGATGTCTTGTTATCTTTAGATTTTTTACTTCGATATATATTTTTAGGGATTTCTTTTTATTTTATATCTAAATTATATTTTATGAATGTCCAAAACTTTGAAAAAGAATTCAATTCGATGATTACTTTTTCTATTTATTTTGGTTTATTTTTTGGTTGTTTGGCTGTCTTAATTGTTTTCGTGAGTGGATACGAGGAGCCATATGCAGCTTATGGGGTTGTAATGCGGCTTACACTGCCTGGAGTTCATCCCATCCCTTTTGCTCAAGCTATAGGCTTAGGTGTATTGGCTTCGGCTTACCGTATTACTCATCAAATAAGAAATAAGAAGATTGATCTTTTTTTATTTATAAGTGGATTAATTCTATTACTTATTTTATTATTTTCTAATACTAGGGGGGTACTGATTAGTTTAATCCTTTCGCTTTTTTTGTTTTTCTTTTTTATACTTCCTAAGATACAATTAACACTAAAAGCAAAACGAATATTAATTGGGGTAAGTTTTATTTTTGTGTTAGGGATAATTTTGTTTGTAGATTTTGATGCGATATTTGGACGTTTTTATTCAAAATATTCTGCTCAATCAACTTCATTGAGAATTGACGCTTATTTGGATAGCCTATCCATTTTTACCAACCACTTATTTACTGGAATAGGCGGTGGAACTTTTAATTTGTATTCTGTTTTACCTTATCCCCATAATATTGTCTTAGAGTATTTAGCACATTACGGATTATTGGGTCTTATTTTAATTTCGTGGTTATTTATCCTTTTGTATTGGATGCTCATGGTCTCTCTAAAAAAAGCAAAAAATGATTATATATATGCGTTTATTTTCTCCTTAGTTATTTTTTATTTTATTGAGACTCAATTTAGTTTTACGCTTTGGATGCACAAAGGGTTTTATTATTCTTTAGGACTATTTATTGCTTACCATTTTAGAAGAAAAAATGATTAATAATCGACTTAATTTTTTTTTAGATAACTTTTTAAAACTGAGCTTATATGCCTTTGGTCTTTTTTTGCTTGTTCCTGCGCGTTACAAGTCTTATTTAGTTATCGCTTTGGGTATTATTTCCTTGGCATTGGTATTTCAACAGCGCAGATGTAAATTTCCTAAAATTTATTTTAGCGCTGTTTTGTTATTTTTTGTTTACGTGGTTAGTGTTTTTTTATCTGATGATTTCACTAAAGGATTCAAAATGCTGGAAACTAAGTTTTCCATTTTTATTTTTCCTATTATTTTTATGATGATTCCAAAACGGGTACTTCAATCTGTATTTTCTATACGTAAATTCACCTATGTATTATTTATTTCCAATTTTGTTTATTCCGTTATTCTTTTAATATATTTCACACAATATACAGACCCAAAATACCCTGATTTGTATATCGCTGGTTTTTTTAGAGCTGCAGCCATATCTCTTCCATACTTAGGGGAACATCCGCTATATATTTCTTATTTATTTTCATTTTCTATTCTTCTATTAAATTATATTATTGTTATACACAAACATACTCTAACACAAAAATGTCTTATTTTAGTGGGGTTACTTCCAATCTTTATGGTGATGGCTTTTCATTTACCCAAGTCCGTTTTAATTGGATTAACCCTAGCGCTATTATTTTACAATAATCGATTTATTAAAAGATTTTGGAGATATATTCTCCCTGTACTATTTACTGTCGGAATTCTTTTTTTTGTGTTAGTGCCAAAGCAAAACAACAGGTTTGCAGAACTTTTAGAAATGGAGAGTTACACGCAATATAATCCTTTAAGCTCTACTAGTCAACGTACATTCATTTACAGTTGTACTCTTGAATTACTATTTCAACACCCCTTTTTCGGCATAGGAATTGCGGATGTTAAACCCTTAATAACGGCCTGTTATAATTCAAAAACAAACGCGATTTCAGCTCACCAATTTAATACCCATAATCAATTTTTTGATATATGGTTGACGTCAGGGGTTTTGGGACTCTTCATTTTTTTGTATTTTATATGGAGTTTAATTAATGCTCCAGTTTCTGTTCGCGAAAAATCGTTATGGTTAGCGATTTTAATACTCTTTTGTTTTACTCTTCTATTTGAAAACCTTTTAAATAGACAAACAGGACTTATATTTACTTTCTTTATGTTATTTTTATTACATAAGTTATTTGAGGATGATTCCAACAATCACGTTAAAAGCACTGCATGAAAAAACTACTTATTATTGGTCCCTTTCCTGATCCAATCACAGGAGTTTCTGTCTCTAATAATACGATTCTGAATTCCTTTTCAGATACTTTTGAAATAGACATACTAGATACTGCTCCCTCTGAAAAATTTTCTGAATCTGTAGGAAAATTTTCTTTTATTAAAATTTTTCGCTTTTTTAAAGTTTACCTTAAGTTTTATAAAATATTTTTTAGTGACATTATTTATTATACTCCAGGTCAAACGTTTTTTGGCATACTCAAATATGCTCCTTTTATATTTATTGCCAAGGTGATGAGAACAGATCTCATTATTCGTATACATGGAAACTTTTTGGGGCGTCAGTATAAGATGTTGTCAGGTGTAAAAAAGAAGATTTTTAAATTTGTATTATCTCTCAATACCAAAGGTATAGTTTATTCAAAATCACTTCGTCCCAACTTAACTCCCTTTTTACCCCAAAACCGTGTATATACGTTAAGTAATTTTGTTGACCCAACCTTAGAAAGTTCATCTTTACCCGAAAAAAATTTTAATTACCTAAAATTAGTGTTTTTAAGCAATCTTATGGAAGAAAAAGGCATCATAGATTTACTTGATGCCTTAATCCTTTTAACGCAAAGAGGACTTGTTTTTGAAGCAAAATTAGCGGGTAACATTGACCCTGCTCTACAAGATGTTATCGATAGTAAATTAAAACAATTATCACAAGTCACTTATTTAGGCGTTGTACGAGGATTAGAAAAAAAAGAACTTTTGTTGGATTCGAACGTGTTTATATTGCCTACTTATTATCAGATGGAAGGACAACCCATTTCTATACTAGAAGCAATGATCACTGGTAATGTCGTAATCACGACCCCTCACGCAGGAATCATTGATATATTTGAGGACAAAAAAAACGGATACTATGTTTCACCCAATAGTGCTGCTTCAATAGCAGAAACATTGGAACATGTGAGTCGTACGCCTGTTCACTCAAAAGAAATTTCTATTTACAACCACAAAAAGGCCCACGAACAATATACGCAACAGGTTTTTTTACCTAATTTTACCAATATTATAAACGATTGAGTTGCAAAACCTAGATACTTTTAGCGTTCCATCAAATTTTAGGGGAAAATCCAAATTTTATGTCCAAATCTGGTGGATCGTTCAGGCAATTTTAATAAGACCTTCCCCTCAAGTATTATATGGTTGGCGACGTTTTTGGATCCGTTTATTTGGCGCAAAGATTGGTCATAATGTCCTTATACGACCCTCTGTTAAGATTACATACCCCTGGAAAGTTTCTATAGGTGATTATAGTTGGATTGGAAATAATGTAGAGCTGTACAGCTTAGGGCCCATTCAAATAGGTCATCATACTGTTATTTCTCAACAGTCCTATTTGTGTACAGGTTCTCATGATTATGATAAACCTTCTTTTGACATTATTTCAAAGCCTGTTATTGTTGGTAATTATTGTTGGTTAGCAGCAGATGTGTATGTTGCCCCTGGTATAACGATAGGAGATGGGAGCATAATTGGTGCACGAAGTAGTGTTTTTAAAGATATTCCTGAAAATTTAATTTGTTACGGAAACCCAGCAAGAGTAATAAAAAAAAGAAATGAGTAATAAAACAGTTACGCTGATAAGTCCTTTTTTTGCTCCAGATGAAAGTGGGATAGCGTTGTATAATGCAGAAACCATGAACTATTTAGTGCGTTGTGGCTATGATGTTCAGGTACTAACAGGAGTTCCGTTTTATCCTGAATGGGTAATCAAGGAACCTTATGTAAAGGGGCCTTTATATGTAAAAGAACAACACCAAAACCTTACCCTTTATCGTTTCAAACAATATGTACCCTCAACCCCCACTTTTTCTAAACGATTATATCAAATTTTTCACTTTACCGTCGGGGTTTTTTTTTTACTTTTCCGAGTACCCAAAAGTGATGTAGTTTTTGTTGTCATTCCCTACACTACTTCCCTTACCTTAGGCGTTTTATTAAAATGGTTTCATGGTTCAAAATTATGGTGTCATGTGCAAGATTTTGAAATTGATGCAGCCACAGAGTCGTTTAAAAGCAATTGGATCAAGATTCTTTTTAGCCTTGAGCGTGTGTTGTTTAATTCTTGTCATGTAGTGAGTACAATTAGTCATCAAATGATGAAAAAATTATCAGAAAAAACGTCCACAAACCGAATTTTTTTCCCCAATTTTATTAATCCCGATTTCTTTATTAATCCCCCAAGTCAAAAGCACAAATACTTTACAGATGCCCCACAACCACACCTTTTGTACAGCGGAAATATTGGCGAAAAACAAGATTGGACCTTTTTCTTAGAGTTTTGCAAAAACGCACATTCTTTTGAAATCGTTATTGTAGGAGATGGTGCGAAGAGGAAATGGTTAGAAGATAGTTGTAAGTTGTTTAAAAACGTATCATTTTATGATCCAGTACCTTTTGAAGATTTACCACACTTATTGGCCAGCTGTGATATTCATTTTCTTTTCCAAAAAGAAGACGTGATTGATAGTGTTATGCCCTCAAAACTTTTAGGGATGATGTTGAGTGAAAAACCCTCTGTTTTAAAAGGGAATAAATACTCCGAGAGTCGTAATATTATAGAATCAGCTCAAGGAGGGTTGTATTACACTAATGTTACGGCACATCAATTAGTTTTAGAACTAGAACAGCTTGCCACCAAAAAAAATCACTTAAAAAAATTAGGGACTAATGCTAAACAGTATATATTAAAACATTTTGATCAAGATATCATACTAAGACATTTCGAAAATAAGATGCATCAACTCGCTAATAAGAGCTAAACATAAAAGGCGATCTATACTAAATAATAAGATGTAAGCGTTTATTTAAATACTATGAAATTTTATAACGTCTACATCTTCTTTTTTTTGTTAATAGCACTAGACCTTTTATGTTGTTTCAACGCGGCCAAATTATACCCAGAGATTTTTTTTGATCGATATATTTCATCTCAAAGTTATACTTTCAGCTTATTTGATATAGGTTTTGTAAGCTGGATTTTTTTTTCATTTTTTACTAAAATCTATTATGTTCCCAGATCTGCACGCTTGTTAAAAGTTTGTTTTCGGATATTTTATCATGTTTTATTTATTTTCCTAGTAGTGTATATGAGTAGTGCTATTTTTTCTACTCACGCCCAGCCTTCCCCGCAATTAATTCGCATTAATTTTTTATTGATTTGTATAATGTGTTTGTACAGAGCGCTCCTTTTTTTAACGCTTAGACGTCTACGATCAAAATATACAAACTGGCAACAACGTGTTTGGGTCAAGGGGTCTATTCAATTAGCATCTCCTTTAATTGATACTCTTAATAAAAATACCGGATTTGGGTATAGAGTTATCAATGACGCATCTTCTGATATTAATGAACTTATTAGCGAAAAAAAGATCGATTTATTATTTCTTCCTCTCAATCAAATGAAAAATAAGGAAAATAGACAGTTAATGTTAAATGCAACACTTAGCAATGTTAAAATTAAGTTTTATACGGAACCTCAATTTTCTTTCAAAGGAGTTAAGCCTTCTTACTATGGTTATACCCCAGTTTTAAGAGGAAGATTATCTCCTCTAAATATCCCTTTAAACGATATTATTAAAAAAACATTTGATTTCTTTTTTTCATTTACTGTTTCATTATTCTTTTTGACTTGGTTTATTCCTTTGATGGCCTTGATTATTAAGCTTGACTCTAAAGGACCTATTTTTTTTATTCAGTCTCGTCCCGGTTTACGTGGTAAGCCATTTAATTGTCTAAAATTTAGGTCAATGGACGTAAATGCACAAACAGAAATCAGTGCCGAGAAAAATGATACGAGGGTTACATGGGTAGGTAAATTTATTCGTAAATCCAGTATTGACGAACTCCCGCAGTTTATTAATGTACTTTTTGGGGACATGTCTGTTGTTGGGCCTAGGCCAAATTTGTGGTCCCAAAATGAAAAATATGGCAAATCAATTGAAGGATATTCTCATAGACTTTGTATCAAACCAGGAATCACAGGGCTAGCTCAAGTAAGTGGTGCTCGTGGTGGTATTGACACTTATCATGATATGTTGCATCGTGTCAAATACGATATTTTTTATATCCAAAACTGGTCTTTCGCGCTAGATATTAAAATAATCATTAGAACGGTGCTCAATATTTTTACTGGTGACGATAAAGCGTATTAACGTCATGAATATTGTACTTTTGTGTATTAATTTTGACGTATGAATATTCTTGTTCTTGGAAGTGGAGGGCGTGAACACACTATTTGTTGGAAAATTGCTCAAAGCCCTAAATGTAATCGTTTGTTTGCTGCACCTGGAAATGCAGGAACTTCCCAAATTGCCACTAATCTTAACCTTTTGGTTACTGACTTTATAGCGATAAAAGATGCCGTTATTTCAAATCATATTGATATGGTGATTGTCGGTCCAGAAGATCCGTTAGTGTTGGGGATTCACGATTATTTTTTAAATGATGCTTCACTATCCCACATTTCTGTTATCGGTCCTCAAAAAGAAGCTGCACAACTGGAAGGAAGTAAAGCATATGCTAAAGCCTTCATGAAACGCCATAATATCCCCACTGCCTCTTACCGAAGCTTTACTTCACATACGGTGGAAGAAGGGAAAAATTACTTAAAAAGTATTCCACCCCCTTATGTACTAAAAGCCGATGGCTTAGCGGCTGGAAAAGGGGTGATGATTTTGAATAATTTAGAAGATGCAGTCCAAGAGTTGGAAGCAATGCTTATCGATGCTAAATTTGGTGATGCAAGTTCGAAAGTTGTTATTGAAGGCTTTCTAGACGGCATTGAGCTTTCCTGTTTTGTTTTGACGGATGGAACGAGTTATAAAGTATTGCCGACGGCTAAAGATTATAAACGAATAGGGGAAGGGGATACAGGCTTAAACACAGGTGGAATGGGCGCTGTATCCCCAGCTCTTTTTGTAGATGATAGCTTTACCCAAAAAATTCATGAACGTATCATTGTCCCAACAATTAAAGGACTTTCCATAGATAAGATCCCTTTTGTGGGATTTATTTTTATTGGACTTATAAAAGTTAATGATGATCCTTATGTGATTGAGTACAATGTTCGCATGGGTGACCCTGAAACACAAGTAGTTTTTCCGCGAATCAAATCTGATTTGGTCGATTTGTTTCAAGCGACTTCAAGTCAAAGATTAAAAGACTTTCATCTTGAAATTGACTCCTCTGTTACCACCACAGTAGTAGCCGTTTCGGAAGGCTATCCAGAAGCCTACTCCAAAGGAAAAGTCATATCAGGACTTGATCAAAAAGCTTTAATTTTTCATGCAGGAACCAAATTGAGCCAAAATAAAGTATTGACCAATGGAGGTCGTGTTTTGGCCGTAACTTCTCAGGACGAGTCTATGCAACAAGCGCTAGCAGCTTGCTACAATACACTTAATAACATTCGTTTCCAGGGAATCAATTTCCGAAAAGATATAGGATTTGATCTATAAAAAAGAGTGTGCAGAAGGATCTTTATCCTCTTCTCCATTGTCGTTGAATTTTTTAAGCTGAAGAACCCAGTATACACCAGCAATCATTCCTATGATAAGAAAAAACCAATTGATGGTGCTTGCAAGCGTCCAATTGCTGAATTCTAACTCCCGAAGAAAGTTAAAAGGAATAAACAAAATCTCTTCAAATAAATAGGCGATAGTCTCAAAAAAAGCTTTCATAAAGACAATAATTTTCTATTGGCAGTAAAAATACATCAATTCAAAAATCATTACAAGTTTTTATTAAAACTAAATTTTTAATAAAAATTAATTCTAATAACACCTCAATTTTAGGATCTATAATTTTCTTCATCAACACAGTAAAGATATAATATGTCATTGTTTTAGGCATTGAGTCAATCTCGATTTTGTACTATATTTGAAAAAATAAATGTTATGATTAGTTACCAAGCCCTTACTATTTTTGAACAGTCAATTGCTCAATATCATATTTTAGATCATGTCGATCAAATTTGCGAAAACCCTTACGATAAACAAACCCTAGAATACTTATTGTATAGAAAAAATTGGATTGATACTGTTCAGTGGCATTATGAGGACATCATTAGAGATCCGAATATTGATCCCAAAAAGGCACTGGAATTAAAACGAAAGATAGATGCTTCAAACCAAGATCGTACTGATATGGTAGAGTATATTGACGGTTATTTTTTACAGCAATACAAGGATGTAGAGGTTCAACAAACCGCTACAATTAATACCGAAAGCCCTGCTTGGGCCATTGATCGTCTTTCTATTTTGGCGTTAAAAATATTTCATATGAAAGAAGAAGCTGAACGTGTTTCAGCAACGACTAGTCACCGAAAAAAATGTTTAAAAAAACTTCAAATACTGGAAGAACAAAAAATAGATTTAGCAACGGCGATTAACCAATTAGTTGACGATATCGCTTTGGGTCGTAAGTACATGAAGGTTTATAAACAAATGAAAATGTATAATGATGACGATCTTAATCCCATACTCTATCAAGCCAATAACCCTTGAACACATCATCATCACATCTTGTAGTGATACGTTTTTCAGCCATGGGAGACGTGGCTATGCTGGTTCCTTTGTTTCGCTGTTTTTACAATCAATATCCAAATATTAAGATAACACTCGTTACTCGTAGCTCTTATGTTCCCTTATTTCAAGAGTTTTCAACATTATCTTTTTTTACTCCCTCATTGGATCATCAACACAAAGGGATTTTAGGATTATATCGATTGTATACAGAGATATTATCCCTTAAGCCTAATGCTATAGCTGATGTACATCAGGTATTGAGAACATATCAGCTTTCCTTTTATTTTTTATTTAATCCCTTTATCCGTTTTAGAAAACTAAACAAAGGCCGTGCAGAAAAGAGAGCCCTAATTCGTGCTGAACAAAAAAGTGTCAAACCACTCACTCCTCAAATCTATCGATATGCTGAAGTCTTCAGAAAGCTTGGATTCCCTATTGATTTGGAAAGCCATATATTTCCTCCTAAACTTATAATAAACAAATCTATTAAACTTCCGATTCACTCTTCTAACAGAAAGTGGGTTGGAGTAGCCCCGTTTGCGGCACACAAAGGAAAAGTTTACCCCTTAGATTTGATGCAAAAAGTAGTGGCTTATTTGCAACAAAAACATGACATTATTTTATTTGGAAAAGGGATTGAAGAAACCCAACTGTTTACGGCTTGGAGTAACGCCTACCCTAATGTTCACTTTTTTACTGATGATTATGCATTGTCAGACGAGCTGAGTGTACTTTCAAACCTTGATCTTATGATTGCTATGGACTCTGCAAATGGGCATATGGCCGCTAATTTTAATATCCCTGTGTTGACGCTTTGGGGAATGACACATCCTTTTTTAGGGTTTACTCCCTTTAATCAATCTATCGAAAACAATATTATGGTGGACCGAAAAGCTTATCCAAAAATCCCTACTTCTGTTTATGGAAATATAGTCCCACATGGTTATGAAAATGCAATGAGAAGCATCACGCCAGAATCTGTAATTGTTAAAGCTAATAAAATTTTAAAATAATTTTTATATTTAAACCTAATGCACTAATTTCGAAGACATAATCAAGAATTATTTAAATTGTAAAAAAAATGAGAAAATTAATACAAATAATTGTTGTTAGCTTTTTTATATTAAATCTTCAAGCCCAAGCTTATATTTCTCAGTTTACTTATGATGAACCTAACGACTTCCTGATAGCTATCGAAATTACTTTTACGAGTACAAGTAACGGGATTACCTTAGAAACTCCTAAAGGGGCTGAGCTTCTCTATGAAACATCCACAACATTCTCACCGGGAGATATCATCACAATAATCTCATCCAATGCAGATGCTGCTTTTGATTCTTTTAGATCTCGTGAGTTTATTCAAGAACCAAAATTAGTTAATGTAGACAACAAAAGTAAAAGAGGTCTCGTATTACAGTCAGGAACAGGTTCATCAGCTAGTAATTTGGAGTTTCTGGGTGAAACCTCGAACAGTGGAAATATTTCAGGATTTAATAATTATACTTCAACCCCCTCAAGTGGCATCTATTACAGGATAAATTCTACCTTACAATCAACCGGAACTAATGAAAATAATTTTAGCACTTACTATGGAAATTTAGATGGAAACGGAGTTACTCCTGGAAACTCCCCCTCAAACACTAGCTTAACAAGTTTAGAGGGGTATTCTAATATTTCTGAATCTGGATCTACAATCAACTTGAGTGGAGATGACGTCACGATTGAATCGTTAACTGTATCAAACACCAGTGTTTTAAACGTTGGTCTTTCAGATGGAACGGATAATTCCACTCAAACAATTTCCTCACTTACCGTAGATGCAGGCGGAACAGTGAATATTTACCCAAACGCAAAATTACTAACCACTACCTTGACCAATAACGGTACAGTAAATGTGATTTCATCATATACCACAGGTGTTTCAGATACAGATGGAATTGATTGGGGACAATTTAGTACTGATACCTATGCAGGATCTACTAATTTAAATGTTCAAACGATTATTAATGCAAGTACACCATCCTTGTGGTCTCCAAGTGTATCAGGCCAAACCTTAAAAGACTTTTATGACGCTAATGCTTCAATTCTAAGCACAATTAGTTCAGGTGTTTCTTTTAATTCAGGCACGTATAACATTATCGGATTTGCAAAGTGGGATATTGACACAGGTGGGTGGGCGCTTTATTACCAAGATACTGTAGGGGACAATGACTTAATGGTGAGTAATAATAATTCATCGAGCAATGCATCAAGCTTGTCGCTTTCTCTTGGGGACGGATATTTTGTTCAAACATCATCTTCTGGAGCTGTTACCGCATCAGGAACCCCATCTTCGTCATCTGACCTCACCAAGACTATAAATTATGGAGGTACTTGGTCACCTTCTTCAAAATGGCAGCTCATAGGTAACCCTTTTACATGCTACATTCCTATCAATCAAGGAGCTTTAACCTATCTAAATTCCAACGGTATTACAGGAAAATCAGCTTTTTTACCTAATGGATCATCTGGTAATACCGCTCTGTTACAATCTACCCGAGCGGCCTATTATTTTTATGATGGATCCACTTACAATAGTATTTCTGCTTCTGATGCCTCCTCAAACTCCTATTTTTTACCTCCAGGACAAGCTTTTTGGGTAGCATCTGCTGGTGGTTCACAAGGACAATCGTTTACATTTACTTCGGCAATGAAAACATCCTTGCCTACATCTTCTCCAACGAATAAAGACCCCTCAAGGGTAAGCTTTGGCGCTCAAACCCCTTCACAGGAAAGTATAGGTAACTTTGTGGAACTGATATTTGAAAATCAAAATCTGACTAAGAAGATTTCATTTAGTTTTAAAAACGATCATCAATATTCTAATGGATTAGACCCTTATATCGATACGTATAGCTATAATAACACTTCCTCATTTGCATCACTTCTTCCAGAACCGTTACATACTCAAAATAACAATCACTTAGATTATCAAGGCCTACATATTAATGCGCCCAATGAAAGCTTGAAAATCCCTCTGCATTTGTCCATTGAAAGTGGAAGTTCATACCACAAATTAAGAGTGGGTCAATTTGTGAATAATTCAAACCCCTTCAATGTTTATCTTCACGACAATACGGATAATACTTTAGTAATTATTGAGGACGAATATATATTTGACTCAAATCTTACTTATACTGGGTCAGACCGGTTCAGTATTGTTTTTTCATCAAATGCGTTATCAAATGAACAGCTGAACTATGGTGACTTTCACGTTTCATATTCACGAAAAGATTCTAACATAAGTATTTTTAACATTAACCCATTTGATAAAGTTCAAGCTATTCAAATATTTGATATTTCAGGCAAGCGTATTTATACACTTGATCATAATCAATTTCAATATCGCGGTAATACGCTAAAAACCACCCCACTGAATTTGAAAGGGAAAAACGCCTATCTATTGATGATTAATTCAAACCTTAATTCGACAATTAAAAAAATAATTTTATAAAAAAGGATATGAAAAAAGATAAGTTAGACCACAAAATTTCCAGAAAAAAGGCGGGTAAAAAAATCCTAAAATATTCTTCATTAATCGCCATGGGTACTTTTATGATTTTAAGTCCATTGAAAGCAGCCCAATCCTCTACTGAGCCACCATCAAATCCTTTTGGTGGAGGATAGACTCACCTTAGCGTGAGAATACAGAATGTTATTTACCAAATATTTAAAAAAATAGTTCTAGTTTATAGCTTTTCATCTTTTTGGCGTAAACGGTATTGATTTTGATTGTAATGCTTGCGTTTTTTGCACCTTCTTGACCTAGCAATACTTACGGTCAGATTTTATTTTTTTCTCTTTTAGTGTTTGATTGCTTAGCTTTCAGCTATATTTTTTGTGACCAGACAAATACAACTGCTGCAAACACCCCCCTGACACAAGTAGGAGGTTCACGTCATAGTTTGTAATTGTCATAGCAAATAAACTTTATACGTCTGAGTTTTGAAACCTCCTAATCTAAAAATTTATTTACTATAATTAGTTCTAAATATCAAAATTTATTTTATTTTTGAAAAGAATTAATTTATTTAGTGTTCGCAATGCCAGATGCTTATCCTTATAAACCATGTTATAATTTATTTCAATATTGTGGTGCTTTGCTCACAACTTCTCCGCCTCTGAGCCTTAAAATCAAAAATCCCTACATACTTATTAATAACACTTTCCGTGAACCACACTATTGTGTAAAATAATTTTATTGAACAGCAATGAAAAAAAACAAATTAAATCACAAAATTTCTAGAAAAGAGGCAGGTAAAAAAATGCTAAAATATTCCTCGCTTATTGCTTTGGGGACGTATTCGATTTTAAACCCACTAAAAGCAGCTCAATCATCTACCGAACCTATCCCACCACCATTTGATCCTGGATCGGGATTTTGATTATTCTAGGGTGTAAGCCGTACTTTCCTAAACGAGCACAATATAGACAAGCAAGGTGCTTAAACAACATCAAAGTCAATCGCTATATTAGCAGTTTTAGCATGGGCTTGACATGCCAATACTAGACCTGACTTTACTTCTCCGTCTGTCAGTATTTGATTGTGCTGCATATCAGCAATCCCCTTAGTTACCATACATATACAACTACTGCAAACGCCGCCCTGACACGAGTAGGGAGCATCAATACCAGCATCTAATGCGATATCTAATAATGTTTTTTTATTGCTAGCTTCCACCATATAGGTTTCTTCATCTACTGTGATAGTAAGTTGTATTTGATTTAAAGCCTCAGGCGTTGTTGTTGATGACTGCAAGACAAACAATTCTTTTTTGATTTGATCCTCAGTAAATTTATATTGAAGTAAAGCCTTTTCTACGGTTTCAATCATAGCTTGAGGTCCACAGAGAAAAAAAGTAGAAAATAAACTATTTTTATGACGATTTTTTAAAATATAATGAACTGTAGATTCATCGATTCTTCCAAAAATACCTTCCTTATCGGGGATACGACTGAAAAGGTATATAATATCAAAACGATCTTCATATTTTATTTTCATAGCTTGTAATTCCGATAAAAATAAAGACTCTTTGGAGCTTCGATTACCATAAACCAGAACAAACCTATTTTTAGGGTGTGCATCCAAAACCGAACAAGCAATAGATAAAATGGGTGTAATACCGCTACCTGCAGCAAAAGCGCCTATGTTTTGTACAGACTGAGATGGTTCAAATACAAATCGTCCTTCAGGAGTTCCTACGTCCACTATGTCACCAGATTTAAGATGATTATTCACATAGTTTGAAAATAAACCATTGGGTATCGCTTTGATTCCTACCTTTAGGTGACGTGCGCTGTTAGAACTACAAATCGAATATGACCTTCTTACTCGTTCACCATTAATGGTGGTCTCTAAACTTAAATATTGACCAGGTTGAAATTGGTATGCTTCTTTTAAAGTTTTGGGTACGTCAAACTCTACACATACGGCACTAGAAGTAAGTCGTTGAATGGATTTTACTTTTAAGGAATGAATGGACATAGTAATTTTTAAGACAAAAGTATAAAAATGATATATTTGTAGGTATAATTTTCTTCAATGATTAAACACTTTTTTGATCTTCAATGGAAATCGTTCAGGCGTTCTGCCTCCTTTAAAATGGGAGTGGTGATGAACATCTTTATTGTGATTGCTATCCTTTATTTTATATTGCTATTTTCCGCGCTAGGGTTCATAACTTTTTATGTAGCCGAAAAAAACGATAAAAATCCACTTTTATTTTTAAATGAATTTTTAATTTATGGCTTGTTTTTTTGGGTGGTAATAAGACATTTTCTCCAGAAATTACCAATTATAAATATCCAACAACTGATAATTTTACCTATAACTAAGAATCGAATTGTTCATTATGCCCTACTAAGAACTTGTTTTTCTTTCTTCAATTGGGGAAACGCTTTTTATTTTATCCCTTTCTCTGTTATTTTATTAATTGAAGGGTATCCAGTATTGAATGTTTTAAGTTGGCATTTAGGTATTTTTGCTCTAGTGTATTGTACCAATTATATCAATGTTTTAATCAATAATAAAGATACTCTTTTTTATATCGTTTTTGGTACTCTTTCTATTCTTGCGGCCCTTCAATATTATGATATTTTTGACATTACGATATATTCAGCTCCTGTTTTTGAAAGTTTTTATCAACACCCACTAACGGCTTTAGTGGCCTGCGCAGTGTTGGCATTGCTCTATTATTACACGTTTAATCAATTTAGAAAAGAATTATTTTTAGATGGAAATTTGACAATTAAAAGCGAAAAAGCTAAAACACAGGATTTCGATTGGCTTAACAGATTGGGTGCTAGTGCTGTTTTTATCAAAAATGATATTAAACTCATCACGAGAAATAAAAGATCAAAAGGAACAATCCTGGCGAGTTTTTTCTTTTTGTTCTATGGATTAATTTTTTTCACGGGCTCGGTCGATATCTATGACAATCCTTATTGGTATATTTTTGCAGCTATATTTACCACAGGGGGTTTTTTATTCACCTTTGGTCAGTTTGTACCAAGTTGGGATAGCAGTTACTATCCCCTAATGATGAGTCAAAATATTTCTTATCGCGAGTATTTAAACGCAAAATGGGCTCTAGTAATGGCAGCTACTTTTTTTAGCACTCTTCTTTCTCTGGGGTATGTGTATTTCGGATGGGAAGTATTAGCGGCTATTGTTGCCGGAGGCATCTATAATTTAGGGATTAATTCATATGTTGTCCTTTGGGGGGGAGCATATATAAAAACACCAATTGACCTTACCTCCGCAAAAAAACCATTTGGAGATAAAAAATCGTTTAATACCAAAACACTTCTATTGACCATTCCCAAGCTTTTTTTACCTGTTGGATTATTTGCATTAGGAAACTATTTTTTTGGGATATACGGAGGATATTTATTGGTCGGATGTGTAGGGATATTAGGATTTATTTTTAAAGCAAAGGTCTTTGACCTTATTGAAAGTATTTACAAGGACCAAAAATATAAAACGTTAGCCGCGTATAAACAAAAGAACTAATATGATTCAGATACAGAAAATACAAAAAAAATACGCAGAGCACTTGGTTCTTGATATAGATGCCCTTCAAGTTACAGAAGGTCAGACGTTAGGACTGGTAGGGAATAATGGAGCAGGAAAAACCACTCTATTTAGTTTGTTATTAGATTTAATTGCACCGACAAAGGGGCAAATTTTGCTCGATAATATACAAGTCGATCAAAGTGAAGATTGGAAAAAATATACCGCTGCATTTTTAGACGAAAGTTTTTTAATTGGCTATCTAACACCTGAAGAATATTTTTATTTTATTGGTGATTTAAGAGCGGTATCAAAAACTGAAATTGATCAACTTTTAGCGTCGTTTTCAGATTTTTTTCATGGGGAGGTTCTAAACCAAAAAAAATACATCCGTGATTTGTCTAAAGGAAACCAAAAAAAAGTGGGTATTGTGGCCACTTTTATCGGAGCGCCTAAGCTTATCATTTTAGACGAACCTTTTGCTAATTTAGATCCATCAACTCAGATTCGCTTAAAAGACCAACTCAAGAAATTAGCCCAACAAAAGGAAGTAACGGTACTTATTTCAAGTCATGATTTACAACACGTAACAGAAGTTTGTGATCGTATTACTGTACTCGAAAAAGGGATAATCGTAAAAGATTTACAGACGACCCCCAAAACTTTAAAAGAATTAGAAGATTTTTTTACAGCTCAAACTGGATGATATATACTAAATTAACGCTTTTTAAGTTTTAGCTAAGAGAACTTATCATGAAAAAAGGATTAAGCTGTATTGCAATTATTTTATCGATAGTGGGTTGTTCAACTCAAAAAGATCGGGCTATAAACCGTACTTATCACAGTACAACCACCAAATTTAATGTCCTTTTCAATGGCCATGAGGCATTACAAGCGGGGATTGATCGCCTAATTGATCAACAACAAGATAATTTTTGGGAACAATTAGCCCCTGAACCCTATACCCTTAGGTCAATTTTTGATGATAATTATCGCCCAGACCCTATGTTTGAACGCGCTGAAGAAAAAGCGGTATTAGCAGTTCAAAAACACAGTATGCTCATCGATGGAGATCAAAAGAATAATCAAATTGACGAAGCTTATATGCTCCTTGGAAAAGCGCGTTATTTTGACGGACGTTACCTACCAGCACAAGAAGCGTTTAACTATATACTAACTAATCTAAATCCTTCAGACCAAGTGGAGGAAGCTCAATTGTGGAGAGCTAAGATATTTCTTCATCTATTTCAAGAGGATAGAGCCATTAATGAGCTAAAATCACTAGTAAATAATGCATCCTTAAGTATCGAAGATTATGTTGAAGCAAATGCTGCTTTGGCTAAAGCATATTTAATCAATAACCAAACGAACCAGGCTATTCAACCGATCAATAAAGCGGCCTTACTCACTAAAAATAAAACGCTTTCAGCAAGGTACACGTATTTGTTGGGTCAAATATACGATCAATTAGGATTACGAGATTCGGCTTCACTTGCCTACCAGCGAGTGGTTGATTTTAATCGAGCAATTCCTCGTAAATACTGGATTCATGCCAAGCTTTCTCAACTCGTAACCGGTATGTTTCCTCAACTTGAGACTGAGGAGATGTTTTATAGACTAGAAAAAAATCAAGAAAACAAAAAATACCTCGATAAGATATTTTACTCTCAAGCGGTTCATAGTTTACGTTATCAACAAATAGACGTTGCAGAAACGTATTTTAACAAAGCTCTCAGAACCGATACTAGTGATGAATTTTTAAAGGCATTAAGCTACGAAGCCCTCTCTGAATTATCCTTTGACAGGCCCAATTATGTAGCGGCAGGGGCGTATCTTGATAGTACTTTAATAGCATTAGATAATAAATCAAGAAAGTACCGAAAAATTCAAAGAAAAAGAGAAAAGTTAGACGATATTATTGAATACGAAACCACCATCAAAGAATCGGATTCCTTACTCGTTTTGATGAATAAAAGCCCTGAGGAGTTAACACAACTTTTCCAAACTTATATTCAGGACCTCAAAACGCTAGATGCTCAAAAAGCACTTGCTATGAAACAACAAAGTGTTATTAAAAACACCTCTTTTTCAGGGGGGAATTTTTATTTTTATAATAGCGCTGAGCTCAATCAGGGAAGAAATGATTTTTTTCGTTTATGGGGAGATATTCCACTAGTCGATAATTGGAGATCAACAAACTTGCGTAAAAATCAAGTAACCGAAAACAATATCATATCAACTGATACAATAGCAAAAACAGTCAATCCAAGGTATGAATTGGCAACGTACCTAGGCCAAATCCCCCCTAATGAGAAAATGGATAGCATCATTGGGATTCGTAACGAGGCATATTATCAGGCAGGTTTAGCCTACAAAGAACAGTTTTCGGAAGATCGACTTGCGATAAACCGTTTAGAAAAATTACTAACATTTAACCCTGAAGTTAACTACTCGCTTCCGAGTAAGTATCATTTGTATCAAGCTCACCGAACTATCGATAGTTCAAAAGCTATGGAATATAGAAATGCAATCCTTAGTCAACACCCTAATTCAGCATTTGCGAAAATTCTTTCAAATCCAGATGAAATGGCCCAGATTATAGCAAATATTGAGGCTAATCTTGCAGTGCAAGATAGCTTGCATTTGACGCAAGAATTCGACAAAGTAATAGCACTTACAGACTCTCTTCTCCCAGTTGTTCAAGACAAGACAATAGGAGCCTATTTGATGCTTAATAAGGCGAAGGCAACAGGAAGGCTTTATGGGATTGAGGCGTACATTAAATCGCTAGAAGAAGTCGCGACAACCTATCCCAACCAAGAAAAGGGAAAATGGGCTTTGACTCAGATTGAACCGCTAAAAAACCTTAAGCCTATTGAAGATGCTTCTGGTGAACCAAAAGTAATTTTTATACGCAATCGACAACAGCAAAAAGAAACATTGGAGATCAAAGAAGAACTTCTTCATTGGGCTGAATCATTAGGTTTACAAAATGTCTTGAGTTTTTCACTTGACATTTACGACAATAACGATGAAGGGTTAGTTATTCATGGATTGAGTTCAATTAATCAAGCAGAAGAAATAAGAAATTTAATCCTTCAAGAAAACAAAAAATTGAAGAACAACCGAAATTTTGTAGTTTTGGGGGATCAATATCGTAATATGTTGATATTTAAAGATTTTGAATCTTTGTAAAAAAATAATATGTTCGAAAAATCCAAAAACAGATATTCCATGGACAATTCAAAAACAGGAGTAAAAATCAATTTTATTGAGCCGAACACCAAAATTGTGGGTGATATTAATTCACAGGCAGACTTCCGGTTTGATGGTACTCTTGAGGGAACTATCCGTACAACTGGACGTGTGGTAATTGGAAAAGAAGGAAAAATCACGGGAAATGTGTATTGTACCAATGCGGATGTTTTAGGACATTTTAAAGGCGAATTAGAAGCGACTAACCTACTTTCCGTTAAATCAGGAGGCCAAATTGAAGGGCAAATAACAACAAGTAAGCTGGCCGTTGAGGTTGGAGCAACACTAAATGCGCAATGCATTATGAAAGGAAAGAGTGTAAAATCCTTAAACGCCACAAATGACCAAGAATCCGAAAAAACGGCCTAATACTTGGGCTGTATTTATCACCTACAGTATACAAATGGGGGTGATGCTTTACTTAGCTTCTCGTGCAGGGAAGTGGCTCGATGCTCGTTATGATAGTGGAAAAACATTTGCCTTACTTTGTGTAATGGTCGCCCTTTTTTTAAGTTTGTATGCTTTTATAAAAAAGCTTAACAAACTTAATTAATGTCACCTAATCTTTTACGTTTTGCAATTTATTTACTCCTTATTTTAGCGGTTTCTTTTTTTATTCAATTTCTTTTTTTTAAAAATTTAATCACTATACTAATTGTTAATTATGTATTGAATTTTTTTTTAGCCATTTTTATATGTGCAGCTTATTTCTATTTTTATGCCCTAAAAATGAATATTGAAGGATTTGTCTTTATGGGAGGCAGCTTACTGAAATTGATGGCTTATTTTATTTTTATTCTCCCACTTTTTAAGCAGGATGGAGAGTTCACTAAAAGCGAATTCTCTCTTTTTTTTATCCCTTATTTCTTGTGTCTTTTCTTTGAAGTTTTTTGGATTGCAAATAGTTTAAATAAACAATGAAGCTTTAACAAAAAAGAATTTTTTATTTTTATTGAAACCCTTACATTTGCACCGTCCAAATTGACATTGTTAATAGAGGAATTCGATGATGAACTGGAAATACATATTTATTACGTTGTTATTTAGTTGTTCAACTACGATTTCTTATGCAAATTCTACTAACATAGAAGAATCAAAAAAAGGAGATTTAAAATCTGAAATAAAAGCGTATATTCTTCATCACCTCGAAGATACCCACGATTTTAGTCTTGGCTCCTACACCACAGACCAAGGAGAGCACAAATATATTGGATTTTCACTTCCAGTCATTTTATGGGATGATGGGTTGAAGACTTTTATGTCAGGAAAGCTAAAGCACGGAAAAGCAGTTGCTAATATTGAGGGTAATTATTACAAATTATATCACGGCAAAATATACAAAACAGACCCCGAGGGAACCATACTATATGATGACGAATATCACCCCACAAATGTTGCTCCCTTAGATTTGTCAATGACAAAAAGCGTAGTTTCTATGCTTTTTATTGCAGTTTTGATGTTTATGTTATTTAGAAGCCTGGGACGATCATATGCCAGTAATAATGGAATCGCAACAGGTATTGGTCGCTTTTTTGAGCCTATCATTCTATACATAAGAGATGAAATAGCGATCCCAAACATTGGGGTAAAACATCATAGAAGATACATGAGTTTCTTACTTACCGTTTTTTTCTTTATTTGGTTCTTAAATATGTTGGGATTAACCCCTTTGGGGGTTAACGTAACAGGGAATATTGCCGTTACTTTCGGTTTAGCATTGGTTACATTTTTAATCACTAATTTTACGGCGAATAAAAATTATTGGGGACACATATTTTGGATGCCAGGAGTACCCTTTCTAATGAAAATAGCCTTGGCGCCCATTGAATTATTAGGGGTTTTTATCAAACCTTTTTCATTACTCATCCGATTGTACGCTAATATGCAAGCGGGTCATATTGTACTGTTCAGTTTGATCGGTTTGATGTTTATTTTCAACAGCTGGTTAGGTAGCAGTTTGTCCTTTGTATTGGCATTTGCTATATCAATCATTGAAATTTTAGTAGCCTTATTACAGGCATATATATTTACCATGCTCTCAGCATTATATTTTGGATTTGCTGTGGAGGAACACGATGAAATACATTAAATTATCATATAACAATTAAAACAACATATATATGGAAATTCCAGCTATTGTAGGTGCAGGATTAGTAGTAATCGGAGTAGGAGTAGGAATTGGTAACATTGGTAGTTCCGCGATGGAAGCCATTGCTCGTCAACCTGAAGCCTATGGAAAGATTCAAACAGCAATGTTAATTGCTGCAGCTCTTATTGAAGGTATCGGATTCGCAGCTTTGTTTGCAGTATAAAGATAACTCACCATGAAAAATAGTGGCGACAACAATACCTGTCGCTGCTTTCGTGGTTGTAATATAAATTGATATGGAAAAATTATTAGGTGAGTTTTCTTTTGGACTCTTTATTTGGCAAACCTTTATCTTTGTAGGCCTTATTTTATTGCTCAAAAAATTTGCTTGGAAGCCTATCCTCGGGTCAATCAACGAGCGAGAAGAGGGGATTCAAAACGCATTGAAAGCTGCTGAAGAAGCACGAAAAGAAATGCAAAATGTCCAAGCAGACAACGAACGCATTTTAAAAGAAGCCCGTGCCGAAAGAGACCATTTGCTTAAAGAAGCTCGTGAGCTCAAACAAAAACTCATTGATGACGCTAAAAATGACGCACAGCTTCAGGCGAGTCAAATCTTATCACAAGCTCAAGCGGCTATTGTTTCTGAAAAACAAGCAGCGATTGAAGAACTCAAAAACCAAGTTGCTCTTTTATCTATTGATATCGCTGAAAAAGTGACTAAACAAGCCCTTTCAAACGATAAAAAACAAAATGAGTTGGTTCAATCACTTCTTAAAGACGTAAATATTCAGTAATGAAAGGAACTCGTGTCGCGCTTCGTTATGCCAAAGCAGCTTTGTCAAATGCACTTGAAAAGGATAAAGCCAATGTAATGGCTTTAGATATGCAAACGATCTCTGCCACTTTAAAAAATAGTCGTGACTTGGAGGTTGTTTTGAATAGTCCAATTATTAGCGCCGACCTAAAAGGGAGTACTCTAAAGGCCATTTTTTCTAACCTTAACGAACAAACTCAATCCTTTTTGCTGCTTGTCGCCAATAATAATCGAGCAGCTTATTTAGACGGGATAGCTCACAAATATGTTGAATTGTATAATAATCATCTGGGCAAACAAGAAGCGATCGTAACCACGGCAATACCCCTTACCCCCACACTTCAAAAAGAAGTTTTAAATAAAATAAAAGTACTCACACCCAAAGAAGTGAGTATAACCAATAAGATTGATCCCAATTTGATAGGAGGTTTCCTTTTACGTATTGGGGATTTACAATATGATGCTAGTGTCAGTAACCAATTACAAACACTCAAGCAAAAATTTAAAAAACATACATCAATAGCATAAAATTATGGCAGAGGTGAAAGCAGCGGAAGTATCCGCAATTTTAAAGCAACAATTAACAGGTTTTGAAGCTGGTGCTTCTTTAGATGAGGTTGGAACAGTGCTTCAAGTAGGTGATGGGATTGCCCGTGTATATGGTCTTTCGAATGCTCAATATGGAGAGCTCGTTGCTTTTGACTCTGGACTTGAAGGAATTGTATTAAACCTTGAAGAAGATAATGTTGGTGTGGTTCTATTGGGTCCCTCAAAAGGAGTGAAAGAAGGAGACACTGTAAAACGTACACAGCGTATTGCCTCCATTAATGTTGGTGAAGGAATTGTGGGACGTGTAGTCAATGCATTAGGATCACCCATTGATGGTAAAGGGATCATTGCAGGAGATTTATACGAGATGCCTCTTGAACGCAAAGCTCCTGGAGTAATCTATCGTCAGCCTGTGAACGAACCTTTACAAACAGGAATCAAATCTATTGATGCAATGATTCCTATCGGTAGAGGCCAACGAGAACTAGTCATTGGTGACCGTCAAACAGGTAAAACGACCGTTTGTATCGATACTATTTTAAATCAAAAAGAATTTTATGATGCAGGGGAACCCGTTTATTGTATTTATGTTGCTGTAGGTCAAAAAGCATCAACAGTTGCAGGGATTGCTAAAACACTTGAAGATAAAGGGGCAATGGCTTATACAACCATTGTAGCCGCAAACGCTTCTGACCCGGCTCCAATGCAAGTATATGCTCCGTTTGCAGGTGCTGCTATTGGTGAATATTTTCGTGATACAGGTCGCCCAGCATTGATTATTTATGATGATTTATCTAAGCAAGCCGTCGCATATCGTGAGGTATCTTTGTTACTTCGTCGTCCCCCAGGACGTGAAGCCTATCCTGGAGATGTGTTTTATTTGCACTCCCGCTTGTTAGAACGTGCAGCAAAAGTTATTGCTGATGATGCTATTGCTAAAGAAATGAATGATTTACCTGACTCGCTTAAGCCTGTCGTAAAAGGGGGAGGTTCGCTAACTGCTTTGCCTATCATTGAAACACAAGCTGGAGATGTTTCGGCTTATATTCCAACCAACGTAATCTCAATTACGGATGGTCAAATCTTTTTAGAGTCAGATCTATTTAATTCAGGTGTTCGACCAGCCATTAATGTTGGGATTTCTGTATCTCGTGTTGGAGGGTCAGCTCAGATTAAATCGATGAAAAAAGTTTCAGGAACATTAAAACTTGACCAAGCTCAGTTTCGTGAGTTAGAAGCTTTCGCTAAGTTCGGTTCGGACTTAGACGCTGCCACTTTAAATGTAATCGAAAAAGGCCGTCGTAATGTTGAAATATTAAAACAAGCTCAAAACGATCCCTTTACGGTAGAGGATCAAATCGCTATTATTTTTGCGGGCTCAAAAAACCTTTTAAAGGCAGTTCCTGTCCAAAAAATAAAAGAATTCGAACGTAACTATATCGATTTACTTAATGCCAAACATCGAGATTCGTTAGACCTCCTAAAGCAAGGAAAGTTGACCGATGAAGTCATTAACACTTTAACAAGCGTTGCTAAAGATTTAGCATCTAATTATTAATTATTTTTGAAGGGTTGATATGGCAAATTTAAAAGAAATTCGAAATCGTATCGCATCGGTATCTTCCACTATGCAAATTACAAGTGCCATGAAAATGGTTTCGGCAGCAAAGCTTAAAAAAGCCCAAGACGCAATTACTGCTATGCGACCTTATTCGGATAAGTTGACTGAACTATTGCAAAACCTTAGCTCTTCTATTGAAGATTCTTCCGACAATATCTACACCAAAGAACGTAGTGTTGAAAAAATTTTATTGGTGGCTATTTCCTCGAACAGAGGCTTATGTGGTGCTTTTAATTCTAATATAATTAAAGAAGTAAAACAACGCTCATCTGTAGTGTATGCGAAACAATATGTTGGGGTTTATACCATCGGAAAAAAAGGCCACGATGTGTTGAGTAAAGAATTAACAATCGAAGCTAATCGAAGTGAGGTTTATGATAATTTAAGCTTTGATCATGTGGCTTCAATCGCTGAAGACATCATGAAAATGTTCGCTGAAGGATCCTACGATCGTGTTGAACTAGTTTATAATCGTTTTAAAAATGCGGCTACGCAGTTGGTCATGGCCGAACAATTCTTACCCATACAGGCTGTTAAATCAGAAGAATCCTTTCCCTCTGATTATATCTATGAGCCGAATCAAGCAGAAATAATTGAAACGTTAATTCCTAAATCGCTTAAAATACAATTGTTCAAGGCAATCAGAGATTCTTTTGCAAGTGAACATGGAGCCCGAATGACTGCCATGCATAAAGCTACTGATAATGCCACTGAACTCAGGGATCAGTTAAAACTCACGTATAACAAAGCACGACAGGCGGCTATAACTAACGAAATTCTTGAAATTGTAGGTGGAGCAGAAGCTTTAAACGGATAGTTTGGCACCATAGTTGGTTTAATTTTATAAATTTTATTTATGAAAAGCCCCCTTATATTATTTTTTTGTGGCCTGATTACAATACAATGCTCTAACGCAGTGCGTAATTCAACACCTGACATATTTAATATTCGCCATGAAGTATCCCCACCATTTAAAATTACGGCCGTAACCGCAGATCATTGGATTGCAGGAATGCCTCAGGGAGGTTCAGGAGTTGAGGTTACTATTGAACTCGAAAAACCATATCCCTTGCTTGAGAAAATATATTTCAATAATAATCAGTCTAAAATCATATATCCTTCCTCGTTATCGAACCCTAATTACAGTTGTAGAATCTTTATTGACCCCAAGTCCGATGATTTGACACTTCATCGTGACACAAAGATGGAATATACGAACTCAATTCCTATTCCCATACCACTTCTAAAAGACCAAATGGCACTAGTATACACCTTTAAAGGAAAACGATTTTACACTTTGCTTAACCCAAAAAAAACAATCACTCCTCGTTTTTCTTCTCCTCAACCAAAATAAAGATAGATGAGTAAAAACCTATTCTTTTTGTAAATTTGTAACTGTGAGATTATTTAATCAATAAACATTATGACTATCCGTATTGTCAATACTTCAAATCACTCATTACCTACTTATGAAACTTTAGCTTCTGCAGGGTTAGATTTACGAGCAAAATTATCATCTCCCGTTCATTTACAACCCATGGAGCGTCAATTGATCCCCACAGGACTTCAATTAGAACTACCTATTGGAACCGAAGCACAAGTCCGCCCACGAAGCGGTTTGGCTTTAAAAAAAGGAATAACGGTTCTCAATAGCCCAGGAACTGTAGATGCTGACTACCGAGGAGATATAGGGGTAATATTAATTAACTTATCCCATCAAGTATTTGAAATTAAAGATGGAGATCGAATTGCTCAATTGGTCATTGCTAAGCACGAACGAGCAGAATGGCACGAAACGTTAAATTTATCTATAACTGAACGCGGTTCTGGGGGGTTTGGTAGTACAGGAGTTGAATAGTAGTCAAAATACAAGAAAAAAATGAAAATTATAGTACCAATGGCTGGTCGTGGTTCTCGATTAAGGCCTCATACACTTACAATACCAAAACCTTTAGTGCCAGTCGCTGGCATGCCTATTGTTAATCGTTTAGTGTGTGACATAGTTAATCTGGTAAATACGCCAATTGAAGAAATAGCCTTTATTTTGGGTGACCCCGCTTTTTTTGGTAAAGACGTTGAGGAGTCTTTATTGGCTTTGTCAAGCAGCTTAGGAGCGAAAGGGGTCATATATCGACAACTTAATCCATTGGGAACTGGGCATGCAATTATGTGTGCTGAACCTTCCCTTTCCGGACCAGCTATTGTGGCTTATGCCGATACGCTTATTCGAGCTAATTTTACATTAGACCCAAATGCAGATGCCGTAATTTGGGTAAAAAAAGTGAATAATCCCGAAGCGTATGGAGTAGTCAAGCAAGATCATCAAGGATACATTAACTCCTTGGTTGAAAAGCCGAGTGAATTTGTCTCTGATTTGGCAGCTATAGGGATTTATTATTTCAAAGACATAGGAGCACTTAAAACTCAGCTTCAACATGTACTTGACAGCAATTTGACTCATGGCGGTGAATATCAAATCAATGACGGCATTCTTCAAATGATACAACAGGGAAAGCGTTTTGTACCTGGAGAAGTATCTGCTTGGATGGATTGTGGAAATCCAACAATTACTATACAAACAAATCAAGAAATGCTCCAGTTTATACACCAAGAGGGTCAAGAATTGATTTCAACAAAATACACCCATGAAAACAGTACTATTATATCTCCATGTTTTATAGCGGAGGGTGTAGTGTTAGAAAACAGTACAGTTGGGCCTTATGTTTCTGTTGGGCCTAAGACTAAAATAATCAATAGTTCGATTAAAAATTCTATTGTACAATCAGAATCAACTATTATTAATGCAGATTTACAAGATTCTATGGTTGGTAATAAAGTTTATTATGATGGACACTTTAAATCGGTCAGTATAGGGGATTACTCAACATTAAAATAAATGAAAAAAATAAAAGTTTTGTTCGCTTTAACCTTGCTAGTCTTTGTTTCTAGTTGTAAATCATTAAAGCCTATAAAACCGAAACCCGAGCTGGACTTTAATTTAAAGGCAAAAGTTCTTATTAAATCCATTTCACCGCTTTCCTTTAAAACGCTTAATCTCCGAGGAAAAGTAAGGCTTCAAAAAGGAGATTTTGACCAAAGCATTCAAACAAATATACGGGTTCAATCCAATCAAAAAATTTGGATTAGTACTTCACTTATTGTTCCAATAGCTAAAGGAGTTATCGACGAGGATGGGTTAGTTTTTTATGATAAAATAAATCGAAATTATTACCAGGGAAACTTTGACCGCTTGTATGATCTTTTGGGAATATCAATTGATTTTAACGATCTCAACAGCTTAATCTTTGGTCGACCTGTGTTAGAACGACCTTTTAAGCGTTCTAAACTAACCTTTGATCAAGCATCTTATGTAATGTCGTTTACGAATTCCAGAATCGAACAAACCGTTCGTTTTGACTCCAATTTTTTAATGCAAAATCAATATGTTCGAATTCGTAATCAATCCATTCTAGTACAATATAGTGATTATCAAAAGAAGGAAGGAATATGGATTCCAATGAAAATAGAATGTATTTCTGAGGATGCGACTTTAAGTTTTATTATTCGAAGAGCAGAAGTTGATCGGGACCTTGCGTTTCCTTTTGAAATCCCTGAAGGTTACCATAGAATTGAATTATGAAATCTTGGGGGCTTTTATGTATATCACTTTTTATTTGTAGTCTGAATTATGGGCAATCAACAAAAGAGCAATTAGAAGCACAACGCAAACGTTTACAACAAGAAATCATTCAGATTAATTCCCTTTTGCAAACGAGTAAACAAAGAAAATCTAATGTTTTAGTGGAGGTCGAAGAACTAAGTCTTAAAATAGAGCGACAAGACCAATTAATCCGATTGACAAACCGTCAGATTAATCAGCTTACTCAGCGAATAAATATTAATATTCGCACCATTGATCAACTAAGAACAGAACTCAAACGGCTAAAAGAAGATTATGCGGATATGATTGTCAAGTCACGTCAAAATAAATCCAAACAAAACAGGTTAATGTTTTTGTTGTCCTCTGAAAGTTTTTTGCAAGCCTACAAAAGGATCCAATATATGAAGCAATATGCAGATTATCGACAACAACAAGGACTAAAAATTCAGCAAAAAACAAAAACAATACAAAACCTTAATGCTGATTTGCTGAATCAAAAAACAGAAAAAGAGGTACTACAAATTGCAAACAGGACGGTTCAAACAGACTTAAGAAAGGATCAGCAACTTCAAAATGAATTGATCAAAACATTGCGAAAGCAAGAATCGAAATACGCGAGTCAAATTAAAAAAAAGCAACGTCAACGCGAAGCATTGAATAAAGAAATAGATCGTTTAATTCGAGAAGCGATTGCAGCGTCAAATAGAAAAGCAGGAACGGCAACCCAAGACTTTGCATTGACTCCTGAAGCTCGAGCTTTAGCGGCGAACTTCAAGGCCAACAAAGGACGGTTACCTTGGCCTGTGCGTAAGGGCGTAGTGACACAAAAATTTGGCACACAACGTCACCCACTAGTAAGGACGACAACAATAAAAAGCAATGGTGTAACGATAGCAACAGCTAAAGGAAGTACCGCAAGAAGTATATTTGAAGGGACGGTGTTGAACATTATTCAATTCAAAGGGAGCAACCCAATTGTATTGGTTCAACATGGTAACTATATCACCTCATATCAAAACTTAAGCAAAGTGTGGGTCAAAAAAGGAGATAAAGTAATCGCCAAGCAAGACCTAGGGGAAATATTTACCAATCCGTCTACTGATAAAACAACCTTACAGTTTAGCGTATTTTTAAACACAACTCCACAAAACCCAGCATCTTGGTTGTATCAAATGTAAAAAGCTCCCAATTGGGAGCTTTTTACATCTAAAACTTAGTTTAAGTTTTTATTCTTTTATAAGCTTAAAAGTGGAACTTAGATCTTTATTGGAAATATCGAGTAAATAAATACCTCTTGATAAAGATTGAATATCTAATTTGTTTTCAAAATTACGTTCTAAAACTTTTCTTCCGCTTAAGTCATAAATTTTTGCGGTTTTCAGTCCCGCTAAGCCCATCACATTAATTAGTTCTGATGTTGGATTAGGATAGATAGTAAGTTTGGTCGATGAAAAATTATCAATGGATAAGCTGACACTGGTAATTTTCCAAGTATCTGCTGAGGGCCTAGAATTACTCTGAATCCAATTATCAGTGTCCCCAACGATAGTCAAAATTTCAGGCTTACTGCCTTCTAGTGTAATAGAGGGATCAAGCCATACATTATCATATTCAGCTTCAGCACCTTCACCTGCTCCCACAGCTACAGCAGTATAGCCATCTGTTAGTCCAGGTGGGAGGGCTGTAATATTGGAATCACTATCTTCATGCCAAAGGGTACTACTAGAAGTTACACAAAAAATATAAAAAGGTTCTTGAGAATCATCTAACTGATAGACTATAATTTGATCTCCACTACTAGATAAACCAGAAAGTTTTCCTGAAAAATCTTCTGTATACGCCTCACAACCCTCACACGAACTACTACTATCGTCCTCTAGTGTTGTGATTGTCCCAGCAGTAACTCCACCAGATGGAACTGTCCATGTGACAGTGTTTTCTCCACTTCTTAGTTCAGTACCTGTATAACCATTATCTGTAAAATAAACCACCGTTCCTTCGTTTATATCTACAAGAGGAATGAATTGAAAACCGTCAGGAGCATCCCCTAGCAGAGAAGTTACAACAATATCCCCAGTCGTTAGCACTGTTGGTTCTTCATTGAAAACGGTTGGTTCTTTTACAGAAACATTATCAATTTGAATTGTTGATGTGACTTCAGGGGTTGAGGTAGCATCTGCTGTGTATTGAAAAGCAATGTAAATGGTATCTTGAAAAACAGAAAGATCTATTTCACTTGATGAACTAAAGCTTGTATACCCAGTTGAAATCCCGTCCGAGATAGAGGCTGAAGACGTTACTTCAGTCCACGTAGAATTAGAAACAACTCCATCAAAACTCTCCGAAATTTTCACAGATAAAACTTGCCCATTAAAATAACCATGAGAATAATCGAAGGTGAATACGGGAGAAGTTGCACTTGAAAGATCAATTGCGGGTGATACAATCCAAACGTCCATATTTTCACCTGATTGGTAAGAGGTAGCTTGAGCGAAATTGTTTCCTGAAAAACTTCTCGCTTCCCAAGTTTCAGTACCTCCATTTGATTCTAGTGTCCAACCATCTAATGAAAAGTTTACTGTTGAGCCTGTTTCAGTGAAAGAGTCAAACGTTTCTAAATATGGTAAGGGTTCTTGTGCTTGGAGTAAAGCAGATAAAAATAGTAAAGCGTAAAAGTGTTTCATAATATGATATTTATTTTTGGTAAATTTAAATAAACAAATAACTACCCCAGCACAACTTTACAAATGCTTAACCAAATTTTTTAAATAAAATAATATGGAAGACCCCAAAACATTTAATGTGCAAAAAATAGCGTTATTATTTATTTTTTGTTAATTGGACAATATACTTTCCAATCATATCAAACTCTAAATTAACAAGATCATTTACTTTCAATTGATGAAAACAGGTATGTTCAAAAGTGTAAGGAATGATGGCTACGCTAAAAGCTCCTAGTTGAGACTGAATAACAGTAAGGCTTGTTCCATTAACTGTTATCGATCCTTTTTCAATCGTAATATTTCCATGGGATTGATCATAGGTAAAATGAAACAGCCAACTTCCTCCCTGTTCTTGTATTTGAGTACAAGTCCCAACTTGATCTACATGCCCTTGTACCATATGACCGTCCAATCTGTCCCCTAGTTTCATGGCTCGTTCCAAATTAACTTGATCTCCAATTTTCCAATTATGAAGGGCAGTTTTTTCTAATGTTTCTTGAATGGCAGTCACGGAATACACCTCATTTTGGATATTGACTACTGTAAGACATACCCCATTGTGTGCTAAGCTTTGATCAATTTTAAGCGAATGGGTCAATGTACTTTTTAAAGAAAAATGTATATTATTTTGTTCCCTTTCAATTGAAACAATTGATCCGAGTGTTTCGATAATGCCTGTAAACATATTGAATTGATTACCTTTGTTTACAAAAGTACGGAAAAGATGAGTGCACCAAACATAGGTATTTCTATTGGAGACCCTAACGGAATTGGAGTAGAAGTAATTTTAAAAACTTTTGCTGATGTTCATATGCTTGAGTGTTGCACCCCAGTAATATATGCGCACCCAAAGTTTGTTGTTTCAGAGCTAAAAAAACTCAATATTCAGGTCCCTGTTCAAGGCGTTCAACAACAACCTATTTCCAATAAGCTAAATGTCAAACAGGTATGGAACGAACGATTTGTTCCTGAATACGGAAAACCCACCACTTCTGCTGGAGAAATTGCATTCAAATCTTTAAAGGCAGCAACAAATGATTTGAAATCGGGATACATTGATGCCTTAGTAACTGCTCCCATTAACAAGGCGACAATACAGCAGGAGAAGTTTAAATTTCCAGGTCATACTGATTATTTAGCACAAGAGTTAAAGGGGGAGACTTTAATGTTTATGATAAATGAGAACGTTCGAGTAGGTTTGATTACCGATCATGTCCCTGTAAAAGATGTAATTACCCAAATAACTCCTGATCGAATTATTAAAAAAGTCATGGTCATGGCACAATCTTTAAAGTCTGACTTTGGCATTCGAAAACCCAAAATTGCTGTTTTGGGAATCAATCCCCATGCGGGAGATCATGGTGTGATAGGGAAAGAAGATGAAAACGTATTAAGGCCCACATTACAAGCGATGGAAAAAGATAATTTTATGGTCTTTGGACCCTTTTCCTCAGACAGTTTTTTTGGATCTAATCAATACCAAAAATATGACGCTGTTCTTGCAGCTTATCACGATCAAGGGTTAATTCCATTCAAAACCTTGTCATTTGGATTAGGAGTAAATTTTACCGCAGGATTAGCTGTTGTGCGAACATCGCCAGATCATGGAACCGCTTATGAAATAGCTGGAAAAAATCAAGCTGATCACAGTTCTTTTCGAGAGGCGGTCTTTGCAGCTATCGATATCTTAAAAAATAGGGCTGATTACGCCGAAATGAATCGAAACCCTTTAGCAATTAAAATTCGAAAAAAAGACAGGAGATAAGTGGCTAAAATGTACAGTAACTATATATTTTTTATATATTTGCCGACTGTAATTGAGAATTCTATGGATCCTCTTGCTCCTTTTACGATTTCATTTTCTGGTCTTAAGGAAGGCTTTCATGAATTTGACTTTTCAATACACAACACGTTCTTTGAAGCATTTGATTACCACGAGTTCAATGAAACTCAGTTGATAGCCTCCATCATTTTAAACAAAAAAAGTACACTTTTAGAAGTACACTTTGCTTTGTCAGGACATGTTAATATTAATTGTGATGTTACAACTGAACCTTTTGACCTACCAATAAATACCCAATTTGATTTGGTTATTAAGTTTGGCGAATCTTATGACAATGAGCAAGATGCTCTGCTGATTCTTCCCTACGGAAGCTATCAGTTTGATACTGCTCATTATCTTTATGAAACTCTTGTGCTATCACTTCCCCAAAAACGTGTTCACCCTGGAGTAATAGACGGAAGTTTAACCTCCGAAGTGATTCAACAATTAGAAAAATTACAACCAAAAACTCAACAAAGTTTTGACGATGATATTGATCCTCGTTGGAACGCATTAAAAAAATTAAAACCGTAAACGTACCAAAATGGCACATCCTAAACGAAAAATATCGAAAACTCGTCGCGACAAACGACGTACTCACTACAAGGCAACAACCCCCCAAGTTGCGACATGTTCTGCGACAGGCGAAACCCATTTATATCACCGCGCTCATTGGCACGAAGGTAAATTATATTACAGAGGAAAAGTTTTGATTGATTCATCTGAACCGGCCGAAGCCTAATACTTTATCACCACATATCGATAAAAAACGTTTCTATAGAAACGTTTTTTTTTGCGCAAAAAGTAAAAAAAAACATATTTTTTGTCTAAAAACCATCTGTTTTTATTAATTTTCAACCGATTTTGATTGTTTTTTATAAAAAATCAATTACGCTAAATGAAACGAAACATCCACGCAGCCATTACTGCAATTGGGGCATATGTACCCGAAAAAGTACTTACTAATACTGATTTAGAAGGTATGGTAGATACCAATGATGCCTGGATACGTTCAAGAACAGGAATCGTAGAGCGAAGAATTTTGGAGCCTAAATCTTTAGGGACCTCCTATATGTGTATACAAGCAGCTAAGGAACTTATTACAAAAGCCACCCTAGATCCCTCAGAAATTGATCTAGTACTGGTAGCAACAGCAACCCCTGATATGCCTGTGGCGGCTTCTGCTGCTTACGTAGCGTCAGAAATTGGAGCAGTTAATGCTTTTGGTTTTGATATTCAAGCAGCATGTTCTGGGTTTTTGTACGGGATGTCAACAGCTTCTGCCTATATAGGTTCAGGAAATTATAATAAAATTCTTTTGATAGGAGCGGATATGATGTCTTCCATTGTAGATTATGAAGATAGAGCAACATGTATTATTTTCGGAGATGGAGCAGGAGCAGTTTTATTTGAACCTAATTACGAAGGTTTAGGCCTGCAAGACGAATATCTAAGAAGTGATGGTATTGGGCGAGATTTTTTATCGGTTCAAGCAGGAGGTTCTGTATTACCAGCCTCAACTAAAACCGTTAGAAACAAACAACATTTCCTTAAACAAGACGGAAAGACGGTATTTAAATATGCCGTTTCCAATATGTCAGATGCTGCACGGGCACTAATGAATAAAAACAAACTAACCCAGCACAATATAAATTACCTGGTTCCTCACCAAGCAAATAAACGTATTATTGATGCTGTTGCGAAAAGATTAAACATTGAACACAGTAAAGTCTTAATGAATATAAAACATTATGGCAATACCACAGCCGCAACACTTCCTCTTTTGTTATATGATTACGAACATATTTTTAAGAAAGGAGATAACCTAATTTTTGCTGCTTTTGGAGGAGGATTTACTTGGGGAGCTTCCTACTTAAAGTGGGCAAATACAACTAACAATTAACAAGTCGATATGGAATTAAAAGAAATTCAAAATCTGATTAAATTCGTTTCTAAATCAGGGGTAAGCGAAGTAAAACTCGAAACAGGAGACGTTAAAATCACCATTAAGACCAATGATAACAAATCGTTGGGTACAACGGCAGTAGTACAACAGGTTCCTCAACAACTGCAGGTGGTTTCTAGCCCTACCGTAACAGAAACGACTCCAACACCGGTTAAAGAAACTGGAACCTCTGCTGATGATAATTATGTAACAATTAAATCCCCTATCATAGGAACATTTTATCGTAAACCATCTCCAGACAAACCCAATTTCGTTGATGTAGGGAAACAAATTCAAGAAGGAGATGTTCTGTGTGTTATTGAAGCCATGAAGCTGTTTAATGAAATCGAGTCAGAAATAAACGGAACAATTGTTAAAATATTAGTCGAAGATTCATCCCCTATCGAATTTGATCAGCCCTTATTTTTGGTAGATCCATCTTAATTTAAAAAGGAAATACATGTTTAAAAAGATACTCATAGCAAATAGGGGAGAAATCGCCTTGAGAATTATTCGAACATGCCGTGAAATGGGCATTAAAACGGTTGCGGTTTATTCCAAAGCAGACGAAGAAAGTTTACATGTTAAGTTTGCTGACGAAGCAGTATGTATTGGACCAGCACCAAGTAATGAGTCTTATCTAAAAATCGCTAATATTATAGCCGCAGCAGAAATTACCAATGCTGACGCCATCCACCCAGGTTATGGTTTTCTATCAGAAAACGCTAAGTTTTCAAAAATATGTGAAGAACACAAAATAAAATTTATCGGGGCATCCAATCAAATGATTGAACAAATGGGAGATAAAGCCACCGCCAAAGCGACAATGAAAGCAGCTGGTGTTCCTACAATTCCAGGGTCAGAGGGACTCATCGAGTCTTTTGAACAAAGTAAAAGACTGGCCAAAAAAATGCGTTACCCTATTATGCTAAAAGCAACTGCTGGAGGTGGAGGAAAAGGGATGCGGGCTGTTTGGAAGGAAGAAGACTTACAAAAAGCTTGGGAAAGTGCCCGTCAAGAAGCCAAAGCATCGTTTGGCAATGACGGCATGTATATGGAAAAACTTATTGAAGAACCTCGTCATATAGAAATTCAAATTATTGGAGATGCTTATGGAAAGGCATGCCATTTATCCGAAAGAGATTGCTCCGTACAAAGAAGACACCAAAAACTAACCGAAGAAACACCTTCTCCTTTTATGACAAATGCATTAAGGAAAAAAATGGGCGAGGCCGCTGTTAAAGCCGCTGAATTTATTAAATATGAGGGAGCAGGGACAGTAGAGTTTTTGGTCGATAAAAACCGAAACTTCTATTTTATGGAAATGAATACACGGATCCAAGTTGAACATCCAATTACTGAACAAGTGATTGACTTTGATTTAATTTGTGAACAAATTAAAGTGGCTGCTGGAATAAAAATATTAGGAAAAAACTATACTCCAAAACTCCATTCTATTGAGTGTCGTATTAATGCTGAAGATCCATTCAATGACTTCCGACCTTCCCCTGGTAAAATAACGACTTTACATACCCCTGGAGGACATGGTGTTCGATTGGATACTCATGTTTACGGAGGTTATATCATTCCACCGCATTATGATTCCATGATTGCTAAACTGATCACTACGGCTCAAACCCGTGAGGAAGCAATAAATAAGATGAAACGCGCACTAGACGAATTTGTAATAGAAGGAATTAAAACAACCATTCCTTTTCATCGTCAGTTAATGGACCATCCAGACTATGTTGCGGGAAAATACACCACAAAGTTTATGGAGGATTTTAAGATGAGTTTACCCCCCAATTAACAATTATTTTATGGTAGAGTTTTCCGAGGAAAAATTGATGAGTTGAATTCGATATTTTAGATCTATTTGAATTCCTAGACCAACAACATTACTAGGATCAATTAAAACTTTGTAGTTTTTACAAATGGATTTACTCCCATATTGTGCAAGGTAAATCCAAAAATATCAGCATATTGATCTATGGTTTTGTTTACTGGTGTTCCAGCTCCATGCCCTGCGTTTGTTTCAATACGTATTAGAACAGGATTTTCTCCGATGTGTTTTTCCTGAAGAGTCGCGGCAAACTTAAATGAGTGTGAAGGAACTACACGATCATCTTTATTAGCCGTAGTGACTAAGGTTGCTGGATAAGAAGTTCCTTCGACAAGATTATGCAGTGGCGAATAATTTCTGAGGTATTCGAACATATCTTTAGATTGTTCAGAAGTTCCGAAATCATATGCCCAGCCAGCACCTGAAGTGAAAGTATGATATCGAAGCATATCCATAACACCTACAGCAGGAAGAGCAACTCGCATAAGGGTTGGACGTTGCGTCATTACAGCCCCCACAAGCAAACCACCATTAGACCCCCCACGAATGGCCAATCGATTAGAATTTGTATAATTCTGGGCTATTAAATATTCGGCGGCGCCAATAAAGTCATCAAAAACATTTTGTTTTTGCATTAACGTTCCAGCTTTATGCCATTCTTTTCCGTATTCTCCACCGCCTCTTAAATTGGGCACAGCATAAACTCCGCCAAGGTCCATCCATATTGCATTAGTAATGCTAAAAGAGGGAGTTAGACTGATGTTAAAACCTCCATATCCATACAATATAGTGGGATTATTTCCATCTAGCGTCACATCTTTTTTATGGGTAATGATCATCGGAATTTTGGTTCCATCTTTTGAAGTATAGAATACTTGATTAGAGACGTAATCACTGCTTTTAAAAAGAATTTCCGGTGTCCAATACAACGAATATTTTCCCGATTTTGGATCATAGAGATAACTAGAGCTAGGCGTATGATAATTTGTAAAATTGAAATACAATTCTTTTTGATCTTTCTTTCCACTAAATCCACTTGCACTCCCAATGCCAGGGAGTTTTATTTCACGAATAAGTGATCCATCGTACCGATATTGATACACTTTTGAAAGAGCGTCAATCATGTATTCTGCAAAAAAATAACCTGAACCTTTGGATGGAACAAGAACGTGTTCTGACTCTGGAATTACATCTTCCCAATGCTCAGGGGATGGATTATTAGCATCAACGGTGACGATTTTTTTGTTTGGGGCATTTAAATTAGTGACAATAAACAATTGACTTCCTTCGTTTTCGATGACATATGAATCTGCTTGATAATGACTAACAACGGGAACTAAGGAAGCTTTTTTTTTCGTGAGATCTTTAATATAAAGCTTATTTCCTGAGGTTGATTTTGAAGCGGATACTAGTAAGTATCGAGCATCTTGTGTAACGTAGCCCCTAACATATCTGTGTTTTTGTTCAGGTATTCCTCCAAAAACTATTTGGTCTTCGCTTTGTGGGGTTCCTAATTTGTGATAATAAAGTTTATGTTGGTCTGTTTTACCCGAAAGTTCACTCCCTTGAGGTTTATCATAGGATGAGTAATAAAATCCTTCATTATTTTTCCAAGACAATCTACTAAACTTGATGTCTTTTAGCGTATCTCCTATAATTTTATTTTGAACAGCATCCCGAATAATAACCTTTCGCCAATCACTTCCTCCTTCAGAGATGGAATAAGCAATATGGGAACCATCATTACTAAAACTCACTCCGCTCATGGATATAGTTCCATCTTCAGAAAAGCTGTTAGGGTCTAAAAATACTTCAGGGGTGCTATTTTCTTTATTTCTAAACAACACGTAATGGTTTTGAATGCCAGAGTTTTTATAAAAATAAGTGTAGTCTCCTTCTTTAAAAGGGGTGCCTAGTTTTTCGTAATTCCAGATACTGGTAAGGCGTTTTTTAATGTCATTTCGGAAAGGAATTTTATCCAAATACCCAAAAGTAACTTTATTTTGATTTTCAATCCAATCTTTGGTTTGATCAGACATATCGTCTTCCAGCCAACGATAAGGATCAGAGACTTCAACTCCAAAATAGCGATCAATGGTGTCTCCTTTTTTAGTATGTGGATACTTCAGCGTAGTAGTATTTTGACAGAAAAAAAGGGTTAAGAAAATTAAAGCAGTACAATAAAATTTCATTTTTAGAGATTTGAGAAATCCAATATACTAAAATTTTTTTGATAACAGAAATTCAGCTATTTGTATGGTATTGGTTGCCGCTCCTTTACGTAGGTTGTCGGCTACTATCCAAAGATTTAGCCCTTTTTCTTGGGATTCATCTTTACGAATCCTTCCAACAAAAACATCATTACTTCCTTCAGCCATAAGCGGCATTGGGTACTCATTTTGAGCCAGATTATCTTGTACTTGCACCCCTGGAGTTTCATTTAATAAAGTACGTATGTGTGCTAAATCAACTTCCTTATTAAGAGTGAGATTTACGGACTCACTATGTCCTCCTACCACAGGAATTCGCACGGCCGTTGCCGTAATTCGAATATTGGGATCTAATATCTTATGGGTTTCATGAACTAGTTTCATTTCTTCTTTGGTGTACCCATTGTCCAAAAATAGATCACAATGCGGTAAGGCATTTCGATGAATGGGGTGTGGGTATGCTCTTTCCCCTTCAATATTTTGATATTCGTTCTCTAATTGACGAACAGCCTTCACTCCAGTACCCGTGATGGATTGATAAGTAGATACTACAACTCGTTCAATTCCATATTCACGATGGATAGGGGCTAGTGCCATTACCATTTGTATAGTGGAACAGTTAGGGTTGGCGATGATTTTGTCTTGTTCTGTTAAAATAGCAGCATTAATTTCAGGAACAATGAGTTTGTGATCAGGATGCATTCGCCATGCTGAAGAATTATCTATAACGGTGATTCCGGCAGCGGCAAATTTTGGTGCCCATTCTAAAGAAGTTTCTCCTCCAGCCGAGAATAATGCGATATCGGGTCGAAGGTCAATTGCAGTTGAGATTCCAACAACTTTGTAAGGTTTCTCGTTATAGATAATTTCTTTACCTACTGATTTTTCAGAAGCAACAGGGATAAGTTCAGTTAAAGGAAACTTTCGATCTTTTAACACAGCTAACATTACACTGCCTACCATTCCAGTAGCTCCTACTATTGCAACTTTCATACGACTATATCTTAAAACGCAAAAATACTCATAAATACAAATAGAACAAGAGGTATTAAGGGATATTTCAAAAATGTAACAAAATGTTATAAAATTAAATAATCACCCTTTTTATACGTGAGGCAATCGAAGTTAATATTTCGTAAGAAATGGTGTGGACAGAGGAAGCAAAATCTTCAGCCAACCAATTATCATCGCCAAATACGATAACTTCATCCCCTTCCTTACACTCAATTTGAGTAATATCGACCATCATCATATCCATACAAACATTCCCAATAATCGGAACTTTATTTCCTTGTATTGAAACGTACCCATTTCCATTACCATATTGACGACCTATTCCATCGGCATGCCCAATGGGGAGTGTTGCCGTTATCGTTTCTTTTTTGGCCACATAGGCTCTGTTATAGCCTAAGGTCATACCTTTTTTCAGTATATGTATTTGAGAGATCACCGTTTTTAGTATCGCTACTGGTTTTAGCTGGGTATCAATCAAAGGATCGTTGCTATATCCATATAAGCTGATGCCTGTTCGTACCATATCGTACTGTGAGCCAGGATAACACATTACTCCAGAAGTGTTAAGAAGATGACGAATTGGGGATTCACCAGTGAAATCGGTATATTCCTTACAGACATGCTCAAAAACACTAATTTGTTTTGAGGTAAATTCTTTTTCATTATGATCTTCCGAAGCCGCTAAATGGGAGTAAAGCCCTTTTACTTTTAAACATGAAAGTTGTTGTAATTCTTTTATGACCTCGTTCATCTGTTCAGGACGAAATCCTAAGCGATTTAAGCCGCTATTAAATTTTAAATGAATTGGATATTGAATTTCGTTTTTACTAGTCTCCATCATTTTTTTTAGTATTCGCATGGAGTAAATGGAGGGTTCGAGTTGATGCTCAATAAGTGTGCTGAGATTAGGTTCTTGAGGGTGAAGTACTAAAATGGGGATATTGATACCAGCTTTTCTAAGAATTACGCCCTCGTTTACATATGCCACCCCCAGATAATCTACTTGATGTTGTTCTAAATGTTTTGAGATACCTACAGCATCACTTCCATAACCTGAGGCTTTCACGACAGCTAATATTTTCGTAGAATGCTTGAGATGTTTTCGTATAAAACGTAAATTATGAGATAAATTTTTTAAATGTATTTCGAGAGTGGTTTCAAGTACAGCCATATTAGGCTTTTTTGGTTTGGGAAGATTTTTTATTGTTCGATTCAGAGGTAAGATCACGAACTTTTTCTTGATGCAACGCTCTGTAAAAGGCAGCTCTACTGAGCGGTTCATATTCTGAGGTTTCGCCTAACATTACTAAATTTTCGTTTTCAGACTTTCGGAAACTATACTGAGCTAATCCTCCAGTACGAGTACATACAGCATGTACTTTGGTTACATATTCGGCAGTAGCCATAAGTGCAGGCATAGGTCCAAAGGGGTTTCCTTTAAAATCCATATCAAGTCCAGCGACAATAACTCGTACCCCTTTATTGGCTAAGTCATTACATACATTGATAATTTCATCATCAAAAAATTGGGCCTCGTCAATTCCGACCACATCGCAGTCATCAGCCAAAAGACGAATATTTGAAGCGGAGGGTACAGAGGTAGATCGAATTTGATTATCATCGTGGGACACCACCATGTCATCTTCATAACGATTATCGATTTCAGGTTTAAAAATCTCTACTTTTTGTTTGGCATACCGAGATCGTTTTAGTCTTCGTATTAACTCCTCAGTTTTTCCTGAAAACATTGAACCACAAATGACTTCAATCCATCCAAATTGTTGATTTCTATTTATGTTGTTTTCAAGAAACATTTTGTAATTTTATTTTCGTTACATCGTAACAATACGAACAGCAATTAACAAAGGTATAAAATTCCATTTCCTTGAAAGGATGCATCTTAACAATTTTATGAAAAAAGAACTAGAAAAAGAATTGATGAGTTTAGCGCACAAAGTACTGCGTAGAAAAGATAAAGCAGACACTAAAGAACTAAAAGAACTTGCTTTAACATTATTTGAAAAATTGAGTCTATTACAATTTGCGGAAACACATAATGAAGATCCCCGCTCTATTTTTAGAGAAACTTCTTCTCCGCCTTTTGCTCCACAAGATTCTTTAGAGTCGATACTTGAACAAGTTCCATCAACTCTTGAGTTTGTTGAAAAGCAGCCGAATAATACTACAGAAACTAAAATCATTCAGCAATTGTTTGAGGGTCGTCACGAAGACTACCAGCGTGTAATTTCTTTGCTTAAAACCAAATCTAATGCTCAAGAGGCCTTTCTTTTTGTTCAAAAACAAGTAAAACCTGATTATCAATGGACCAAGGAATATGAAACGGTTTTTTTGGAATACATAAAAGAATTGTATATTTAGCTTTGTTAACCCTAAATTAATTATTATGAATGCTCCAAAAATTATTTATTGGATTGTTACCACCTTGTTTTCATTAACGACTTTATTAGCTGTTTCTAAATATTTTACAAAAACAGTTGAAATGCAAAGTGCTTTCACTGGACTTGGATTTCCGTCTTATATTGTTTTGCCTTTGGGGTTTTTAAAACTATGCGGATTAGGGGTGATTTTATGGAATCGTTGGCCAACATTAAGGGAATGGGCTTATGCTGGTTTTGTTTTTAATATTATTTTAGCAATATCTGCTCATCTCTCTATTAATCAATATGATCATTATGGAGCATATGTGGCTTTAATTTTAATACTATCATCTTATTTTTTTGGAAAAAAAATTTTTAAATCATAACAATTTTGGAACACTTTATTTGGTTCCAACCCCAATAGGAAACTTAGAAGACCTCAGTTTTCGAGCCGTACGTGTTCTGAATGAAGTAAGTCTTATACTCGCTGAAAATACTCGAACTAGTGGCAAACTATTAAAGCATTATCGTATAGATACCCCATTGCGTGCACATCATCAACACAACGAACACAGGGAAATTGATCGAGTGATTAAAGTACTTCATCAAGGAAAAACCGTGGCAATGATCTCCGATGCAGGAACACCTGGAATTTCGGATCCTGGTTTTTTGTTAGTTCGTGCTTGCATCGCTTCACATATACCTGTAGTATCCCTTCCAGGAGCTACTGCTTTTGTTCCAGCAATTGTACAGAGTGGGTTGCCTTGTGATCGTTTTATTTTTGAAGGATTCCTCCCCCACAAAAAAGGACGAAAAACACGCTTAGAGCAACTTGAAAAGGAATCTCGCACAATGGTATTTTATGAATCTCCTCATCGGTTGGTAAAAACATTAAGTCAATTTTGCGAAACTTTTGGTCAAGATAGACTCGCAAGTGTTTCTCGTGAATTGACCAAATTGTTTGAAGAAACGCGAAGAGGAACACTATCGCAGTTAACTTTACATTTCAGCGAAAATAGCCCTAAGGGTGAAATTGTTATTGTCGTTAGTGGATTTAGTTGATATGAAGTGGAAGTTTAAAGAGGAACCCAATAAAGAGGAGGTATTTGCTTTAGCTAAAGCTTTGCAAATTCCTCAATCTAATGCCTCATTGTTGGTTCAACGCAAGATTACAACATACGATCAGGCCAAAGCATTTTTTAGACCTCAGCTTTCTGATCTACATGATCCCTTCCTGATGCTTGATATGGATATCGCCGTAGCTCGCATACGACAAGCTATTTCATCACATGAGCCTGTTATGGTGTTTGGCGATTATGATGTGGATGGAACGACTGCCGTGAGTCTTGTTACTCATTTTTTAGAAGCACAGCAACTAAAACCAATCCCTTACATTCCTGATCGATACGAGGAGGGTTATGGTCTTTCGTTCAAAGGAATTGATCATGCAGCAACAATGGGAATAACATTGATCATTGCGCTTGATTGTGGTATCAAGGCAATTACCCAGGTTGCTTATGCCAAAGACAACGGTATTGAAATTATTATTTGTGATCATCACAAGCCAGGAACCCACCTTCCTGAAGCATTAGCTATATTGAATCCTAAGAGAATAGATTGTAGTTACCCTTTCAAAGATCTGTGTGGTTGCGGAGTAGGATTTAAACTTATTCAGGCACTATCATTCCGTCAACACTTACCTATAAATGAATTATTACCTTATTTAGATTTAGTGGTTACTGCTATCGCAGCAGATATTGTATCAATTACAGGAGAAAATAGAATTTTAGCCTATTACGGCTTACAAGTATTGAATGAATCACCACGAGCGGGATTAAAAGCGTTGATGTATTCCATAAAAAGAAAGAAATTGAATATCACCGATGTGGTTTTTGTGATTGCTCCTCGAATTAATGCAGCGGGCCGTATTAAACATGGTGGGTATGCTGTCGAACTATTATTGAGTAAAAACCTAACCGAAGCCGAATTAAAGGCAAAGGAAATAGAGGGGTTTAACATTAAACGCAGAGAGCTTGATCAAAATATCACAGAACAAGCCTTAGAGCAAATCATTACCAATGAGGAGCAAGAAAATGCAAGTACAGTTGTTTTTGACGCTTGTTGGCATAAGGGAGTTATAGGAATTGTTGCCTCGCGACTTATGGAAACCTATTACCGGCCTACGTTGGTATTTACAAAATCAGGAGAGGTATTAGCTGCATCTGCTCGATCAGTTAAAGGGTTTGATCTGTATAAGGCTTTGGAAGCTTGTCAAGCCCATATACTACAGTTTGGAGGACATCAATACGCTGCAGGATTAACGCTTCGTCTTGACCAATATGATGGGTTTAAAAAAGCTTTTGAAGCAGAGGTTAGACATACGATGCCTGAACATTTGAAAACACGATCTGTCTTAATTGATCAACAACTTGATTTAAAAGAGATCACCCCAAAGTTTTTTAGAATCATAAAACAAATGGCTCCTTTTGGTCCTGGTAATATGCGTCCTGTATTTATGGCTAAGCAGGTGGTTGATTCCGGTTATTCCAAAAATGTGGGAACTGACGACTCACATTTGAAGGCCTCTTTGAAACAAGCAAATAGTAAAGTTTTTGGAGCGATTGGATTTGGACTTGGAACTCAACTCTCTATGCTAAAAGCCCAAACCGTTGACATTGCTTTTGATCTTGAAGAAAATGAATGGAATAATCAAGTAAATATTCAACTTCGTTTAAAGGACATCAAATAAAAAAACCCTCGCATTGCGAAGGTTTTTTTAAAAAAAAGGTTTAAAGTATTTTAGAACATATACTTTAAGCTAACATTGAATGATCTTGGATTACCGTAGTAATAACCATATTGTTGTAAGGCAGAGAAGTACTCTTCGTCTAATACATTATAAACGTTTACGCGCAATAGCATATCGTTAGATCCAGCATTAAACTTGTAGGTCATACCAAAATCCATAAGACCATATGAATCAAGTTTTTCCCCTTCATAACTTGTATTATCAATAGAAGCTCGAATTACATTGTTTACATTGATGTGACCATAGTGATCATCGTAAAAATTATATCTAAGGTCTAAAGAAAGCTGATCATTCATACTATAATCCATGCTTACTCCAAAAGAAGTTTGAGGAGCTCTCCCAACTTTAACTTCATTAATTTCTAAACTTCCACTTTCATCTAAACCAGTAACATCATTGGTGAGGCGGTAAGGAGTTTCCCCTTCGTAATTCCAGTTCCCCAATGAGGCAATTGCAGAGACAAAAAAGTCATTATTCACTTTGTAATCAACTTGTGCTTCGATTCCAGTGTGTACCTGAGTCACGTCAAATAGTCTGTAAAATAAATCCTCATCTGCTGCATTTTGAGTTGAAAAAGCAACGTATCGGTTACCCCAGTTGGTGTAGTACCCATCAAGCATAACTCTTACATCATTATTTTCAAAACGATAACCAGCCTCAAAACCTAGAATTTCTTCGTTATCAACATCACCATCATTGATCCATGAGTTACTGTAACGAGAATCATCAATCAAACTTTCGAAGTAAGGCTGTCTTGAGTAGAAACCAGCATTAGCAAAAATTTGATGCTCATCGGCTAATTTGAATGACAAACCTCCTTTTAAGTTATACCCTGTTTTGTGAATTTTTGTTGATTTGCCCATTCCATCACCATATCCTTCATGTCTTCCAGTTCTTTGATAGTTTTTACCCGAGTAAGCACCTTGAACAAAAGCGGTGAAGTTATCCGTTGCATATTCCATTTGAGCAAATCCACCGAAATAATTAATGGTTTCAGAGTAATCACGATCGTATCTTTGATCTTCATCAGCATAATTACCAAAGAAAGCGGCCCACGGATCAGCAGGGTAGCTTTTCGTTATTGTGTAACCATCTGGTCGGTCTCCCATGCGGTAGTTGTCCGTATATCCATTAAGACCGTAAAAGTTAACAATTTGTCTAAAATGAGTTCCAGTATAGGTTCTGACATCGTAACCAATATTGAAAGTAAGTGGACCTCCGTTATCAAACTTAAGGTTAGAAATAGCGCCGTACCAGTCGTGAATATTCATAGAAGCTCTTCTTAAATAAAAACCACCATAACCCCCGTAACCGCTACTATCTGAATCAAGGATATTTCTATCTTCAATGCCTTCGAAGTCGATTTCTCTATTGTCTAATCTAATTCTTCCGTTACCTACTCCTCCGGTTCCACCACCGCGACCCCATGAGCCGTAAAGTACCGTTGATAAGTCATAGTCTTCATCAATGTTCCAATCCCAAGTTAAGTTAGCAACAGGCTTATGATAGAAATTTCTTCTTTCAGAATGCTCTTCTCCTTGGTAAACACCTCCATTAGAGTTAGCATCTTTGCCATACTCATCGAAATAACTCAAAGACTGAGAAAATGCTTGATGATGCCACTGTGGTGCACCCGTAAACATTAGGTTAAAGTTATGCGAACTGTTAGGTCTGAAACCTAAAGAGAAAAAATAAATTTGTCCTTGTGCTTTCGTGGACTTTGACCATTTTCTAGCACCTTGCCAATGATCAATCATCATGGAGAAAGATAAGCCACTATCGCTTATTCCAGTATTGTACCCAAGTGAAGTTTTGAAATATTCGTTTGATCCCACAACTTGTCTTAAGAATCCACCTCTTTTAGATTCCGTCGTTTTAGTAACAATATTGATAGTTCCACCTACTGAGGAGATCGCAAGTTTTGAAGAACCAAGACCCCTTTGTACTTGAACAGTTTGAGCTACATCAGCCATACCTGACCAATTTGACCAGTATACTAACCCATCTTCAACAGAGTTGATCGGTTGTCCGTTTAATAGAAGTGCAGTGTTGGCTTGATTAAAACCACGAGTAAAAACCTCAGCTTCACCGAAACCTCCAGCAGTACTTGCAACATAAATACCTGGAACCATCTTTAAAGTTTCAGCAAACTCGACATTTCCTGTACCTCTAAGTTCAAAATCCTCTGCTGTAAGTGTTGAAGCAGCAGAGGGAGTTTTCCTGTCTTCGGCAAGGTCAATAAAACCGCTACCTACAACAACAACCTCTTGAAGATCAACAGAAAGAAGAGAATCTTTAGGTTGCTCTTGTGCATAAGATGTTACCGCAAAAAGTGCAACAAATACAATAATAATTAAATTTTTCATGTGTAATGTTAATGATTAAATTTTTTACGAAATTATAATAAAAAATTATAGTAAATAATTTTATTTATTAAGATAAAATTAACATTTCATCATTTTTGTTTATAGCGCCTTAGAAGTAGATCAGTTGAACTATCATGATTTGATTTTTTATTTAGTTTCCATTCCTGCAAAATACTTGAGGCTAATTGTTTTCCAAGCTCCACTCCCCATTGGTCATAACTAAAAATATTCCAAATAACACCCTCTACAAAAATTTTGTGTTCATACATGGCAATAAGACTTCCTAAAGATTGGGGAGTTAATTTTTCAATCAAAAACGTGGTCGTAGGCTTATTGCCTTCAAAGACTTTGAAGGGAATTAAAGCTTCATTGACGGATCCTTTTTTTTGCATTTCACTACGTATTTCAGCTTCAGATTTGCCTTGCATTAAGGCTTCAGTTTGCGCAAAAAAATTAGCCATTAACTTGTCGTGATGATCCTGATTTCCGTGTAAAGAATGTTTAAATCCTATAAAATGAGCAGGAATTCGTTTGGTTCCTTGATGGATTAATTGAAAAAAAGCGTGTTGCGCATTAGTTCCTGGCTCTCCCCAGATGATATTTCCGGTTTGGTAACCGACTCGTTTTCCATTTCGATCTACACTTTTTCCATTACTTTCCATTATTCCTTGCTGTAGATAGGCTGCAAAGCGGTGTAAATATTGGGTGTAAGGAATAATGGCTTCACTTTCGGCCCCATAAAAATTATTGTACCATATGGAAAGTAGAGCTAAAATCACGGGAATGTTTTTTTCAAAAGAAGATTCTTTAAAGTGCATATCCATTTCGTAGGCCCCATGTAATAGTGATTCAAAATGATCGGGTCCAACGGCTAAAGCTATTGATAAACCTACAGCACTCCACAATGAAAAACGTCCTCCTACCCAATCGTTCATGGGAAATACATTATTTGGATCAATGCCAAAAGCATCAATTTTTTCAAGATTTGTAGAAACCGCTACAAAGTGTTTGTCAACGGCTTGAACCCCCAATTGGTCTACCAACCACTTTTTGGCGGTTGTTGCGTTGGACAAGGTTTCTTGAGTGGTAAAAGTTTTAGATACAATGACAAATAAAGTGGTTTCTGGATTTACTTTTTTAAGCACTTCCATGACATGATCCCCATCGACATTTGAGATGTAGTGAAGCCCAAGATGATTTCGATAGTACCCCAATGCCTCGGTTACCATAGCAGGACCTAAATCAGAGCCACCAATGCCAATATTGACCACGTCTGTGAACGATTTTCCCGAAACGCCTTTTGTAGTTCCTGAAATGATATTTTGTGCAAAACGTTTTATATGTGCCTTCACTTCGTGAACAGAGGAAACGATATCTTTTTCATCGACCAATATTTTGGATGATTTGGGTGTTCGAAGAGCCGTGTGTAATACTGATCTTTTTTCATTTTGATTAATGGGGCTGCCACTGAAATAATCGTTGATGGCTTGTTTCAGCTCACATTCTTGGGCTAAATCAATAAGTAGCTGAACAGTAGTTGAGTTAATGTTATTTTTGGAATAGTCAACATAAAAATCATTCCAGCTCAATGAAAATTCTGAGGATCGACCAGGGTTTTTTTTAAATAATGCTTGAAGAGTTTGAGTGGAGAATTCATGATAGTGATCGACTAGTTTTTTCCAATTTTTAGTCTGAGTTGGGTTGTGGTTGGGTAGTGACATTTTATGTTAGTTATTTTTTTCGGATTCAAAGGGTATACAATCGAGTTGTTTTTTCCAAGGGGTCATATAATTCAAATATTGAATTTTCAGGCTATCATCAATAGGTTTAGCTTCGGGTAGTTTTTGTCGAAAAGGATCAACTTGCAATCCGTTCTTCCAAAAACGATAGCACACATGAGGGCCAGAGGTGTTTCCTGTAAGACCAACGGTACCAATGTACTCACCTTGTTCAACGAATTGTCCCACTTTAACGCCTCTTTTTTTCATGTGTAAGTATTGGGTTTGATAGGTTCCATTATGTCGGATTGTGACATAATTTCCATTACCTCTAGTATAGCTGGATTTCACAACTGTTCCGTTGGCAGTAGCACGAATAGGTGTACCTACAGGAGCAGCAAAATCAGTTCCATAATGGGGTTTTACACGCCCATAATAGGCAATTTTTCTTCTTTTATTGTATCTCGACGATATTCTAGAAAACTGAACGGGAGATTGTAGAAAAGCGCGTCTAAGATTTTTCCCATTTTCATCAAAATATTCGGAAATTCCACGAATGGAGTCTGATTCAAATTCAATGGCGTAGTACGGATTCCCACGGTGTTCAAAGTAAGCGGCATGAATACGATTGTGCCCCACAAAAATAGAGTCGTCAACAAATTTTTGGGTATAAATCACCTTGAATCGATCTCCTTTTTCTAGTCGAAAGAAATCTATACTCCATGCGTATAGGTCAGATAAATCATAACCAATTAGCTGATTTAGTCCTTGGTCTTGGAGAGTTTTTGATAATGAACTCTCAATAATTCCACTGGCTTCAAATTCCAATAAACGAACTTTTTTTTGACCTTTTGATGCCCATAAAGAATCCTTCAAAGCAACGATTACATAATCAATGGCAGAGGGTTGATATATAAAGAATTCAGGTTCTTGAAGAGAATCTTTAGATATTAAAAAAGTGAAAGGGTTACCAATTTGAATTTTTCTAAAATTAAAAGTCTTTTTAGCCACTTCGTTAATAGCGTAAATCTTGGGATATGAAAGTCCATTTTTTTCTAAGATTTGACCAAAACTATTCCCTCGTTGAACGGTATCACGAACTACGTGATAATTATTTAGTTGAAATCCAAATTCTTCAATAATTATGGGTTCTGGTTCTTGAAAATCAATTTCTTTTTGCCTATTGTTTTGGCAGGAACAAAGGACAAATAAAAGAAATGAAAGGCAAAAAAAAGGATTAGTCATCCACCAAAATTTTAAAAGGATGTTTAAGTCCACTAAAAGCATCTAGATCAGCATCTAAAGAACCCACGCTTAGGCTAGCTTCGATACGGATAGGGATTTTATTCTTATCATTAGTGACCCAAATGGTAAGACTTTCATCGCCTTTAAACACTCTACCTGATTGTACGTAGGGTCTAAACTTTAGGCATTCAACTTTTCCAAACTTCGTATTGATCACATCATAGGTTAAAAATTTCATTCGAAACTTGTAATTTGATTCATCAAAAAACATATTAATATCTACGTATTCTCCAGGTTGAATATGATCCACATCAAAATGATTACGCAAAAAATAAAATGCCGACATCATATCCTGAACATAAGGAGCGGTGTCAAAGGATTTTTTTGTCTTTTTTTTAATGTTATGTACAAGAGCTTTTCCATTTTCTTTATCGAAATCAATAGTTAAGTTTTTGGTGTAACCTCCTTCATTAATATTTCGAATAAAATGAACGGGAGAAACTATCCCTTTTTCGAAATAGGAATCATAGTAATCATCAACTTTAAAAAATAATCGGGCTAAACCTGTTGTTCTGCCAATTCCACTAGCATGTAAAAGTGTTTTTCCATTACGTTGTACTTCATCAAGTTTAAGAGTTGCAAAGCTTGCATTAAAAATACCATAGTGAATTCTAAAGCGAAACCATTCTCCGGATTGAAAAGCATCACGTACTTTTGTAGAAAATTTAATTCTCTTAGATAGGCTGTCGTCCACTTTCTCTTGACTAAAAGAGGATATACTTATCAAAAAAAAGAAAAGAGTCAAATACTTTAACCTCATATTGAAACAAAAATACTAAAATAAGAACGTTTTAATATCAATCAAATTGTTAAAACCACCAACCTGCATTAAAGAAAACCACAGGTTGTTTATTTTCAGGACTATATGACCATGTGAGTTCTATTGGGCCAAAAAATGTTTCTAAACCATATCCTATTCCATATCCAGTGTACTCGGGGGTTTTAAACCAACTCCCATCATTAAAAAGGTCATCTTTGGCTAATGAAATATTTGAAGTAAATTTAATATGGTGCTTTGGTCGAAATTCAAAATCTAAATAAAAACTGGATTTTAAAAAACTATTCCCTCCAAAAGAATTTGGTTCATATCCCATAAAAGGGATATAATTGTTGAAATAATGATTTCCATAACCTCCCAATAAAAAATCAAAGCTATTCACATCATTTCCATGTAAAGTAAACCCTCCTGAGAAGAAATGACTAAGGTTTAATTTTTTTGATAAAGGAAAGGTAAAACCAAAACTAGCTTGGGCAATGGCGAAGGATTCAAAATTTCGGTTGAACCGAGAAGAATTTTCACTAAAATAAACTTTAAAGTTACCATTAAAAAACCCCCCTGATGTTGGGTAAAAAATATCATCTCTTGAATCAAAATTTAGAAACCCATAAGAGTTGAAATAGTCAGAATCTTCAATGAAAATAAACGTATTATCATTCAGATCGGCTACAGTTGTTCTAAGAATGTGTTTTTCGTGAGACATTCCAGCACCAAATCGTATTTTTTGATTGATTAACGTTTCAATATAAAAGGAGTTTTCCTGTGTATACACGTTCATTTCCGTCTTGTTATCTGACTCAAGCTCAGCAGGAACATTTCTTAAGATATTTAAATCAAAGTCACTTACAAATTGATTGAGTTTAGCGCTCAATCCGATACTCCAATAATACCCTTTATCTATAAAATAATTAAAATCATATCTAAAATTATCTCCAATGATAAAGTCCATGGATAACTCATCATTTTTTAGCATAAACTGTTTTCGAGTCATATTAAGAAGAACGGAACTTCGATATAAATCATCAAAGTGAACTCCGATGCGTAGGCTGGTGTGGTGTGAAACTTCTTTGAGATCAAGATAAAGATTATTTTCATTGTTTTCCTTGACAAAGGTATATCTAAAACTTTCAAAGTTTTGTGTGGCAGCTAAGTTGGTCATTCCTGCTTTAATTTTTTCATAGGTAAGAATTCCTGGGGTGGTAAGGCGAAGCTTACCCTTGATATAGTTTTTTTTAAAATGAGCTAAATTATTGACTTTAACAGCGTCTATATAAACCGATTGGGCAAGATCAATTTCCTTTCTTTTTGTGTGAGGTTTTTGTTTTTTGGCTAGAGTTTCTAAAAGACTTTGTTGTTGTAACGCCGCCGTTTCTCCAGCAGCAATGAGTTCCTCTTTAGCGTCAAAGGATAATATTCCATATTCCTCTATATTGGGATTGATATAGATATCTGTTTCTTCTCTTTTTCGTTGCATATCATCATAGGTTTCAAAGGCACTTAATTGAATTAAAATATCAGACAAAGTTTTAATTTCATTTTGTTTCATTAACCCTGATTGTACATCGAGTCCAATGATAACATCGACGTTTTTAGTATTCATATGATCAATGGGATAATTATCTGAAATTCCACCATCAACATACAGTTGATCATCTATTGCCACAGGAGAAAACAAAGTGGGTAGGGCTAAACTTGCGTTGATACTTAAGGGTAAAGAACCTGATTCAAAAATATGGAGTTTGCCTGTTTCAAGATTAGTGGCACTACAATAAAAAGGAATAGGTAATTCATCAAATCCATTACTTTTTCGAGCGTGATCAAAAAGTTGAACCATTAATCCGTATATATTTTGCCCTCTGGAAAGGGAATGAGGAAATCGAATTTTAAATCCAGTGAAAGGAAACGTCAACGCATATCGTTCACTGTTATATTTGTCAGGAAAAGATTTGTATTTTCTAGGAAATTCATCTGAAATAATAGCCCTTAGATCGTTGTCTAAAAGGAATTGTTCAATTTGTTTTGCGGAATATCCATAAGCATACAACCCACCAACAAGTGCCCCCATGCTAGATCCTCCAATATAATCGATACGAATACCGGCTTCTTCAATGATTTTGAGTGCTCCAACATGAGCCATTCCCTTGGCTCCTCCTCCGCTCAAAACTAATCCGACCCGAATATCACTTGACTGAGCAATTGCAGATGCGGTAAGGATTAAAATCAAAGTCGTAATTAAAGTTTTCATGATTTAGGGTGTAAGTGATCAAAGATTTTTTTTCCTTTCGATACGCCTATTACAGCTTCTAACTCACTCAAAGAGGCTGCTTTGATACGTTTAACGGATTTAAATCTCTTAAGCAGGTCAATGATTGATTTTTCACCAATGCCAGAAACACTCTCCAAATTTGATTGAATGGCATTATTTGAGCGTTTATTTCGATGTAATCGAACACTAAATCGGTGGGCTTCGTTTCGAAGTTGTTGAATTATTTTTAAGGACTCAGATCGCTTGTCTAAGTAAAGAGGAATCGGATCTTCTGGGAAATAAATTTCTTCTAATCGTTTGGCGATACCAATGATGGCAATAGTGCCTCTTAATCCTAGATCATCTAGGCTTTTTAGCGCTGCACTGAGTTGACCTTTTCCTCCGTCAATAATGATAAGTTGAGGAAGGGTTTGATTTTCGTCGAGCAAACGCCTATAACGCCTGAATACGACTTCCTCCATAGAAGCAAAATCATTGGCTCCCTCCACAGTTTTAATTCCGTAATGACGATATTCTTTTTTGTTGGGCTTTCCATTTCGAAAAACAACACAGGCTGCTACAGGGTGGGTTCCTTGAATATTAGAATTGTCAAAACATTCAATGTGCCTAGGTTGAATATTTAATCTGAGGTCTTTTTGCATTTGACGCATAATGCGCTCAGTATGGCGATCGGGGTCGGTTATTTTGAGTTGTTTAAGTTGTTCCAAACGCATCATTTTCGCATTCTTTGTAGACAAATCTACCAAATGTTTTTTTTCCCCAATTTTTGGAACACTTACTTTTACTCCATTTTCTAGTACGATAGGGAATGGAGTAAACACTTCCTTGGAAGTTGAATGAAAACGTTGACGCATTTCGACCATTGCCATTTGTAATATATCCTCATCTCGTTCATCTAATTTCTTTTTTATTTCTGTGCTGTGAAAGCGTACAATCGATCCATAGGAAACCTGAAGAAAATTAATATACGCTGTTGTTTCATCTGAAACGATACTCCCCACATCTACCTCAGAAATAGATGAACTCACAACAGTTGATTTGGCTTGATATTGCTTCAGAAGTTCAAGTTTTTCTTTTTCTTTTTGTGCTTTTTCAAACTGTAGTTTTTGGGCAGCAATTTGCATATTGGACTTAAACCCTTCAGCGGCGCGCTTAAAATTTCCACGTAATAAGTCACGAATTTGGTGAATATGCTCGAGATAACTATCTTCTTTTTGTTCTCCAACACATCCTCCCAAACAATTGCCAATGTGATATTCCAAACAAACTTTATACTTGCCGACCTCAATTTTTTCTTTATTCAGATCGTAATTACATGTTCGTAAAGGATAGAGTTCTTTTATAAACCCTAAAAATAGCCGAACAGTTTTGTAATTGGTAAAAGGACCAAAATATTCTGATCCGTCTTTTATAATTTTACGTGTAGTGAAAACCCTTGGAAAAGGTTCATTTTTTATACAAATCCATGGAAAAGTTTTGTCATCTCTAAGCAGTATGTTATATCTAGGTTGGTGCTCTTTAATAAGATTATTTTCTAAAATAAGCGCATCGGATTCTGAGGCTACAATGATGTGTTTCAGTGTATGAATATGGCGAACGAGTTGTTGTGTTTTCCGTGAATCAAGATTTTTTCGAAAATACGAAGTCACTCTTTTTTTCAGATTTTTAGCTTTACCTACATAAATGATGGTTCCATTGGAATCATAAAATTGATAAACACCTGGATTTTCGGGCAATGTTCGAATATGAAGTTTTAGAGAATCAGCGTGCATGCTACGAAAATAATTATTTTATTTGTTTGATTTGATATTCCAAGGAGATGAAAAAAAATGAAATTCGTAAAAAGTATCAATTACAACGCAATGCCTTTTCACACGATCAGCGTAACGAGTTATCCAAACACATGATGCAACGCCTTTTATCTCTTCCAATTTGGGAATGTGACACCTACCATATCTTTTTGTCTATTGATCAAAAAAAAGAAGTGAATACGCATTTTATTATCGATCAACTACGAGAACAAAACAAAAGAATAATAGTTCCTAAAATAGATTTAAGCTCCTACGAAATGACTCATTATGTTTTGGAATCAGCGACTCAACTCAAACAAAACAAATATGGAATTCCAGAACCCGCCGAGGGTTTTGTGATCGATCCTGAATTTCTTGATGTGGTGTTCGTTCCTCTATTAGCATTTGATAAAAAAGGCCATAGAGTGGGTTATGGGAAAGGGTTTTATGACCGTTTTTTGGTGAAATGTCGCTCCAACTGCATATTTATAGGCTTAAGTTTTTTTGAAGCCGAATTTCGTATTGATGATGTGCACTCTGACGATATTGCACTTCATTATGCAGTTTGCCCAACAACAACATATAGGTTTTAGTCTTTAGGAAAAATACGTTTGTTAAAAACCAACACAATTCCAACCCCTGTACTAATGGCAGTATCTGCCAGGTTGAAGACAGGTTCAAAAAAAGTAAAACTATTTCCACCAATTACAGGCATCCAATTGGGCCAAACCCATGTAAACATTGGAAATTGAATCATATCTACCACATGACCAAACATAAAGGGAGCATATCCACCCTCTACAGGGAATAGCTCGGCAACTTGTCCATAGCTACTTGAAAAAATAAGCCCGTAAAAAAGAGAGTCAATAATATTGCCTAAGGCGCCAGCTAAAATTAAACTTCCAGCTAAAAGCATTAAAGAATGTTGTTTTTTTCGGATCGCATCAAAGAGCCAATATCCAATAATACTCACAGCAATAACTCTAAATAAGCTCAGTAATAGTTTGGCTGTTTCTTCAGAAAGAAAAGGTAAAAAATCATGTAGTGCCGTACCCCATGCCATGCCTTTATTTTCAACAAATAACAAACGAAACCAGCCCCAATCCACAATAGCATCAGAGCTGTAGAATGTAAGCGGAAAACTAAGCTTAATATAAATTTTACTAAGTTGATCTAAAAATAATACTCCAAAAATGAGTATGAGGGATTTTTTATAATTCACGTTTCAGAGACTATTTTTGCATATTTTTTGCTTCGATACTCAAAGTAGCATGAGGGACTAACTTTAATCGTTCCTTACTGATTAACTTTCCAGTAACTCGACACACACCGTAAGTTTTGTTTTCGATACGTATCAGCGCATTTTTTAAGTCACGAATAAATTTTTCTTGTCGAATGGCTAGTTGTGTATTAGCTTCTTTAGACATAGTTTCGGAACCTTCTTCAAAAGCTTTGAATGTAGGAGCAGTGTCATCAGTTCCATTATTTCCGTCGTTCATGTAAGCACTGCGAATCAGTTCTAAATCATTTTGAGCATTAGAAATTTTTTCTTCAATCAACAATTTGAACTCGTCCAGTTCTTTATCAGCATATCGAATTGCACTCATGTTATGTTGTTTTTGCGAATACGTATCAGGGATGATATATGGTCAAAAACCAAATCGTATCCTTGGTTAATCTTTTCAATAATTTTTATTTCAGTGGCAAGAGTTTCATTTTTTATGTACTTTTCATTTGCTTCTACGGCTTTTTTAAGCTCTGGATCATTCTGAAACTCTAACACTATAGTGTCTGTAACTTCCAGGCCACTTTCTTTTCTGAAGTTTTGCACACGATTTATAATTTCACGTGCCGTACCCTCTAAAATTAGTTCCTCGTTTAAGGTTACATCTAGGGCTACTGTTGTGCCTAATTCTGAAGCAACTAGCCATCCTTCAATATCTTTAGAGCTTATCACGACATCAGAAAGGTCTAAAATACTATTTTTTCCATTAATTTCGACTTCAACTTGTCCACTTTTTTCAATTTTTTCGATCATATTTAGATCAAAAGATGAAATTAGTTGAACGATTTCTTTCATATTCTTACCAAAACGTGGGCCAAGTGTTTTGAAATTGGGTTTGATTTCTTTAATTAGTATCGAAGAAGCATCATCTAAAATTTCTACCGATTTTACATTTACCTCTAATTTGATCAAATCAGAGATGGCTTGTATTTCTTCTTTTTCTTGTGAAGATAATACGGGAATCATAACACGTTGTAAGGGTTGACGTACTTTTATTTTTTGTTTTTTTCGAAGGGACAATAAAAGAGAAACAATACGTTGTGCACGTTGCATTTTTTGCTCTAATTCCGATTGAATATGCTCGGTTACTGTGGATGGAAAATTAGAAAGATGAACAGAAGATTCTTTTTCTTGTTGCGTGACCCCTATTAAGTTTTGATATAATCGATCAGAATAAAAAGGAGCAATAGGCGCCATCAATTTTGAAACGGTTAACAAGCAATCAAACAAGGTTTGATAAGCAGCAATTTTATCTTCTTGGTAACTTCCTTTCCAAAAACGTCTTCGACATAAACGCACGTACCAATTGCTTAAATCTTCAATGACAAACGTTGAAATTGCTCGGGCAGCTTTGGTGGGCTCATAATCATCATAAAACCCGTCTACATCTCGTATTAAAGTATTCATTTCAGAAATAATCCATTGATCCATTTCAGATCGGTTGCTTAAAATTATTTCATCTTCTTGGTATTTAAATCCATCGATATTTGCATAAAGTGCAAAGAAAGAATAAGTGTTGTATAATGTTCCAAAAAACTTTCGGCGCACTTCTGCTATTCCTTCTAAATCAAATTTTAGATTATCCCATGGGTTGGCATTACTAATCATATACCAGCGTGTTGCATCGGGACCAAATTCATTAAGAGTTTCAAAGGGATCAACGGCATTCCCTAATCGTTTGGACATTTTTTGACCATTTTTATCCAACACTAATCCGTTTGATACAACGTTTTTGTAAGCCACACTGTCAAAAACCAATGACCCAATGGTGTGAAGCGTATAGAACCAGCCTCTAGTTTGGTCGACACCTTCGGCAATATAATCGGCAGGATAAGCTTCGCCCGAGTCTATTTTTTCTTTATTTTCAAAGGGATAATGCCATTGCGCATAAGGCATTGAACCAGAGTCAAACCAGACATCAATGAGGTCAGCTTCACGGATCATCGGTTTTCCAGTATTGGAGACAAGTGTGATGCTGTCAACACAATTTTTGTGAAGATCAACACGACTATAATTGGCTTCACTCATATCCCCTTCAATAAAATCAGAAAGTGGGTTACGGTCCATAATTTTTTTACCAACCGCCAATTCAATTTCATTTTTAAGTTCTGATATGGAGCCAATTACTTTAGTTTCGGATCCATCTTCTGTACGCCAAATAGGTAAAGGAATTCCCCAGTAACGTGAACGAGATAAATTCCAATCATTTGCGTTGGCAAGCCAATTTCCAAAGCGACCTTCCCCTGTAGCGGTAGGTTTCCAATTGATGGTTTTATTTAATTCAACCATTCGATCTTTGTGCTGGGATACCTTAATAAACCACGAATCTAGAGGATAATATAATAGTGGTTTGTCAGTACGCCAACAATTGGGATAACTATGGAGGTATTTTTCCACTTTGAAGGCTTTATTTTCTTCTTTAAGTTGAATAGCAATTTCTATATCAACTGATTTTTCAGGAGGATTTTCATAGTATTCATTTTTAACGTATTTACCGCCCAATTTTCCAAGTTCAGGTCGAAATTTACCTTGTAAATCAACTAAAGGAACAGTTTGGCCGTTCTCGTTCAGAACCAATAATGGAGGAACTTCTGGGATAGAAGCTTTGGCTACTTTTGCATCATCGGCTCCAAATGTTGGGGCGGTATGCACAATACCTGTTCCGTCGTCAGTGGTTACAAAGTCTCCTAAGATGACTCGAAAAGCATGCTCAGGATGTCGGTAGGGAAGGGGAGCTTCATCCCAGAGTTGTTCATATTGAATCCCTTCCAAAGATTTTCCTGATAAGTTTGTTCCAACAAAATAAGGAATCATTTTTGCTCCGGGATGATAGTCCGATAAGAGGTCTAATGAATTAACGGGAATATATTTTTTCCCAAATTGTTTTGAAATTAATTTTTCAGCTAGCAATACACGAATAGGGTTAAAAGTATATTGATTGAAGGTATGTACAACGACATAGTTAATGTTAGGACCTACGGTCAGCGCTGTGTTTGAGGGTAAGGTCCATGGGGTAGTTGTCCAAGCTAAAATATACAAAGCGGTATCCGCTCTTAGTATTTCAGGAAGAGTTTCAGTAAGGGTTTTAAATTGAGCGGTAACAGTGGTATCAGTAACGTTTTGGTAGCATCCAGGTTGATTGAGTTCGTGAGAGGACAATCCTGTCCCTGCTTTTGGGGAGTAAGGCTGTATGGTATACCCCTTATAAATTAAATTTTGATCAAATAACTCTTTTAAAAGCCACCACACCGATTCCATATATTTAGAGGTGTAGGTTACATAAGGATCGTCCATATCAACCCAATACCCCATTTCTCTGGTGAGTTGATTCCAAACATCTGTGTAGCGCATCACGGCTTTTTTACAAGCCTCATTGTATTCAGAAATACTAATTGTTTTTCCAATATCTTCTTTGGTAATCCCTAATTCTTTTTCTACCCCTAATTCAACGGGGAGTCCATGGGTATCCCAACCTGCTTTCCTATTTACTTGATATCCTTTTTGTGTTTTGTAACGACAAAAAATATCTTTGATAGTTCGGGCCATAACATGATGAATACCAGGAAGTCCATTTGCAGATGGAGGTCCTTCAAAAAAAACAAAAGGAGGATTACCCTCACGAGTGCTGATGCTGGCTTGAAAGGTCATGTGGTCTTCCCAAAATTCACGAACCTCTTTTGCGATTTTTGGTAAATCTAAATTAGAGTACTCTGGAAACGTCATTATACTACGCTAAAATCAGTTAAGATGCGAAAGTAACTAATTTAATCTAAAAAATTTAACAATAAGTAGTACTTAGAAACGGTAGTTTACAATCAACTTAAAACTTCTTCCAGGAGCAGATATTCCTGATGCAAAACTCCGGTAATGGATGTTCAATATATTTTCGAGTTGTATCCCAAACGCTAAATGACTGGAAAAACGGTGTTGTGTGTTCAGGTCAAAGCGTTCCCATGAAAGAGCACCTGCAAAACGTTCCTCATCTGTTGCAGCATCTGGGTTAATTAATGGGGTTTCTTCAAGACCATCTTCACCTCCTTTACTGAAATCGCCAGGCTCTTTGGAGCTGGAGTGATAAAAAGCGAATTCAACAACCGTGTTTTTATTTTCCCATACTAGCCGCTGATTTCCAAATAAAGGGGATATCGAGGGAAGTGGCATATCATCTGAAACCCCCACTGCGTCAGTAAATGTCAGGCTACCTTTGTACGCAATATGATGACTAAGGTCAATACTCCAATCTAATACTCCCCCATAAATTTTGGCATCTCCTAAGTTAACGTTAGCAATGGTTTCCACTTCCTCACCTGCAAATAACATAGTAAAAATATTATCTGTAGAGGTGTCAGAAAGTAAAGGATAAAGATTACGGCCAATATAGTTGTTGACCCATGTATAATAGACATTAGCTTGGAAGTAAGATTTACGTTTGTTAAAATATCGGGTAATTCCAATTTCACTGTTGTATGCATATTCTGGTTTTAATTCAGGATTTGGAATGGTAAGTTTTCCATTATTTTCTCTAATCTTTCCAAGATCATCAACATTTGGAGATCTGAACCCACTTGATACACCAGTACGAATATCCCATTTAGCGTTAGGACGATATACATACCCTAATGCTGCATTTATCGCACCATTACTATTCGAGGTCTCAGATAGTCGGGCATCGATAAGCGCTTGATCATTCCATTCTGCATTTAAGTGCGTGGAGGTATATCGAATACCCGAATTTAAGGTTGATTTTTCAGATAAATCAGTGTGGTAATCCGCATATAAAGCCCATGTGGTATACGTACTTCCTGCACTAGGATATCGAGTTGGAATATGAGATGTTAAGCCTAATCCTGTTACTTGGTTTCCAGACACTATGAGGTTTTGCTCATAAGCTTCAGAATCGACGATATTATGGGTAAACTCAACCCCATAAGACAAGCTGTTGTGTTCACTTAAGTGAGCAAAAAGATCAGCATTAAAACTAAAAACATCTACATGTTCTAGTTGCGTTTCTCTATTGAATTTTCCAAATCTTCTTTTAATGCGCGACTCTTCAATTGCTTGATATGCTAGGGTTAGGGTGGCTTTTGACAGCCATTTATTAGAGTGATTAATTTTCAAGCTAGGTGCAATAAACAAACGTTTTTGGGGACCATATCTCCACTCTGCAAACTTGAGTGTTCCATCGTCTTGTATTTCAGAAAGTTTATCAAATCGCCCAATTTCTGAAGAAGTTGAAAATTGTGTGTTGAGCGAAAAACGGGTATTAGAATTAATGACATAAACCCATTTTTGTAATAAATCAAATTGATCATATCCTGAGTTTTTTTGTAGATAGCTCTTCGAGTTGGAATGAGATTCTTCAAAAAAAGTATCATTGTCATTTTTTGAATAGTCAAATACTTTCCCCCAATTTTCGTAACCATGTTTTCGATTTTTACCCATTCGTACATCTCCAAAATTAGAATAACTCAAACTGGTAAAACTCCCCCATTTTTTGTCACTGTATTCTAAATGAATATTATTTAAAGATGAACGTTGATGAAAGTCATAAGAGTTACTGGCTCCAAATTCCCAGCGGGATTGGTTATTGATTCGTGGTTCTTTGGTATAGTAATGAACAACTCCACCCATAGCATCTGATCCATAACCTACTGATGATGGACCAAAAATAACTTCAGTTCGTGACAAGCTGTTGGGATCAATCGTAATAGCATTTTGTAAGTGTCCAGATCGATAGATGGCATTATTCATACGTACGCCATCAACTACGAGTAAAACTCTGTTGGCTTCAAAACCTCTTATCACAGGACTTCCACCTGCGCCTTGGGATTTTTGTATTCTAATCCCAGGGGAAAGGGTTAAAACTTCGGCACTAGTTTGTGGAGAATGAAAAGCTATTTCATCGCTTTGAATAATATTAACTTGTTTTGATATTTGTTTTTTTTTCGTTGAACTTCTAGAGACAGAAAGCACAATTTCGTTCAGGCTTTGAGTATCGGGGAATAAAAAAACCACCTTTTCAGAGCGAAGAGCTTCATAGGACATCACACGTTCTTCAAAACCAATGTGAACAAAAACAATCATATCGTTGTTATTAAACGACGAAAGAGAGAATGAACCTTTGTCGTCTGTTATAGCCATGGTGGATTTATACTGATTGTGAATCGTAACATCAGAAATGATATCTCCTGTCAGTTCATTTCTTACCACAATGTGTTGTGCGAGGAGATTAGAACAACAAAAAGTAAAAAGAAAAAAATAATTAAGGTCTAAAAACTTCATATAAAATACTTAGCGACTTTGGTTTTCTAAATCCGTGCAAATGAAAAGAAAAATACAATAAGATCAATTCTAACATTGATTTTCTTTGATCTGAAGATAAAGACAGCGCGCAACCATTATCAAAAGTTGTGCCTAACAATCGTTTAAATAAAATAATTTTTTCACCACCAATACAATGTAAGTGGAGGTACTCATTGACAAAGATTCCATTCTTTAAATCAAAATAGGCAAACTCCATATTGTTTTGATCAGGATAGAAGCCTAAATGCCGGGTGATCAAGAGTAAAAATAAAAGATGAAAATTAACTACTTTTTGATGCATATCAAACCATAAAAGGGAATGTTCTATAAAGGAAAATAAATGATTATTGGGTTCTTCTTCTCGAATGACGTGAGTTAATATCTCACTGATGAATAGTGCTATAGTAGTTTTAGTGATATCGGTATAAATGGATTGATATGGGGTTTTAATTTTAGCACTTCGAATAATACCCAATCCACTCTTTGTGTTACGATTTTCGGTAAGTTCAAGAATATTTAAAGGCTGAAACATTCCCATGGTTAATGACTTACTTTTTCCGCTTCTAATTCCTTTTAAAAGGTAGGATTTTAACCCATCAGTTTGAGTATAACAACGAACAATTAGACTTGTATCTCCATACTTTAAATTACTGAAAACAATAGCAGAGGTGGTAATAGACATTAGTTGATGATCATTACTTTGGTAACGTTTGTTTCAGTGCCTCCTTGATCACTGACGAAGATAAGATAAACACCGCTTTTAACTTTTTGGCCATTAAATGCTCGAGTATCCCACTGAACACTACCCCCTTCAGAAGTAATTTCGTATACTAGATTACCACTAATGTCTGTAATTTTTAAGATGCTATTACTTTTTAACCCTCTTATTGTAATCGATCCTTGGTATTCGGGCCGAACAGGATTGGGAAACACTTCTAAATTTTCAAGAGAGGGTTGAGGAGCAAATGCACTACCTTGAAACGAAACAAGTCCTAATGGAGATCCAAAATAAACTTTTCCAGAACGTTCATCAATCGTAATCGATCTTACCGCATTGGACGGCAGTGGACTATTACTTTTTGTAAAGTGCTGAAGGGTTTCTTTACCATCTTCTGAGAATAAAAACACCCCAGATTTTCCTGTCGCCACCCATTTTCTGTTATTTCCATCTACTTGTATATCAGTAATAAACTGTGAAGAAAGCAGTTCCGCTAAATTTCCATTTTCAGTAACAATAACTTGGCGAGCTTCAATACTGTCGTCACTAAAAAATTGATTTGTTGAATACAATACACGAATCCCTTGAGTAGTTCCAATCCATAAAGTTCCATCCAAGTCGATAGCCAAGCTTCTTACATCTTCATTGGGTAATCCAGTGGTTAATTTTTTAAAAATAGGATCAGCTTGTTCATTGAACCCAATAAGACCGTTGTTTAAACTTCCAAAAAATATAGCACCCGAGGCATCTTGAACCATATTGGAATATCCGGTTTCCAGTGTATAATCATCAATGGCAATTGAGAGATCAAAACTTTCCCAATTCCCATTTGGCGTTCGTTTTTTTAATCCCTCGGCTACTAAAGCAGTAATCGTCCATAAATTGCCTGTAGAATCAAAAAAGCCATCTCGAATGCGGATTGTGTAGTTACCGGGAGAGGTAAAAGGAGTTAATCCGCTATTGGTTTCATTGAACAAAATATTAGGGACATTATTTCTAACTTCCAATAAACCTGAATGATAAGAGCAAATCAAGACTTCTGAATCATCTTTTGGATTAGTAATCACTCGGACAAGACTATTTGCGTCAAAAATTTGGTCGTATGGAATATTGTCCCATTCGTTGTTTATGTAATGGCTTATACCATAGGATTCAAGCGGATATGGATTATAAAACCTGGAATAATTACCATGAACAATCCAAATTTCATTTTCTTTAAGGGCTACATGAAAAATTTCATTAAGGAAAGGACCTTTAGGACTGATAAACTGTGGGGAAAGACCATATTCAATTAAGCCGTTTTGCTGTGTTCCTAAAAATAAGGTATCATTAAATTTTAAAACACTTGAGAACTGAAGATTATGATCTTCAAAAATAGTATCCGTAGTTTTTATTTCTTGAATAGTATTAAAATCACGATTCAACCCGATAATTTCATTGTCAAAAGCAATCCATATTTCATTACCGTTAACAATGATTGATTTGAAAACTCCCGAAAACTCTTTTGTTAATGTTATGGCAGAAGAATTTAATGCATACAGTTTAATTCCCGAGTTAACATTTTGAATACCATGCATAATGTCATTAAGAATGAACAACGCATTCCAACTGCCTTGCGCAATATTTTCCCATTCAGAAGCCAAGATGAGAAATTCTGAATTTATATGAGCACGATAAAGACCAATTTCGGTAGCAGCATAAATATAATCCCCTAAAATTTCAGTTTGATAAACCCGAATCTGAGAGCCATTAGGACCAAAATAAAAACTATCTCCAAACGCTAAAGTTTGTACGTTATACTCTGAAATACCAAAACCACTGGAAATGTAGATAAGGTCGTTGTGTGAGGTAAAGTGGTAAATGTTTTTTCGGTCTGCACCAATGGAGTTATTTAAAGCAATTGAAGGATCTTCTCTAAAGGAGTTCGAATTCAAATCATACACTCCTAATACTCCATTTTCGTGACCTATAAGAAGGGAATGAGTCATAGGATATACAGCGCTTATGGGGTCACCTGTAAGTCCTTCAACCGTCGTAATTTTTTGAATATTTCCAGTAGAGGGAGCATATAAAAACATCGAATTTTCAGAAACATTTACTAAAAATTCATCTCCACTAAATAAGCTTGTAACTTCAGCGTAGGAAAAATAACTTTCCCAAGTACGCTGTTGTGCGTAAGTGACTAAACTTAATAGTAGTAAAAATGGAATCCCCCTTTTTCTCATAGTTTTACTTTCTATAATCAACGCAAAAAAAGAAAAATTGGTATATTAAACAACCCCTTGTGCAAGCATAGCATCAGCTACTTTTACAAAGCCTGCAATATTTGCTCCTTTTTCATAATTGATAACACCGTTTTCTTTTCCATACTTAATACACGAATTATGAATGTCATTCATAATATCTTTAAGTTTGTTATCCACTTCTTCTCGTGTCCAATTATAACGCAAAGAATTCTGCGCCATTTCTAATCCAGAAACAGCAACCCCCCCCGCGTTAGAAGCTTTTCCTGGAGCGTAAAATACTTTTTTCTGGTGAAAAATTTTAATTGCTTCAGGAGTTGAGGGCATATTAGCTCCTTCACTCACACAAAAACAGCCATTGTCAGTTAAAGTTTTTGCATTATTTTCATTTAATTCATTTTGTGTGGCACAAGGTAAAGCTACATCACACGGAACACTCCATGGGCGACTTTCTTTACTAAAAACAGCTTTGGGATATCGATCCAAATAGGCACTTATTCTTTTTCTATCTTTATTTTTTAGTTGCATGATATAGGATAACTTTTCACGATCAATCCCTTGTTGGTCATAAATATAGCCTGAAGAGTCAGACATCGTTAGTACTTTGGCTTCTAAATCAATACATTTTTCTGCTGCATATTGAGCGACATTACCAGAACCTGATATTACAACGTTTTTGCCCTTTAACTCTTTTCCGTGTTCACGCATCATATTTTCGGCAAAATAAACCGTACCATACCCTGTAGCTTCCGGTCTTATAAGAGAACCTCCCCACGAAATCCCTTTTCCTGTGAGCACACCAGTAAATTCATTTTTTAGACGCTTGTATTGTCCAAACATATACCCGATTTCACGTCCACCTACTCCAATATCTCCAGCAGGAATATCGCGATTAGGGCCAATATGTCGAAACAATTCGGTCATAAAACTTTGACAGAATCGCATTACTTCACCATCTGATTTTCCTTTCGGATTAAAGTCGGATCCCCCTTTTCCGCCCCCCATTGGAAGCGTAGTAAGGGCATTTTTAAAAACTTGCTCGAAAGCTAAAAATTTTAGAATACTCAAATTTACAGATTCATGAAAACGAAGCCCCCCTTTATATGGGCCTATTGCGGAGTTCATTTCAATACGATACCCACGATTCACTCGAATTTCGCCAGAGTCATCTATCCATGGAACACGAAACATCACTACACGTTCAGGCTCTGCCATTCGCATTAAAATATTTTTACCGTGATAAATATCGTGTTGAACAATATAAGGGATTACTGTTTCGGCGACTTCTCGAACGGCTTGCATGAACTCAGGCTCATGGGAGTTTCTTTGATTCACCTCTTTGATAAAGGATTCAATAATATATTTCATTTGTTTTTTGGAGTTTTAAGCATAAAATTAGTGAAGGTCATTAAAATCATATCAACTGAGTGCTTGGTCGAGATCTTCTATCAAATCACGAATATCTTCAATTCCAACACTTAAACGAATTAATCCATCAACAACCCCTGATTTTTCGCGTTCAGCTTTAGGGATCGAAGCATGGGTCATACTTGCAGGATGACCAGCTAGGCTTTCTACTCCGCCTAAAGATTCAGCAAGAGTAAAAACCTTCAGTTTTTTCACAATGTCTACCGCTTTTTCTTTTGTGTTGTCTTTTGCAATAAACGAAAGCATACCTCCATAATCATTCATCTGGGCGCTCGCTACTATATGACTTGGATGTGTATCTAATCCAGGCCAATAAACACGATCTATGGAAGGATGTTTTGATAAATATGTTGCAATGGATTTACCATTTTCACAATGACGTTGCATGCGAACATGCAGGGTTTTAATTCCGCGCAACACCAAAAAGGAATCCATGGGACCACAAACAGCGCCACACGAATTTTGAATAAATAATAATCTTTCAGCCAAATTTTTATCCCGAACTACTAATGCTCCTAAAACAACATCGCTATGTCCTGCTAAATACTTAGTGGCTGAATGCATCACAATATCAGCTCCCAGCTCCAGAGGTTGTTGAAGGTAGGGGGTAGCAAAAGTATTATCAACAGCAACCATAATTTGATTGAGTTTTGCAAGAGCAACAATCGCTTTTACATCAATGACATTCATCATTGGGTTGGTTGGAGTTTCAACCCAAATCAGTTTGGTTTTTGTGTTTATTTTGGACTTAATTTGGTCGATGTTTGTCATATCGACAAAATGAAACCCAATGCCATATGGTTCAAATATTTTAGTAAAAATACGATAAGAACCTCCGTAAAGGTCGTGTGTTGATATTACTTCATCTCCTGGAGAAAGCAATTTAATCACTGCGTCAATGGCAGCCATTCCAGAACCAAAAGCCAAACCTTGTGTTCCGTTTTCGATGCTTGCTAAGGAATCTTCCAAAGCCTTTCGGGTAGGATTATGTGTTCTGCTATACTCAAAACCTGCATGCGCACCAGGTTCGGACTGGGCGTAGGTTGATGTTTGATAAATAGGAGGCATTACTGCTCCATAAGCCTTGTCAGGAGATTGCCCTCCATGAATGGTTTTAGTGTTGAACCTATTAGTATGACTTGACATAAAATGCATTTATTAAGCAAATGTATTTAAGTTTCTCAAATTCATAGGGTTTTTTTCAGTAAAAAAAATGACATTTGTACAGAATCTCATACAATGAATACGTTTATATTTCTATCTACTTGCTCAACATGCGTTCGAATCCTCAAGGAGCTGAATAATCCCTCGTCCTTATTATTACAAGATGTTAAAGAAGATCCAATATCTGCTGTACAATTGGATGAACTGTACAAACAAACGGAGAGCTATGAAGCACTAATAAATAAAAGATCTCGAGTATATGCTGCCCTGAAAAAAGAAGGTAAAATCTTTGATGAAGCCGCTTACAAAAAATTACTTTTAGCACATTATAGTTGTTTAAAACGACCTATTTTGATATGGAATAACCACTATTTTATAGGAAATGCTAAAGCAACAGTTGAACAAATGAAACAACAAGTTTTATGACAGTTCGATCCAAGGCGATTTGGGCCGCTTTAGGGGCATCTATCATATACGCTCTTAACCATACGATTGCCAAAGGGGTCATGCCTACCTATGTTCAAGGCTTTGGTTTTACGATGATTCGTCTGCTGGGCGCAACTATTTTATTTTGGGGAGTAAGTTGTTGGATTCCCGCTCAAAAGATTCAACTTTCTGATGTCCCTCGAATGATTTTATGTGCCATTTTAGGAATGGGAATTAATATGCTTTCCTTTTTTAAGGGCCTGGAGTATTCTACTCCAATCAATAGTTCAATACTGATTTCTACTTCTCCTATTCTAGTTTTTATTTTTTCGGCAATTCTTTTAAAAGAAAAGTTAATTTACACTAAAATTTTTGGAGTTGTGTTTGGGTTTTTCGGTTCTGTGATAATGATTGTTTTCAGCAATGAAATTCGTACAGATGCGCCTAATATCGCTTTGGGAAATTTTTTATTTATTGTGAATTCAGCCGCTTATGGACTTTATCTTATTTTGGTAAGGCCTTTAGTTAAAAAGTATCATTTTATTCACTTGCTCAAATGGCTTTTTCTCATAGGGCTCCTATTAGATTTTCCTTTTACATATCCAGAGTTCTCTCAAATACAATGGGACTCAATCCCTATTCATGCAATGTGGAATATTCTGTTTGTTGTCATAGGAACAACGTTTATGACTTATTTGCTTAACGCATATGCTTTACAAAACTTAAAAGCATCAACCTTGGGGGTGTTCATTTATCTTCAACCTATTTTGGGCGTTTTATTTGCGATTTTTATGGGAGCAGATCAACTATCACTCATTAAAACAATGGGTGCCTTAATTGTTTTTGGCGGGGTTTACTTAGTAACTAAATCGACCCAAAAGACAAAAATTTTATAATTTTGTATTATGAAGTATTTATTTCAAATTCCATTGGCATTATTGGGGTTAATGTTATCAAGTTGTCAACAATCTCCAAAAATAAAAACGGCACATCAGGGTTGTTCTCCTAGTAGTTCAAGATTTGTTTCTTCATCGAAAGTGATATCAAAGTTGGATGCAGTATCAACAGACGGAATGGTGTTTATTGAAGGTGGAACTTTCACTATGGGAGCTGATGATAATCAAGCAAGTTATGATGAATACCCAGAACATCTTGTGAAAATTTCTTCTTTTTGGATGGATATTACAGAGGTCACTAATGCACAATTCAGCACTTTTGTGGAAGCGACTGGTTATGTGACAACGGCTGAAATAAAACCAGATTGGGAAGAAATTAAAAAATCACTACCTCCAGGAACACCAAAACCTGATGATAGCGTTTTAATTCCAGCCTCATTGGTGTTTGTGCCAACATCAGAGCCCACTTCTTTGAATGATTTCAGTGTGTGGTGGCAATGGCGTGCTGGGGCAAATTGGCGCCAGCCCGAAGGGCTGGGAAGTAATATCGAAGGAAAAGAGGATTATCCAGTAGTTCATGTGAGTTGGTATGATGCCGTAGCCTATTGTGAATGGGCAGGAAAACGCCTTCCTACAGAAGCCGAGTGGGAGTATGCTTCAAGGGGCAAGTTAGAAAATGCAGTTTATGCATGGGGAAATGAACCGCTGAATGTTGGAAAATCTAAAGCCAATACATGGGAAGGGGAGTTTCCTTATCGAAATGATCAGAACGATGGCTTTTACTTTAGTGCTCCTGTTAAAAGTTATCCAGCGAATAATTATGGATTATATGATATGTCAGGAAACGTTTGGGAATGGTGTTCCGATTGGTATCATGAATCCTATTATGAGATGTTGGAGGGAATTAGTCAAAATCCACAGGGTCCCGAAGAAAGTTATGATTCTTTTGACCCCCATAATGCAAAACGAGTAAGTAAGGGGGGAAGTTTTTTATGTAATGCCTCTTATTGTAGTGGATATCGTAATGCAATGCGTATGAAAACAAGCCCTGACACAGGCGCTATTCATACTGGGTTTCGTACGGTAATGAGCGCTCAATAGTACCTATCATGTTTTAATGTAATTAGTGAATTAAAGATGACTATATTTGATAGCACTCAATTCTTATGTTATGTCAAAATCAATTACACTAGGGGAATTTATTATTCAAAATCAAGAAGCCTTTCCGTACTCTACGGGAGAATTATCTAAACTTATTAATGCCATCCGTTTGGCTGCCAAAACGGTAAATCACGATGTTAATAAAGCAGGGTTAGTTGATATTATTGGAGCTAACGGCGTCCACAACGTTCAGGGTGAATATCAACAAAAATTAGATCAAATTGCAAACCGTGTTTTTATCAAAGCGCTTCAGAATCGTGAGATTATTTGTGGTATCGCTTCAGAGGAAGAAGAAGATTTTGTCAAGGTCAATAGTATAGATAAATGCTATCAGAACAGGTATGTAGTGGTCATCGATCCTCTGGATGGATCCAGTAATATTGATGTTAATGTTTCAGTTGGCACTATATTTTCTGTTTACCGTAGAGTTTCTCCAACAGGAAAGCCCGTTGAATTACAAGATTTTTTACAACCAGGATATAAGCAAGTAGCCGCAGGATATATCATTTATGGAACATCCACTATGTTGGTTTACAGTACTGGAAGAGGGGTAAATGGCTTTACCCTTAACCCTGCTCTTGGCACTTTTTATTTGTCTCACCCCGAGATGAAATTTCCTGATGATGGATCTATTTATTCCATTAACGAAGGGAACTATGTTCATTTTCCACAAGGGATAAAAGAGTATATCAAATACTGCCAAAAAGAAGAAGACAATAGACCTTACACTTCAAGATATATAGGTTCATTGGTTTCTGACTTTCATCGGAACCTTATCAAAGGAGGAATTTATTTGTACCCGCAAACATCTTCGTATCCCAATGGAAAGTTAAGGCTTTTATACGAGTGTAGTCCGATGGCATTTTTGGCTGAACAAGCAGGAGGAATGGCCATCTATGGGCAAGATTCTGTATTAAATCTAACACCAACGTCTTTACATGAACGCATCCCATTTTATTGTGGATCAAAACAAATGGTGATGCAGTTACAAAAATTCTTAGCCCAATATCCACAAATAAACTAAATTGCATTTGTTATAAAATGACAATGCGCAGATTTTTAAAAAAACTTAGAGATCAATTGGAAGGGGAGTTGCACTGGGATACTTTACACCAAAGTATGTACGCAACAGATGCATCGGTATATCATCAAAAGCCTTTAGCTGTAGCCTTTCCAAAAAGCGAAAAAGATGTAAAAGGGTTAATCAATTTTGCCACTATTCATCGAATTGGTCTTATTCCTCGAACAGCAGGAACGTCATTGGCAGGTCAGTGTGTTGGTCCTGGAATAGTAGTGGATATGTCCAAACATTTAACACGAATTTTAGCCCTCAACAAAGAGAATAAAACCGTTCGGCTTGAGCCTGGTGTTATTCGTGATGAACTCAATCGAGCTATACATTCAGAGGGGTTGTTTTTTGGACCCAATACGTCGACTTCCAACCGATGCATGATTGGAGGAATGGTGGGTAATAATTCATCAGGGTCCACTTCTATTCAATATGGAGTTACACGAGACAAAGTAGTGGCCATTAGGGGAGTATTATCAGATGGATCGATCGTTGAGTTTAAGAATATTTCTGAAGAGGAGTTGGCCGATAAAAAAAGTAAAAAAACATTAGAGGGAAATATTTATCAACATCTTATTTCGAAGCTCTCCAACAATCAAGTTCAATCCGAAATTCGCAAAGAATTTCCCGACCCTTCCATTCATCGCCGAAATACAGGATATGCCGTAGACGCCCTTTTGGATTTGCAACCGTTTACCAAATCGGGGAATTTGTTTTCTTTGTGCCCCTTACTTACCGGAAGTGAAGGAACATTAATGATGATGACTGAAATAACTTTAAAGTTGGATTTATTACCTCCTCCCCATAAACGATTATTGGTTCCTCATTTTGATTCGGTATCAACATGCTTAGAGGCCGTAGTGCCAGTGATGCAACATCAACTTCAAAGCTGTGAAATGTTAGACAAAACCATATTGGATCGTACTTTAAGTAATACCGCTCAGCTAAAAAACAGATTTTTTATTCAACAAGATCCAACTGCTTTATTGATGTTGGAATTGGCAGCACACTCTGAAATAGAACTTCAAAAAGCATCTGAAAGGCTTCAAGAAGTATTAAAGCATTGTAGGGGTTGTTATTCGACTGCTGTTCTTGAGGGTAAAGACATTGACCGAGCGATGTCGCTACGAAAAGCAGGCTTAGGGCTATTAGGAAATATGATAGGAGATAAAAAAGCTGTTGCATGTATTGAGGATACTGCTGTACCACTTGAACATCTTACTTCATATATTAATGAGTTCACTTCAATCATGAAACGATATGATCAAAAAGCGGTTTATTATGCACATGCTGGGGCTGGAGAGTTGCATTTACGGCCTATTTTAAATCTTAAAACTAAAAAAGATATTCGGCTTTTTCGGACGATTACTACTGAAGTTGCTCATTTGGTTAAGAGATATAAGGGGTCTATGAGTGGAGAACATGGTGATGGAATTGTACGATCAGAGTTTATCCCTTTAATGATAGGAGATCTTAACATGGAACTTTTGCGCTCTATCAAAGAAGTATTTGACCCTAAGGGAATTTTTAATCCTGGAAAAATCATTGATCCGTTTCTTATGGACCAACGCCTTCGAACACCCTCAAGTGGAAATACCCCAGAATTAAAGACACAATTGGACTTTTCCAAAAACAAGGGTTTGATTCGTGCTACCGAGCAGTGCAATGGATCGGGTGATTGTCGTAAACTTTCAGGGGGAGCAATGTGCCCAAGTTATCGAGCCACTCGAAACGAAAAAGACAGTACTCGAGCGAGAACCAACGCACTCAGAGACTTTCTTTACCGTACAGATAAAAAAAATCCTTTTGATCGCCACGAACTCAAACAAGTTTTTGAACTGTGTTTGAGTTGTAAGGCTTGCGCACATGAATGTCCTAGTAATGTTGATGTAGCGGCGTTTAAATCAGAATTTTTATATCAGTATCACAAATCCAACAGACGTCCGATTTCTGATTATGTCTGGGGTCATATAGGGCAACTTAATGCTTTTGCTTCTGTTTTGCCTCAAGTTGTAAATGGGGTTTCATTTTTTCTAAAAGGACTTTTAAAGAAAGGATTAGGAATTGCACCAAAAAGATCTTTACCACAGTTTAGTGCACAAACCTTATTGGATTGGTTCCACGGTCAGACTATTCCTAACGCCCAAAGATCAGTTTATTTGCTGGTTGATGAATTCACTAATGCTTTGGATGCTTCTATCGGAAAAAGTGCCGTCCGATTGCTTTCAAGATTGGGGTATGAGGTTTGTGTTATAGGACTCACCAATACTGGAAGAAGCGAAATATCCAAAGGATTCTTACAAAAAGCTAAAGCGCTTGCGGATCAAAATATCACTCTTTTTTCATCAGTAATTAATGAAGATACCCCCTTAATAGGCATTGAGCCTTCGGCTTTATATTGCTTTAAAGATGAATACCCGAAGCTGTTTACGCAACCACAAAAAGCAAATAATTTAGCCCAACATTGTTATTTGATAGATGATTTTTTATGTAAAGAGATGGACAAGGGATATATAGATCAGGATTCCTTCACACTCTCCACAAAAAAAATTAAATTTCATGCGCACTGTTATCAAAAAGCTTTAGGGGAACCCAACCAAACGCTCAAAATATTAAGTTTCCCCAAAAATTATGAAGTGGAACAAATACCATCTGGATGTTGCGGTATGGCAGGTTCATTTGGTTATCAACATTTTGAAATCAGTATGAAAATAGGCGAAGAAGTTCTTTTTCCAACTATTCGTTCCTTAGACGAAACAGATCTTGTGGTTGCCAATGGGAATAGTTGTCGTCATCAAATTAAAGATGGCACTCAACGAGATTCTCTTCACCCAGTCGAGGTACTAGAGCAAGCGTTGATTGCATGACAAAAGTAATTGTTATGGATTAAAAATTGATAATGAGTGCTATGTTGTTATTTCGGAAAGGAAATTATGTCGAAAACCTTTGGGCGTAATATTGTGATGTTTTTTAAAGAATCGAATAAAATTTGAGAAATTATTATATCCACTTTCATAACTGATGGTTTTGATATCTAATTCAGTTTCAATCAAAAGTTTTGCTGCATGATTAATTCGGTATTCGTTCACAAATTGGGTAAAAGTTTTCCCTGTATTTTTTTTAAAATATCTACAGAATGCATGTTGAGTCATGTTCATTTTATCAGCTGCCATGGAAAGGCTTATTTCCATTTGAAAATTATATTTGATGAAATTGAACAATTTTTTAAGACGATCGTTTTGTTGATTGCTATCGGGAAATGCAAAAGAGGAGTTTAATTCATGGGCATCTGCTGAAGCCAATTGATTCAAAATATTAATAAGCGTTAAAAGGCCTTGAAGCTTCTCTTCATAAACCAGACCTTCTAATGCTTCCCCTACTTTGGTTTTAATAGGGTCAGAAAAAGTTAATCCATGTTTAGCTCTTTCAAAAAGTCGTGAAATAGGTTGGAATTCAGGAACTAATTCGATTGCATTGCCCAAAAAATCAGGTAAAAACTGAATAACGATTTCTATTTTTCCATCTCTAAAACTATCGGTAAATCCCATATGATTAAGATTCGAACCGATAAGAATCAAGTCACCATTTGTATAGGTTGATAAATTTGTACCTACTTGTCTTTTTCCACTTCCTTGGCTGATGTAAGTGAGTTCAATTTCGGGATGATAATGCCAATTAAAATTTTTTTTGTTGGGGGTGTTTTCATCAAAGAATTGATAATGAATGGATTCATTAAAAGAACGGACTATATTTTCATAGGTGTATTTAATCATTTATCAAAAATATAAAAATAAAACCTGTATTTTTAGTTTATTAACATTAAATTAATATTATAAAAAAATATAAGTTAAAATAGTATAGTCATATATCAATTAACGCCAATTAAATAACGATTTCGCCATATATCTTTGCGGTATTATTAATTCAAATCTTAAAATTATGAAAAAATTATTTTTAACATCAAGTTTCCTTTTATCAGTCCTCTTCGGAAATGCATCCGTCAACATGTTTGCTTCACATGAAGTAAGTTTTCCTTATGTCAAAAACGCCAAAACTCTTGTCCTTAATTTAGAGGTTGTTAGTCCTTCTTCTTACATTAAAATTAAAAGAGTAAATCACAAAAACAATCTTAAACAACAGCTTAATCTCACCTCAAATATTATTAATTTTAGGGATTACGAGCCGGGTACCTATTTGGTATCTGTGAACACGGATCATGAAATTTTAGATTATTTGATCCAATTGACTAAAAATGAATTAAAAGTTCTTGACACAAAAATGGTATCTAAGCCTAGCTATCAACAACTGAAAAATAAATTTAAAATTAGTGTCTTTAATACTGAATCCCCGATTCTAGTAAAATTTATGACTCAAGATGGTGAAACTGTTTTTTCGAAATCGTATTCGCCAAAAGAATTATCAAGTAAAGTTTTTTCTATAAATCCTGATTTTAATAAATTTTATTCCCTGATTTGTTTTGAAGGAAAAGAATTCAAAAAATCATTTACTTTTTAATTAAAACAGGAAATATTAATTTTAAAGAAGCTCCCCTTAAAGGAGCTTTTTTTATGTGGTTTAAATTTTCCACCCAATTTTTACACTTTTTGAAATAAATCTTTTCTAAGCGATAGAATTAAAAGTTTATTTTTAAAAAAATTTTACAAGTGAACAATATTCTTTTTAAATTATTTTTAACAGTGGGTTTAGTTATTCTTATTCAAGGGTGTTCAAAAGGAGATGAAAACGAAACGCTTACTTCAACGGAGCCTCCCTTAGCTAATCAAAGTCTTACTTATATCCCAGATGAAGCTTTAAAAAATAAGGCATCCTATCCAATAGGTAATGTGGTCTCTGCGTATAAACTAAATAATAATTCCTCCTTTACTAGTACATTGATCAACGATTTTAACAGCATAACAGCTGAAAATGACATGAAAATGGCGAATATATTTAAAGGGCCTGACAATTATGATTTTAGTGATGGTGACGCAATTATTGATTTTGCAAAACAAAATGGATTTAGAGTTTTTGGTCATGCATTGATATGGCATAACGCTATTCCTCAATGGCTAGAGTCTTTTAGTGGAACAGATCAAGAGTTTGAACACCTTATCAAAAATTATATTCAGGCTACGGTATCTCATTTTGCTGCTGAAACAATCTCTATTGATGGTAAACAAACCCCAGTAGTTGCAGGGTGGGATGTAGTTAATGAGGCCTTTACCAATCAGGCAGAGCAAGCTATCTTTAGACAACGCTTAGGGCCGGATTACGTTGCCAAATGCTTTCAATGGGCAAGAGAGGCTGATGATCAAGTACTCTTATTTTACAATGATTACAATATGGAATATAACGCGAACAAAACACAACAAGTGGTCTCTATGATTCATGATTTTAATCAACGTAATATTGCAATTGATGGTGTTGGTTTTCAAATGCATGTTGATTATCTGTCTCTATCTACCTCCACCCTTCAAGCTCATGTCAATGCCTTTGTTTCCTTAGGGGTTTTAATTCATTTTTCAGAAGTAGATATGACAGTAAACCGTGATAAAGGATTAACTAGCTTAACTTATGATCGTGCATCAGAACAAGAATTAAAGTTTAAAGAAATTGCACAAGTGTATGCCACTATTCCTAGCGAACAGCAATTTGGAATTACTTTTTGGGGCATGCGAGATAATGATAGCTGGTTGAGAAATTTTTATGATAACCCCTATGAATACCCTTTACTTTTTAATGATAATTATGAGCCTAAAATTGCCCATAAGGGTTTTGCGGAAGGGTTAATAGATTAATTTTTTTCTTTACTCTCAACTATTTTTAGATTTTAGCGTCTAAATTTATATATAGACTAATTTTGAGTGTCAAAGAACAAAACCTTATTAATTGTATTAATGCTAAAGATTGGAATGGAGCGTTAAACACTATTGTTCATTTGTATCATGAGCTTATGTATTGGCACATTCGTAAATTAGTGATCTGCCATGATGATGCTGATGATGTTTTACAAAACACCTATCTCAAAATGGTAAAAGGATTACCTGGATTTAAACAAAAAAGTTCGGTAAAGACTTGGATTTATAGAATTGCATATAATGAATCCATGCGTTTTCTAAAAAAACAACGTCAAGGAGGAGTGCGTTTAGCTGAAAAAGTGACAGATTCTTATTTTGCAAAGTTAGAATCGGATCCTTATATCGACACCAACGCTTGCGACAAAAAGCTTCATCAAGCATTAGCTTTATTGACTCCACAAAAACGCCATATTGTCCAAATGAAATATTTTGATGACTTGACTTTTGACGAGATAGCCATTATTACTGATATTAATATCAATACTGTAAAAGCAAGCTATTACTCAGCCAAAAAAAGTATAGAAACACAATTATTAAAAGATGTATGAAACTTTCAGACAAACTCCACACAGAACTTGGTTATACTTTCCCTAAAGGGTATATGGTAATGTCCAAAAATAAGGCGTTATCTCATTTAGCCCAAGCTCGTAAAAGAACTCTTAGGTCTTTTGTTGCCATTGCAGCTACATTTTTAACGATTATAGGGGTTTCTTTTTTTAGACAATTTAGCAACAGTGCATCCTCATTAAAAAGTGAAGACGACTTCTTTATAGAATTTATTGTTTCGGATGAGGTCGAATTTGACCATTGGTTTGAGGATTATTTTTTGTTGCCTCATTAGATCTTAGCTAATCAACTTTTTAAGTCGATACAGGTCTATAACTATACACCCTTTAAAAATTAACATATGCATTTTCGTATCATTATAACCCTATCTGTTTTTTTTCTGATAACAGCTTTACCTGCTCAAGATAACAAAAGAAGAGTAGAGCTTAAACATATTCTTAATTCTGAACAATTAAAAATGGTTGAACAACAACGAGAAACTATTCAATTTAATCGGGAGGTGTTTTTGAAAACTTTTTCAGAAGAACAATTAATTCTTCATCAACAAAAGGATGTACCACGAATGGAGCGCCGAAAAGCCTTAACGTTATCTTTTTCTTTGGAGCAAAAAGAGATGCTCAAAGCTCAAAGAGCTAAGTTAAAAAAAATGAAAGAAGCTTTTCGTGCAACTCTTTCTGAAGATCAAAAAAAAGCGTTGATCAAACAAAGAAAAAAGTTGGGAATGCGAAAAATGTTAAGAAAAGAGTTTACGTTTTAGATAAATAACGAAAAAAAACCCCTTTCTAGAGGTTTTTTTTAGTGGTATTTTAATACCCTGTTCAATAACACTTAAAGGATTTCTTCCCTTAAGTTGTCTCGCTGGTTATTTAATAGTTGTTTTAACGAACAAACAGAACACCTTATTTATTGTTTTTACTTAAGAGTAAGCTAAGTCTCAGTATTTCTCAAATGGAGCAAATGTTAACTGTTTAAAATCATATTGTTATAAACTTAATTCATATTCCTATCTCATCATAAAAGTTCTAGCCCCCTCCTATCCTTAACTATACTTTTACTATACACCCCACAGAACCATTTATTAATAATTGTAGTTTCGCTAATAAACAAACACGATTATTATGAATTTAAAATTTTTTATAACATTTATTTTCTGCATTGTTATGACTAATTCAATTGCACAAATTACTTCAGTGGGGTCAGGGAGTTATACCAATCAATTCCCGGGGGTAGATGCCGCAAATCGTAATGGGTATCCGTCTGGCAGTCCCCAACTCACAGGAACAGCTATCGGTAAGCCTGTTCCAACAAACGATTGGTGGTCATCTTTGATTAAGGAAAACCACGTAAGTAATTTATTTAATTACCCCATGACCCTTAAGACCACAAATGAGGGTTTAGTAATGACGTATATTCCATGGGGAGTTATTGGAGATTTAGAGTCAATTGTTGTCGGAATAGAAGGGTTAAACAGCTCTCAAGCAAAAGTTTCTGATTATTCAGATTGGACCGTCACCGTGGATTGGCAGTATAGTTCTCACCAATTATCGGCAACTACTGGGATAGGAATGCCATTTGTTTATTTTGAAAAACAATCCTCTAATCTTGCAAAAATTGAAGTTCTTTATGGAAATGTGGCTGTATCAAACGAAAAACTGATTATAACAGACTCAAGATATAATTCTGACTATGTAGTGTATGCCCCCGTGGGTAGTACCTGGAATCAAAGTGGAAATACGTATACTTCATCACTTAACAATAAAAATTATTGGTCGGTAGTGATGTTGCCTCAATCCAATACAAACGCCACTCAACTTGCACAAGAGTATCAAAAATACGCTTATGTGTTTCCTAATGACACGCAAGTAAGTTGGGCTTACAATGAAGTTTCGAGCTCAGTTCGTACAAATTTTACTATCGATACAGATGTAAAGGAGGGAACAAATGACAAGATTCTTCAAGGGTTGTTACCACATCAATGGGCCAATCTTGCCAATGATTCAGCCACTCCTAATAAGGAAACATATTCTTCCATACGAGGAGATTTGAAAATGATGGAAGGGAATTCATTCGCAGTTGAAAATTCTTTTAAAGGAGTGTTGCCCACCCTTCCTTATTTAGCCAATTACAGTGCTAGTTTTTTACCTGGTGAATTGAGTGAAAAAATTGATTTGATTAAAAATAATGAATTAGCAACTTGGACAGATTCTTATAATGAAGGTCAGGTCATGAATCGATTGGTACAAACGGCTCGCATCGCTGATCAAATGGGAGATATTGAAGCTCGTGATATCATGCTTGCTACCGTAAAAGAACGTTTGGAAGATTGGTTAACTTATGAGAATTCAGAAGTTGCATTCTTGTTTTATTACAATAGTAATTGGTCTACTTTATTTGGATATCCAGCGGGCCATGGACAAGACACAAATATTAACGACCACCATTTCCATTGGGGGTATTTTATTCATGCGGCTTCTTTTATAGAACAATTTGAACCAGGATGGGCTGATCAATGGGGAGAAATGATTAATCATTTGGTACGTGATGCTGCTTCTCCCAGTAGGGATGATACGAAATTTCCTTTTCTTCGAAACTTTAGTCCTTATGCGGGTCACTGTTGGGCGAATGGGTTTGCAAGTTTTCCTCAAGGTAATGACCAAGAGTCCACTTCAGAGAGTATGCAGTTTAACACTTCTTTGATTCATTGGGGAACGATTACTGGAAATGACGAAATTCGGGATTTGGGGATTTATTTATACACCACAGAACAAACGGCTGTTGAAGAATATTGGTTCGATCAAAATGAACGTACATTGTCCTCCACCCACCCCTATAGTTTGGTTTCTCGAATTTGGGGGAATTCATATGACAATGGTACCTTTTGGACATCCGACATTGCGGCGTCCTACGGAATTGAAATGTATCCCATTCACGGAGGATCGTTGTATTTAGGGCATAATACGAGTTATGCTCAAAATCTTTGGACTGAAATAGAATCTAACACAGGAATATTAAGCAATGAAGTCAACCCTAATTTATGGCACGATGTAATGTGGCAATATTTATCTTTTATCGACCCACAAAAAGCGATTAATTTGTATAATTCATACCCAGAGCGATCTTTAAAGTTTGGAATTTCAGACGCCCAAACATATCACTGGTTACACAGTATGAATGCTCTTGGTACTGTGGATACGGGAATCACCGCCGATTATCCGATTGCAGCAGTCTTTATGAACTCGGGTGAAAAAATATATGTTGCTCATAATTATGGGTCGTCACCTATTGTGGTCACCTTCTCGGATGGATACGAGTTAGATGCCCCTGCTAATCAAATGACGACAAGTAAGGATGTTGAGGTTACGGGCCATTTGAGCTCTGATTTTAATTTGGCTTTTCATGGAGGAAGTGTTAACCTCTCGGTTTTGACTACTGGAAGCGGAGTGACTAAAGTTGAATTTTACGATGGAGCTACCCTTATTAGTGAGGATAACACCCCCCCATATGAAGCTGTAGCTTCAAATCTCTCGTTAGGATTTCACAATATGTATGCAAAAGTATATATGGGGTCGGATTTTACTCCCACCAATATAATTGATGTCAGAGTTGGCGAACAGCTTCCTTATAATACGCCTTTAGCAATTCCTGGGGTCATCGAAGCGGGTCATTACGATCGATATGAGGGAGGAGTAGGTCAAGGAGTTTCCTACTATGATTCTTCTGTGATTAATGAAGGAGACTTTAGAACCTCAGAATATGTCGATGCTAGTAATGATTCTGAAGGGGCGAATGTAGGGTGGATTTCTGCTGGAGAATGGCTAGAATATACCATTGATGTAGCTCAATCGGGATATTATACAGTTAACTTGCGTTACGCATCTGGAAACACAAACGGTGGAGGACCTTTTTACTTTGAAATTGATGGTCAACAAATTAGCCAGTCCGTTCCGTTAAATTATACTGGTGATTGGGGTAATTGGCAGAATAAGTTAGTTTCAAATATTCCTCTAACCCAAGGAGAGCATGTTTTACGAGTTGCCTTTACTCAAGGAGAATTTAATTTAGGCAGAATGACCTTCAGTTATTCCGGGGCGTTAAATTATGTTCCTCCAATTGCTGATGCTGGTGAAAACAGAACAGTGGTTAGTCCATCCACGACAACTACTTTAGATGGATCCAATAGTACCTATGAGGCTGGTAAAACACTAACGTATCAATGGGAACAAATTTATGGACCTTCCGTTATTGGATTTTCTGACTCGACGAGTGCCACTCCTGAAATCAATAATTTGATAACGGGGATGTATAAAATTAAATTGTCAATTTCTGACGGTACGTATTCGGCACACGATGTTGTATTTGTTAATGTGTCTTCAACTGAAAATGTGAGCCCAACCGTATTTATTAGCTCTCCAGCTGACGGGGAGTCGTTTGGAGAAAATGCCAATTTTATAATTACTGCTTCAGCAGATGATTTTGATGGTAGTATTGCCTTAGTTGAATTTTATGAAGGTTCAACAAAAATAGGCGAAGATAGTAGCGAACCCTTTCAACTTACATGGAGTGCCAGTGGAGGGAATTATGAATTAACCGTAAAAGCAACCGACAATGAAGGGGCAAGTACAGTTTCATCCGCTGTAGCTATTTCTGTTTATCAACAACTTCCCTATTTAAACACGGCTTTTACTATTCCAGGAACAATAGAAGCGGGTCATTTTGACAAATTTCAAGGGGGGTTAGGACAAAATATTTCTTATTACGACACCTCTACTACAAATCAGGGTGGGTTCAGACCTACTGAGTACGTAGACGCTGTAGATGATCATGAGGGCGCAAATGTAGGTTGGATAGAAGCAGGTGAATGGATGGAATATACCATCAATGTGGTACAATCAGGGTATTATGAAGTTGATATGCGTTTTGCTTCAGGGACTGCTACAGGTGGAGGACCATTTTATTTTGAAATTGACGGAAATCAAATCAGCGATGGGATTACATTCACGCCTACTGGCGGATGGGACAGCTGGTCCAATAAAACAGCTACTATTCCATTGAATCAAGGAGAGCATGTGCTTAGAGTAGCCATAACTCAAGGAGGATTTAACTTGGGGAGGATGACTTTTAGTTATACAAGTGCGCTTAGTATGGCAGATACTCAACTTAATGAAATCCAAATTTATCCCAACCCAACTACTGGAATTTTAAGTATTACCCCCCATAATGAATGGATAGAGGTAAGCGTTTACGACCTTCAAGGCAGGGAATTGATGTATTTAGAAGAAGTTCGTGAACAAATCAATTTAAGTGATATCAAAAACGGAATTTACTTTATGAGTATTGGTCAGGGATCTCAAAAAAGAACCTTTAAAATCATAAAAAAATAAAGCTTAAAAACAGGCAATAAGCGAACTCTTGTTGCCTGTTTTTATCAAATTAGGATTGAACAAAACACTTTATTTGCGCTAATATCTAGCGTATTTATCTTAATTAGCAAACACGATGTTCCTCTCAAATTTAACGCTTAATGGTTTTTTCTACTGTTATTTGGACTGTTTTTAAAATAGCATAATTCTGTTCACTCAATTTCAGTTGTCTTTCCAAAAAGGAATATTTACCTGGGCGTTTAGCTAATCATGCGTTAATATTAGGGCTATAATTTCCCAAAAGAACAAAGTGTAAAGATGGGATTTAACCTTCCTCATTTTTTTTGGGAAAGTGAGGGTTGTTTTAATGATCACTTAAGAAAGGGATTAATCGACACAGAAAATTTCCAATATGTCAAGTTCTTCGTTATTAGAAATTATTTTTTCTACGTCATCTATAATGATGGAGAAAGGAAAAACAATTTCAGGTTCTTTGTTTTCATCTTTATTATTGTCGTACCATTCCTCGAGAATTTCCCAGCCTTGTTCATCATTAATTACCAGGGTAGTACTATTTGGCATTATAAAAGAAATCGGATATACGAAGCTAAAGCAATCGGAATCTTTGCTCTCAGCGATAGATGTACTGTATCTCTGAAATAAGCTTAAAGCATTGGTGTCAATTTCTGTTGCTAACGGGTCCTCTTTTTGGTCGCAAGACAGGGTAATAAATAAAACAAATAATAGTAAAAAAGTCTAATCATAACGAAATTAAAATGAATTGTAGGAGTTTAATGATTAAAACTCAAGTTATATATAACTAATATTTTTAACAATCTTTTAAAGACGAGTTACGAGTCAATTTTTAAACTCTATTATGATTGGTGTTCAGTTTCAATATTTGATAGGGAGGTCAAGTAAACCACAATTATCCAAAGGAGGGTGTTACGGTTGAGATTACCAAGGCATTAAAAATATTTCGATAAAGAGATACTAAAAAAACTATCTTGTTTAAAATAAGATAAGAAGCGTTCCTTATCTGAGACTCCACTAAAAATTCGACCTTCTAAGGTAACGACCACACTGTTGGCAAATCTTCTTGACCCTTCAACACTATACAATTGAGTAGCAGTATCCATATCATAAATAGCCCCTGCCAAAAATGAAGTGTCACTGATGTCATTAAACGCAATTCGCATTCCATAAAATATATCATTTTGCATTCCATTTAATGCTTTTTCGTCTCGATCATCATAAAGGTATTCGCCAATGAGTCCGATATCCAATCCTTGCTTATCAATATTTGAGAAAGTATATTCAAACCCAACCACAGAAGCATAAAAATTTTGTTGTTGAGCTGTCCTGTAAAGGGTTTCTAATTTCCACAATAAAGCGCCAGAGGTTATTTGAAGATCTAGACCATATTGATCGATAAGTGGATAATAAGCCATAATATTGCCATTATCATCAAATTCAAAATAGGGCTCCCTACCATTTCCTTTGAAATAGGATAAGCCTAAGTCAAAAGCCCCGATATAATGTTTCCATCGCAGAGCAAAATCAGGATTCCATTGTTGATTTGAACTTTTGTAATGGATATCATCGGCATTAATAACAGTACTAAACCTAAAACGACCTTTACTTCCAGGAAAAGCTCTTTTGCGATGGTATGGAAGATAAAAAAAGTCAAAAGTACCAACGTTAGAAGTAAACCAACTGAATTGAACCATGGGTTGTCCTAGTTTTTCTTCCCCATCAAAACTTTTTAGTTGATCTGATTGGTTAATGATATCCACTAAATGCGCACTTTCAGTAACGCCCCAAAAAATTTTTTTAAGACCAACATTGATTTCCCAATTATTTTTTGCTTTTTGATAATAAACTTCTCTCAAATCCCAGTAGGTTCTTAATGGGTCTTTATCCCAATTTAAAAAAACGGTAGCATTAATTTTTTCATAACCGTCATTCCAGCTCATACGAAAAGTAGGTTCAACTGAAAGTGAAGGGTAATCATTTATTTGATGCTCAAATTGCGGGCTATCATAAAAATATCGATATTGTCCTTCCAATTCCCACTCCCAACTTGTTTTTACATTGTTATCATTTTGTTGCGCATGTACACAATATAACGAAAATAAAACCAGATAACGTAAAATGTTTAATTGACTCATAAACAGCACTTATTTAAGCAATAAATTATTAAGATCAATGAAATTTTGGGGTTAATTTGCCGCTCTTCGCAAAGCATTTTCTGTAAAATCACTGGTGTTCAGATTGGTATCAAAATTATATTGAGTAAAAACCAATGTGGTTTCTTTTTTGCTTTGGTGATTTACCATTTTCATGGTGTAAGGTCTCCAATGTTTATTTTTGAATAAAGCATAATCCGCGTAGGTAAGCGTTTTTAAAAGAGATCCTTTTCGGTCATAAAATTCAATACTTTCTAATCGATACCCCTTAGATTGGTTATATACAGCGATTCTTTTTTGGTAACCCGATTTTGGATCAACAGGGTCTTGCTCAACAAAAAGTAAATCACCTTCTTGTTTTAAAAATTTGTAAGAGTTTTTTTCTAATTCAACAGAGGACAAATCTTCATAGGCAAATTCACTTCCTACAAATGGGCCCGATTTGTTGCTTGAAGAAATTCTCTTGGTTCGCTGAATTGAAGGTAAAAATAACCACTGATCATCATCACCCACTTTATGAGTAAACGTAAGCGTTGAAGTGCCTTTAATATCTTTCGGGCTTGTAAAAACAATTAACGATTTGTCTCCGTCTTCATCTAATTCGAGGATTTTATTGCTTAACGTACGTTCACTAATTTGTCCATTTTGGTTTTTTAAAATCATTTTTAAGTCCACAGATGAACTGCCAAACCCACGATCTGCTTCCACAGCTTGCGTGACGATCTCAAGTCCCTTTTCTGCTAAGGTTTGAGCTACTAATATTGAGGGGAGTGTAAATAAAAAGAAAGATATTATATGTTTCATATTGTTTATTTTTTGAGTGATGTATGATGGGAATTAGTTGAAACTTTTTTATTGGTGAGGATTAATAATGAGGGTAACAAAATAAAATCAATAATTAAGGCGGCTAAAATAATAACAACAGTAATTCGTGCCATGTAGCTATTCAGTGCAAAAGCAGAAGTTGAAAGCACACTAAATCCAGAAATCAGTACTAAAGAGGTAACTGTTAGAGCACGACCGACCGTTTCGAAAGCATAAATGACGGCTTTTTTTGCATCGTAATTTAACTCTCGACGGGCACGTAAAAATTTGCTCATAAAATGTACTGTATCATCAACGATGATACCTAAGGTTATTCCAAATACGACTACCATTCCTTGATTGATTTCGCCGAGATAAAGTGCCCAAAAACCAAAACCTACAAGCACAGGGGTGAGGTTCGGAATCAAGCTTAACGCCCCCATTTTAAAGCTACGTAAGGCAAACATTAAAATAATAGAGATCAGCAATAAGGCAATGATATTTCCTTTACCCATTCCTTCAGCTTGTCGGAAGCCTAACTTTGAAAACATTAAGGTAGGACTAACAGCTATTGCATGCATATACTCAGGAGTATTTTCTTTTAACCACTGCTCAGCACGTCGAGAAAACTCTATCATTTTGGCACTCCCCAAGTTGTGAAGCACAACGGTCAGTCGGGTTTCAGATTTATCCACATTAATTTGATTATTTAAATCTAAACCAAAGGGTAGGGAGAGCTCATAAAGCAACAAATATTGGGCAGCTTCTTGGCGGTTATTAGGAACCCTGTAATATGAGGGGTCATCCCCGTGCATTGACTTGTTAATTTTCCGAGAAACTTCCGCAAAAGAGCTGACATGTATGACTTCTTCTTGTTGGTTAAGCCAATGCTCAAAAGCATCTAACTTTTCAAGATAGACTGGATTGTTAATTCCACCACTTTCTCCACTAGCAACAGAAAATTCAACGCCATAAATTCCAGTCAAATTTTTATTGATAAAATCACTGTCTGTTCGAAAGGCTACCGACTCATCAAAGTACTCTACGAATTTGTCGTTAAAGACGTTTTGAAAAGAGAGAAAGGTCATACCGAGAATAAAAATGGAGGAAATAATGGATAATCGCACGGGTTGTTTGACAACAAATAACCCCAATTTGGTGTAGATAGAGGGATTATATTTTTGGCTCGATTTTATTTCTTTTTTCCAGAAAGGAAAAATGGCCATTAGCGCGGGTAGAGTTGTGGTCGAGTACAACAAAGCCATGGTCATTCCAAAGGCAGTAATATTACCTAAATCCCAAAAGGGAGGAACATCCCCAAAGTTAAGGGTGAGAAACCCGATTACAGTAGTCAGACTAGTAATAAAAATAGGCATAAAATTGAGTCGTACACTTTCAATAATGGCCTCTTTTTTGTCGAATCCATCTTTTCTAATTTTTTGAAGAAAGGTGACCAATACATGAATACTATCGGCTACGGCTAAGGTCATAATCATTGTAGGAAAAACAGCTGACGGAGGAGTAAGTTTGATTCCCATGAGTCCAATAAACCCAAAGGAACTTATAATAGATAACATCACTACAGCGAGTGTTCCTATTGTAGCAAATATATTTCGAGTGAGTAATAAGGTAACCGCTATAACAATCAAAAACATTAATCCAGTAAGGGCTAAATCATTTTGAGAGGACTCAAAAAAGGCATTATTAAGAGGAACAATACCACTTAAATACACCTTAAACTGAGGATGATTTTTTTCAAACTCCTCAATCATTACTCGGACAGCTTCCATGATTTCAGGAGTTTCTTGGGTGTTATCGATCCCAGGAAGACGGATAGTGATGCTGATGGCAGTAATACTCCCTTTTTTGTTGATGATACGATCAACTAAAAGAGGATCGTCCAGCGCGATAGATTTTATTTCTTGAATTCTTTCAGGGGTCAAGTTTACTGACTCGTAGGAAAGATCTTCCACATAAAGGTCATCCCCTTCGGCTCGTGTGTGTTGATAGTTGGTTAACGCATCGACACGAGTAGAATAGGGGGTATTCCAAGCTTGGGCGGTAAGCTCCTCAATTGCAATTAGATTTTTTTTGGTAAACACATCTTTGTTGTCAGGTTGCACAACCAACAAAATATTATCCACTTTGGAATATTTTTCTTGTAGAGCTTCAAAAGCTTCCAACTCGGGGTTTGACTCGCTGAAGAATACTTTGTAGCCTCCGTCAAATTCCATTTTACCTTGGGATCCTAAACTTAAAGCTAGCGCAAAGGAAACGAGTAAAACAACCCATTTGTAGCGCACAACAAATTCCCCCCATTTTTTGGCGAAAGACGATTTGATTTCGGTCATAATGTTATATTATTATTTAAATACCAAACAAATATATGATAAGTAAGTTACATTAGGTAACTACAAAAAATATTATTGATTATTTCCTTATTTTAGGATTGTTAAAAAAATAATATGAATTCGAAGGACCCCTTATCGTGCCCCATTGCCAATTCAATGAAAATTTTGGGTGGAAAGTGGAAGCTTTCTATTCTTTATCTTTTGATGAATGGAAAGATGCGCTTTATGGCATTGGCAAAATTACTTCCGTTAGTATCCCGAAAAGTATTAATCGATCAACTTAAACAAATGGAAAAAGACGGTTTGGTTGTTCGTACTCCATTTCCAGAATCACCTCCTAAAGTAGAATATTCACTAACTCGTCAAGCTCATCAACTAAAATCGATTCTTGAAGAATTGTTAGAATGGAACAAAAATTTAATTAAAAATAGGGAGCAGAAATGAATGATTACAAATAGTTTGACTTAGTCAAAGGGTAATCTGGTGGTTGTGATGGATGTTAAATCCGGGTCGAGTAGCCTTTGCATGATAGAGCATAGACTGAGCAACAGTATGAGCATGAATGGGTTGATAATCAGCAGGCATTAAAAAGGAGAATAGGGGCATGATTAGTTGTGCCATTTTTTCTCCAGGACGTACCTCTTTCCTTTTTCCCAACAGTAAAGAAGGTCGAAAAACTGAGGTTGATGATAAACTCAGGTCGGATACTGCATTTTCAATTTCTCCTTTCAAGCTTAAATAAAAATTTTTACTTTTGATATTGGCTCCCGAAGATGACACGAATGAAAAATGGGCTACATTATTTTCTTTACAAGCTTTGGCAACGTGTAAAATAATATCAAAATCAACTTTGCGATAGGCTTCTTTATTCCCTTTTACTTTGGATTGAGTAGTTCCTATGGCAGCAAAAACCACATCACTGTTTCGGACGGTCGACGACAAAGAGATAAAGTCACTGAAATCGATGAGATGAGTTGAAATTTTGGGATGATTTAACGATTGTGCTTTTCTTGTCACCACATTTATTTTGTGATAGTCACCGTCGTTAATAAGCAACTCGAGTAACAAATTTCCAATTAAGCCTGTAGCCCCAAAAAGAGTAACTTCTTTCGTTTTCATAAGACCAACAATAATAAAGAAAAAAAATGAGTTTGAGTGAATGCCCAACGTTTGGTTCAACAAAATGGGAATAGTTTTTATTTTGGAAAATGATATAAAAATAATAAAAGAAAAAAACGACCATTATTGGGTATTTTACTTACGGTGTATAATTCTTGTCCAACATCAACAACTTCTGCCATTGAGGAAATCAATAGTGAGGAACATTTATAAAAGGCTTACTTTTTTCGGAGGCAGCGATTGTACATGATATCATTTATGTTTCTGGGCAAATAGGAATACTCTTTAATGATCAAGTTATTGAGGGAGGAAAAGAAGCTGAAACGTTACAAGCCCTCTCCATTATTGAGGCTATCCTAGCCCTATTGGGCGGATCTCAGGCAGACATATTTAAAGGCACTTGTATGTTAGCTGATATTAATGATTGGCCATTAATAAATAAAACAAATTTATTTATGAAAGCTGTTTTACGATTTAGAGGGAATCCAGGATAGATTTTAATTCTTGATCTGATAGGTTGATTAACCCAGATTTTGGTAGTCTTACAATTAATTCTTTCCAACGAATATTTTGATCAAATACTTTTTGAAGAACAGGAATGGCTTCGTTAATTTTTCCATTATTAATTTGAGTTATTGCTGTCCAAAAACTCATTTCAATATTTTCAGGGAACAATTGTTGGGCCAATCCGTATTCACGCAAAGCAAGCTCCATATCCTTATTTTCAATCGCTAGATCGCCGTTGTTCATATGCTCATATGCCCTGTGTACTTGCAACAGTCGTTTTAATTCTTTGACAGGTTCTAAGCTATCATCAACCCTTAAATCGATTTTTTTATCTTCCCAAACATTGTCGGTTTTTTCTCCCCCAACAACAATTAACGCCGCAGATTGTTTTCCTCTAATATCTCCTCCAAAAGATTCGGCGGCTTCAAATACTTTGATAATTCTCTCTGCAAGAGGTAAATGACTATGCGTTAGGTATGCGGTTTTCATAGCTGGGACCACACGATCATTGAGCATCATATTGGCTTGAACGGAAAAATGATCTCCTATGAAGTGCCCCGCACTTTCAATACATTTTTCGCCCGTAAAAGCCCAAACGGATCCATTGTTGTCCAGCATGGCTACCTGACGGTAATCTCTTCCTTCATCGTTTTCAATTAGTTTTTTTAAAGCATCTTTTGCTGAAACTCCGTTTTCCATCATGTTCAACCCTTCTGGACCAAAAGCGGGATTTACAAAAGATTGGGTAGCAACTACCCCGATTCCTGATTTACCCCAACTTACAAGTGTTCCTACAGAAAACCAATGGCTTTGCACCCCAACCGCCATTTCTCCAGAAATTGTATCTCTTGCTACGATAGAATAGGTATGTGCAAATTTGTTTTTGTAAAATCCCTGTTGTGAAAAACAAATTATGGGAAGCATTAGAAAAAAAATAAGTCTCATTTTTATTCAATTATGATTGTAAGAATTATTGAGGGGGAGGAATATCCAACCCCTCTTTTGTACTCTTCAAATTTAATTTTTTATTTTGGTAAACAAAAACATAATTATCGTTCACTTTCTTTAGTCGTTTTGTGTCACGGACTTGTTGCTTCTATTTTCGCCATGGTGTTTTTACTTGAAGCTTTTGAAATAGCAGTTCCTTTAATATCGCTTGAAGCCCAGCACCCTAACTTTTTTGCATCAGATTTTTCCAAATCAGCTTGTTTATTTGCTGCTGTTGCCATTGCTAGTTTTACCAGTTACGAAATATTTTTCTTATCCTCTTTTCTTAGGAAGAATGCAGATAAAACAAACAGAAAAAAGATAAAAAATATTTTTGTTGGATATCATATTCTTTGGTGCATGATGATTACTTATATCGCTTTGTTTGATGGATCGAAATGGAATGCATGGATATCTGTAGCAGTGATGTATGGCTTTACACTTTGGGGTTTTGTTGCTAAAGCCGAATGAATTCTTGCACGGATTACAATGTGGTTTCTATTTTATGACTTATAGTGGTTGCAAAGCCATGAAAGAAAAATTGAAGGCTGAATATGCAGGCATGCTTGATTTAGGAGTTACAAAAGAATTAAATAAACAACTATTAAAAAAGGGGTAGGGGAGACTAAAAAGAGTGTTTTAAAGCTAAAAACGATCATAAAAAATGATTAACGAATGCTTGCCTTAGTGATATTGAAGGGGAGAAAGGTCAAAGCTGGCATCAGCTCCCAAAGAATGAAATTAGACCTTTGATTTGACGATATGTAATTGGACAGACAAGAAAAGTTCCACAAATGATGTTGACGTTGAAACAAAAACTTTGAGAAGAAATCACTATATTCGGTAGTCAAATATGAATGATCAGTGAAAAAGAACATTTTTTTTACCTCTGTTACCGTATTAATAGTGTCCAATTTGATGCTGTTTACTTTAAGCTGTGACGAGAAGCCCAATCCTGATGTTACAATAATTGACCCTACTGGTCATGACCTGATCAGCAAAAACACTAAAATAGAACTGTTAGCGGATTCACTTACACTTGCTGAAGGGCCTCTTTGGGATTCAAATGCCAATCAATTGATATTTACAGATGTCGCTCAAAATAAAATGTTTACATGGAATGAAGCTGGAGGAATACGTGATTTTATTGCTCCAAGTGGATATACAGGATTTGCTCCTGCTTTTGAGCAAGGCTTACATGGGGCAAATGGGTTGACGTTTGACAATAATGGAAATATTTTAGTTTGTCAGCACGGAGATCGAAGAATTGCTCTTTTAAAAACACCATTTTCAAATCAATCTGTTTTTACAACCGTAGTTGATAGTTACGAAGGTAAAAGATTTAATAGCCCTAATGACATTGCTGTTGCAAAAAACGGGGATATTTATTTTACGGACCCTCCTTATGGTTTTTTTAATCGAAAAACCAACTCCTTTGATAATAGATACAGAGAATTGGATTTCAATGGAGTTTATAAGTATACTACTGAGGGGATGCTGTATTTAATTTCGGATCAAATGTCTTTACCAAATGGAATTGCACTTTCCAATGATGAAAAGTTTTTGTATGTTAATAACGCCGGTTCACAGCGTCCGGTAATCATGCGATATGACACTACTGACTTTTCATCAGAATTGTTTTTTGATGGGACAGAATTAAGAAAAAAATATAAAGGAGGTTTTGACGGGTTAAAAGTTCATTCGACGGGAACTATATTTACAACAGGGCCCAATGGGATATTAATTATTTCCCCAAAAGGAACGTTATTAGCCAGGATCAATTTTAATAAAGGAGTTACCAATTGTGCTTTTAATGAGGAGGAAAGCTATTTGTACGTCACTGCATTTGACACTCTTCATAGAATTAAATTGAAAAATTAACAGTATTGGCGGATAACCCAAAACGAAAAAACTAAGCGCTATTGTTTCCGCTTGTTCGGTATAATTTTCGTGAAACAATCACTCTTGTTTGTGCGTTATTTTTTATAACTCTTCAAAACCATAATATTAATCATACGCATTGAAGCTTCAAAATTTAACTTAACAAATTATAATCCCTGCTTTTGAAAATTTAGAGTTAAAACTTGATCGTTTAAACAACGACTTAGATCTTTTTAGCTCAAGTACCACTATTCAGAACTTGTCTCTAGGAAGTTTTGAATGAGTACGAAGCAATTAAATACTTTGGTATTAATACATTTACGTCTGAAATTTTCAAAAATTGGGATACACTAAATGATAGTGGAACTGCTGTTGGGTTGTCAGTTGTTTTATTGGTTTTTTGTAATGGTTTTACTTGCAACAGAGTATGTGTACCCTTCCAAAACAAAATTCAATTATTTGCCCAATACAGAAATCAATGTTGTATTTAGAAAAAAAAAACTCGTTCATTTTCCCCATTTTGATTTGTACCCTTCCCATTTTTTGGAGTTATTATTCCTGTATTATTTATTCTCAATAATGTGCTGAACAAGTTTTCAAATTTCGATTTTTGATGTATTTATCTATACGCTTAACTCCACACTAGCCTCCTCAATTTCAAGTGTACTTATTGTAGTTATTTTATTTTACGTACTTTTTGTTGATAAGGAATTGAACACAAAAAGCTCAAAAATTTTAAAGATATCTACTTCAATTGGTTATTCTTTACCAAATGCTGTACTTGGATTATCACTTATTCTACTATCCACCCAAATAGAAAAGAACATAATCGCTTTGCCTTTGACGAGATCTATTTTTTTTTATATTTGATGTACCCAAAATGCCTACTTGTGAAAATTCTTTTTTTTATTGCTGCTTCTGTCGTTGGATTCCTCTTTACTAATTGGATTAGGAAGGGCGTTTGGAAATACTTTTTACGATTAAAATAGTTTCTCCATGAAAAAACAAGTTTCAATATTATTTATTACAACATTTACTTTATCACAACACACTTCAGGACTATATGAGTTGATTAAAAATTGGAAGAACATTAAGTCTGAGAATTACTTAGCTAAGAAAATGTGGTTATGCTCTATGTGGAGCAAAGATGTAATGTATGCGGCTAAAAAGAAAGCAAGTATTTTTTTGATTTTTACAGTTAATAAAAGTTCAACAATACATGCTGATTGGGGAAGTATTGTTGAACAAAATCAAAAACATAATGAAAATAAACACCCCTAAAGGGGTATATACACACTATTTGTGTGGCATACAGAAAAGCCAATCGCACAAACAGCACATTTGGTTTTTTGCCAACTGGATAGCCAACCCTGAAAAACCAAAAGAGCTGTTTTTCGCCAACGCTTAGATGAAAGAAGAAAGATTAACGTTAAATTTGAAAAAAAAGAAATATGAGTATTGAGAAAGGACTGAACGAAAGACTGGACATAAGTCGAAAGGCAGAAACCAAACAACAGTTTGAAAAATTAATTCAGTCTGAACAATACATAGGTGACTTATATTCAATAAATTATGAAACTGCACGGGTTATAGTTCACGACTTTCATAGACAGCAAGTTGGCGGCATACCAAGTTTAAGTTTTTTAATTGCCACGAGAGTTGACCCAAATTCTGACGAGATCGATTTTAAAAGTGAAGACTCCTCCTTTATACTACTACGGGTTATGGACTCCGCGTCCTTACCTCAAGACAAGGAAGCAGAAAGAATAAGAGTCGAAACAGCACAGAGAATAAGTGGAGAGACTGAAAAGAATTGGGATGAAAAGGGAGCAATGGATTTAAGAACTCGAAATTTACTTGGATTTGCTGGTGTTCAATGTCGAATAATCGGCACTTTCTACCTTGAAGAAAATCAATCAAATCCTGAGTCACCATTGAATTTGAAATTTGGTAGTGATATTTCGAATTATTATCCAAATAGAGGGCTTAAAGTATATAAACCGAATAGTTCTGCATTAGAGGCAATAGTAAACTATTGCGATCCTTCAACCCTAAGTTCTCATATAGAGAAATATCAAAATTCTGAAAAAGTAAAACTTGGTTCTGTAAGGTATGCTTCAACGAACAGAAAATATCAAAAAATTGATGATGTTCCAGTTTACATTTATCCAGCTGATTTACTTTCTCAAAAATCAGCATTATTTGGAATGACAAGAACTGGTAAATCAAATACAACAAAAATAATTGCGAAATCTGTTTTTGAATTAAGAACTGCTGAAAAGGAAGAAGATAAACCATTAAGAGTCGGACAGATTATTTTTGACCCTAATGGTGAGTATGCAAATGAAAATGTGCAAGACAACAATTCCGCATTAAAGAATATTTGGAATTTATTGAAAGATGCCAAAAAGGAAGATGAAGTTGTGACATACGGTATCACTTCTCACCCAAACGATACTGATAGAAATTTGATGCTACTTAATTTCTTCTTAGACGATAATTTGCAAATAGGAAAATCAGTAATTGATAGTTTGATTGGTCAAGATTCGTCAACTTATATGAAGAATTTTATGCAAGTACCTTTAGACCCACCAGACCCAAATGATAGAAGTGCTTTAACAAGACATAACAGAAGAGTATTGGCTTACCGTTCTGTATTGCAAAGAGCAGGGTTCAATGTTCCTTCAAATATTCGAGCAAATACAAGTCGGCTATTCAATGGCAATCTAATCACTGCCTTGCAAAATTACGAGGGAGCTAATGAAGCAGAATATCAATCAGCCGCACAAATTTTCTCTAATCAAAATCCAACTTGGGCACAACTCGCTAATGCTTTCCAAGCATTAGATAAGTTTATGAGAGAGAGAAATTCAGGATATACAGACTTTGAAACCAACTATGTGAATCGGCCTAATGGCTCTGGCGAAAGATGGGCTGATGAAGATTTGAAAAAAATCATTGGACTATTTCAATATCCAAATGGTACGAGAAAAATTGGGAAAGCTGCTGAGCAGCATAGTGCCGACACAAGTAGTGATTATGCTGCTGATATTTATAAGCATTTAGAAGATGGAAAACTTGTAATTATAGACCAATCAAGTGGCGAACCTGAATTAAACAAGTCTTCTGCGGACAGAATTATGTGGCACATTTTCCGAGCAAATCAAAGCGACTTTAGAAACGGAAAAACACCTCCTGAAATATTGGTTTACGTAGAAGAAGCACATAACATTTTGCCAGCGGGTAGTGATTTAGATTTATCTGATGTTTGGGTTAGAACAGCAAAAGAAGGTTCTAAGTACAAATTAGGGATGGTTTACGCCACACAAGAAGTCAGTAGTATCCAAAAAAATATCCTCAAGAATACTGCAAATTGGTTTATTAGTCATTTGAACAATACAGATGAGACAAAGGAACTTTGCAAGTACTATGATTTTGCGGACTTTGAACCTTCAATTAGAAGGGCACAGGATAAAGGATTTTTAAGAGTTAAAACACTAAGCAATCTTTTTGTGATTCCAGTTCAAGTTGATTTATTTGAAGCAAAAACAAATGAAATATGAGTTTTGAAGGCGAATTTGCAAGTTATGAACCCTTAAGAAGATTGCTTGACTCTGAAAAAGTTAAAGCATTACAAAACCGATTTCGAATTCGAGAGAAAACCGAAGACAGTGAAGACTTTGACAATGATATTATCAATAAAAATGAGCTAAGCGAAAGTGATATTCAACCTGATATGGTTCTTGCCATTGATGGTAGTTCCTTAGCGGCAAAAGCGGAAAATGGTTTTCCTGGTGCTGAATTTGGTTATATAACTGTTTCGTCAGTATTAATTGATTTGAATAAAGTTGAATCTCTTGAAAAAAATCAATTCATTAACCCACAAGAATTTCGAGAAACAGAAAAAGCTTCAACAATTGAAAGCGTATTTCCGGGATGTAATGTGATTCTTGATGATTCAAAAAATGCAAAATCCTCTTTACGAAGAGCTTTATTTGAAGAACTGAAGACAACTAAATTTTTTGAGAATGGAGAGACATTGTTGGATACTTATGAATATTTGTTCAAGATAAAAAGGGAAAGGTTTTCTGAGGGAAGCTTACCCAAATCCCCTATTGAAGAGTACAAAGAAGAAAAGATGACTTATGGTTATGGTGAATATCAATGCCCTCATTCAAATGAAGCATTATTTTCAACTGATGCCTTGAGGCTACACGAATTAATGAACTCAGGTGGTTCTAATGGAGAATTATTTGGACAAATTATGTCCACTTTGGAAAAATTGCTCCTAATTCATATTCTTAGGGGTTTTGAGAATAACAATTGGATAAAGACATTTAGAAGAGTTGCTTTTATTATGGATGGGCCACTAGCTGTATTTAGTACATCCTCTTGGTTGACTAAAGTAATCAGCTTTGAATTGAAGAGATTAAATGACTTACAAAAGAATGTAAACGGAACAGATTTATTGATTTTTGGAATTGAAAAGTCAGGCACTTTTTTCAACCACTTTATTGATATTGATACTACTAAAGATGGAATTACTGACAAGTTTCCAAAACAATCCGCATTCTTATTGAACGACAATTATATCAAAAAGAATATCATTTTTTCTAAGAGCTCAAAACCTTATGGTCAAGACACTTATTTCGGTCGCAAGTATTTCTATAAAGCGGCTTCTGGTCAAAAAATAGTTCCAGTTGTAGCAACTTATAACGATAGTCAATCAGACTTGTCAACGGCTAAACCAGAACAATTCTCAAGATTAGCTGATGTCCTGAGCCTATTAGATAAATTGGTGTCAAGTCGATATCCAAACTCAGTTTCGCCTTTAATTTCGGCACACGCAGAGGCGGCAATTCCTCTCAACTTGGGAAAGAGAATTTTTGAAGATATTGCACGAGAAATTCGAGAGAAAAATCATAAATGATTGAGATAGATAACATAACAAAGGGATTTAAAACTGCAGAGGCTCGTTGGTCAAGATTTGGACCATACTATGCTATGTTTCCCGTTGATTTTGCTTTTGATGTTGTAAATAAATACTCAAATGAAGGAGATTATATTTTAGACCCGTTTGCTGGTAGAAGTTCCAGTATTTATGCTGGAGGCGTATTGGGAAGGCATAGTTTGGGAATTGAGATAAATCCTGTCGGATGGATTTACGGAAGTGTTAAGCTAAACCCAGCGGATAAAGATGATGTAGTCGATAGGTTGTTCGAAATTTATGGGAAGAGAAATTATTACAACAGGGCAATAGAAAGAATGCCTGAATTTTATAGAATTTGTTATTGTGATGAAGTACTAAAATTTCTTCTTTCCGCAAGAAAGAACCTTAACTGGAAAAGTGATAGTGTGGATGCAACTTTGATGTCAATTATCTTGGTTTATCTTCACGCTAAAATTGGAGAAGGATTATCCAACCAAATGAGGATGACAAAATCAATGGGTATGAATTACTCCGTTGAATGGTGGAAAGCAAATAATTTTTCAAATCCACCAGAAATTAACCCAGCAGAAGTAATTCTTAATAAGATTCATTGGCGTTACAAAAAAGGAATGCCCAAGGTTACTGAAAGTGCAGTTGTATTTGGCGATAGCACAATAGAACTTCATAAAATATCCGAAAGAGCAAACGCTAATAGCATTGGATTTTCGTTATTGTTTACCTCTCCTCCGTACTATTCTATAACAGATTATCACGCAGACCAATGGCTAAGACTTTGGCTTTTAGGTGGAAACGAAACACCAAGATTCATAAAAGAAAAGCACAAGGGTAGATTTATAGATAAAGAAAGATACTATAATTTATTAGATGAAGTATTCGGATTAAGTTCAACTATAATGAAAGATAAGAGTACAATTTATGTTAGGACTGATAAAAGAGAGTTTACCTTCAATTCTACTATTGAAAGCTTGCAAAAACATTTTCCAAAGCACAAAGCACAAATAATTGATAAGCCATTACAATCTGACACTAAAACGCAGACTAAGCTATACGGAGATAAAACATTGAAACCAGGAGAAGTAGATATTATTATGACCAGATAAAAGCCAACGCTAAAAGACATACACATTTGCAATTCGCTAAAGCCAGCACCAAGCCAAAAATTGCAAAAGAGTATGTCTTGCCAACCCAGAACGAACGAACGAATACGCCCTACAACAACGTATATGAAGTAATGCTCCCTATCGGTCGCACTCCTCATATACACGACCGATGTAGCACATTCAGCTAAAGCTGACCAAAGTGACAGACTAAATAATCTGAATTCTCTTGCTCCGCATTTTTTAAAATTTCTCTGCCAACCCACATCCCAAGCTTTACAAAAGAGCCAAATCTCCTTCGCGCTGCAATAATTATGTTTTGTATCGCGATAGTCAGGTTAAAGCTGACCTTATTGCTATGAATAATAAACATTTAAATTATATTTTGTATCATTGTAGTCAGGTTAAAGCTGACTTATAAACTATGAAACATAAGTTCATATCTACACAATCAAACGGGATTCTGACTTTCTTCAATCAGATGAATAAGGATTGCTTTGATTATTCTGAGGCTATCACAGCTTTGCCTAATTCCAATGAGAGTGCTTTAAAAGAACTTCTTAGCGACATGGTAAAAAGAGGCCTTCTGATGCGCTTAAAAAAAGGATTGTACTACATCATA
>CBFHWU010000030.1:0-11876 GCA_965659665.1 Flavobacteriaceae bacterium
TCTGAAGTATACGTTACCGTATTTCCTGAAAGCGTACCCAACGTTCCACTTGACGGAGAACTAACAATGGTATACGTAAGCGTGTCCCCATCACTATCCGAGCCAATCAAGGTGATCGTTTCGCTTATCGCTGTCGTTGCGGTAGCAGCTACAGCTATGGCACTTGGTGCATTATTTGGAGGGGCACTTACCGTGATCGTTACCGTGGCCGTTTCACTGTCTATAGTGCCATCATTTACTTTGTAAGTAAAGGTGTCTGTTCCTACAAAATCGGCATCTGAAGTATACGTTACCGTATTTCCTGAAAGCGTACCCAACGTTCCACTTGACGGAGAACTAACTATGGTGTACGTGAGCGTATCGCCATCACTATCCGAACCAACTAAGGTAATTGTCTCGCTTATGGCCGTAGTGGCGGTAGCCGTTACATCTATCACACTTGGTGCATTATTAGGAGGTGCACTTACTGTGATCGTTACCGTAGCTGTTTCACTATCTTCAGTGCCATCATTTACTTTATAAGTAAAGGTGTCTGTCCCTACAAAATCAGCAGCTGAAGTATACGTTACCGTATTCCCTGAAAGCGTACCCAACGTCCCATTTGTCGGCGAGCTAACAATGGTATACGTCAGCGTGTCGCCATCACTATCCGTGCCACTCAATGAAATCGACTCGGTTATCGCTGTAATTACTGTGGCACTCACAGGGGAAGCTGTTGGTGCATTGTTGGGGGGTGCCGAAACAGTAATTTCAACTACACCAGGAAAATCACTAAAGGCATGTTGATCACTTACGATATATTCAAAAGTGTCCGTGCCGGTAAAATCAGCGTTGGAAGTATAAGTGGCAATAGAACCTACAAGAGTAACAGTACCGTTAGTTGGTTGAGTAGAAATTGAATAAGAAACATATGGTCCACCTTCAAAATCGTCGGCCCCTTCAGACAAATCAACAGTAATAGGCTGTGCTGAATAACCAATGTTTGTTAGATCATAAGCATCAGGAGGAAAATTAAAATCTGGATCATTTCCTGTATCAATATCGTCAAAGTAATCCCCTTTAGAAATCTTAATTTGTTCAATTTCAGTTGATGAATTACTCAATTCATAGTTAAACTGAAAATGATCAATTGAGGTATTAGATAAATCAATAGATCCAGTATAAGTTGCAGCTCTATATGATAAACCGCCATTGGTGTCGCTAACGGTGTTAGGATTTCCTATCCATACAGTGTAAGTATTAGTATCAAAATCAAATGTTATACCAATATTACGATCGGTAGTGACCGTAGATGATGATTCGATCGTACCCACATCATTATATGATCCATTTGAAGTTCCATCATAAATTTGTGTAGATAAAGCTAAATCCCCGTTGAAAACACCGGAGGTTTTTCCTTCATTAATTTTTAAATTAGCCAATACTTCATCATCTGAATTACGTATTCTGATATTTAGTTTATCATCAGAATTAGCTCCTATATTAATCTCTTTATAATATATAGAAAAATGAACCTGACCACCTGATAAACCTAAGCCTGAGAGGTATTTAGCGGAGTAATTACCAACAACACTAGAAGTGGTTATCGTATAATCATAATCTCCACCCGATTCATCTGTGTTATTGGCGGTGAGATAAGTTAAATCTGTGTTTTGTGCATGACTGTAATCAATATCAACTGCTCCTTGAGTGGAGTTGTTATAAAAATCCCAAATCGCTAAAACGTGTTCTTGTGATTGAATGTTATTCAGAAACAAGAGGCAAATCGATGCCAAGCTTATTTTTTTGAAAAAATTTAAATCTGTCATGTTAATATTTTAGTTTAAGTTCACTGTTATTGTTCCGGAACCGGTAGCACCATTACTATCTGTTGCATCAAAGGCAATAGTGTATGTTCCTGCTGTGTTAGTATCAGACAATGATATCCCTATCAATTCACCGGCACTATTAGTGTAGTCCGTGTAGACGGCATCACTGGAGGTAACGGCATAAGTAATATCATCACCGTCAGCATCTCGTGCCTTGAATCGCAATCTATATGTTCTACCAGTAGATGCAGAACCTGAGCGTGGATAGGTATAACTTGTTACAACAGGCGCCTCATTATCAGAGATAACTATATCCAATGAAACGGTGGCAACATTACTGTCATCAGTTCCATCATTAACTTTATAAGTAAAAGTGTCTTGTCCTCCATAATCACTGTTGGGAGTGTACACCACTGATCCATCTGATCCGACACTACCTAGGGATCCATTGGATGGGGAACCTATAATAGTATAAGTCAACGTATCCGAGTCCGCATCTGTACCTGATAAAACAACTGTCTGGCTGTTTGGCTGCTGAACCTGATAAGAAAGATTAGCAGCAACAGGAGTTGTATTAGGCTCTGGCTCAACAGTAATCGAAACCGTGGCCGTATTACTATCAATCGTTCCATCATTTACCTTTTAAGTAAAGGTATCTGTACCTGTATAGTCTGTCGTTGGGGTGTACACCACTGATCCATCTGATCCGACACTACCTAGGGTACCATTGGATGGGGAACTTACAATAGTATAAGTCAACGTATCCGAGTCCGCATCTGTACCTACTAAAGTAATCGATAATGTGTTCGGCTGCGTTACGGTGTAACTAAGTGCGTTTGCAAAAGGTTGTACATTAGGCTTTGGCTCAACAGTAATCGATATCGTGGCCGTATTACTATCAATCGTTCCATCATTTACCTTGAAAGTGAAGGTATCTGAACCTGTAAAGTCTGTCGTTGGGGTGTACACCACTGATCCATCTGATCCGACACTACCTAGGGATCCATTGGATGGGGAACCTACAATAGTATAAGTCAACGTATCCGAGTCCGCATCTGTACCTACTAAAGTAATCGATAATGTATTCGGCTGCGTTACGGTGTAACTTGCATTTGATGCTATAGGTGTTGTATTGGGCTCTGGAGTAACAGTGATCGTAACCGTGGCTGTATTACTGTCATCAGTTCCGTCATTGGCCTTAAAGGTAAAACTATCAGTGCCTGTAAAGTCTGTGTTTGGGGAATAAGTAATAACATTATTGGTTAATGTTCCTAATTGACCATTGGTTGGATTTGACAGGATAGTATAGTTTAATACATCGTCATCGTCAGAATCTACTGCTACTAAAGTAATTTGAATATCATTTGGTTGTTGAACAGAAACATTACTGTCACTTGCTACAGGAGCACTATTGGTGACTTCTGTAAAAAACTCGTCGTAAACAGTGACAGTCATAGTTTTCACAATGGGATCAGGGTTATTACTGTCTGTTCCTCCATCAAGATCTGAGTCACCAGAGCCCCCAGAGTCATGTTCGGGTGATACCATTGAAGTAAAGGTAATAACAACATCAATATTTCCGTCTTGACCATCGTCCGTAATTGCGGTTACCGTCAAATATTGAGGGGTATCCCAGTTAGAGGAAGTAAAATAAAACTCATTGCTAGAAAGAGTTAGTTCCGTATCATCAGATAAAGTAATTTCAATAAGAACCACATTTACAGAGGAATCTGAAGGATCTTGATTGAGTGTTAATGCTATCCTCCCAGAAGTATCCATCTCAAAGGGGACAATTTTTTTGGTTTCGGATATTATTTGATAGTCCTCGTCAGAATCATTACCATCCCAGGAAGCAGTAAAGTCAAGCTGTCCAAAAGCTGGTAAACAAAGCAAAAAGATAAAAAAATTTCTCATGGTTTTAAATTGTTGATAAATTTAGGTAAAAAAGTTTTATTTATTTAAATTAAGTGTTAATTTTTTTGTAATATATTTTTAATTTCATATTTTAATAAACTTGGGTAATAAAATGATAATTCTGTAATATTTGTTGCTCCGTTTTGAAAATCTATCCCAATATTTGACCGTCCGGTGTATTTGTAAGGAAGCTCAAAATAATCAAATGGTCGTAAACGTAATCGATTAGGCTTCAAATATTTTTTTCCAACAAGAGGAACACGAAACTTAAAACCAGCAACTTTACCTAAATCTGTTTTTTTTAAAAACATAGAGATAAAAACTTCGTTGAACTGACGGGTTAACTGCAAATCGATTCCTTTGTCTTGTGCTAAGTATTTTTGATAACTTAATTTTAAATCCGTGTTGTACTTGCGCAATCGATAGTTTACACCTACTGAAAAGGATTGAATAAAAGGAGTGCTAATACGTTGGGTAAAGTCTTTTCTTAAATACCCATACCTAGTTTCGCTGTATCTCATGTGTAACCCTATACTTTCTTCAAAAAATTGCCTATAAATTTCAGCATCAAAACCCATGCGGTTTTTGCTGAAAAACCCTGCTGTTAGTTGTGCATATGTATTGCCCAAAAACTTAACATTCTGCGTGAAACGGGTTTGATTAGGGCGCGAATAATTTTCAGCATTATAGTCATTCCATATTACCATTTTGTAAGACTGATTAAGGGTCGCTCCATACCATGGCTTAGTTTCTAAATTTGGGATTAAATACACCTTTTCTCGAACACCATTAATAAAGTTTCCTAATTGGTAATCAATGTGTAATCCAAAAGAAACATCTGCTTTGTGATAAATTTTGTGTTGCGCTGATACGTTGGAAAGTTTATTTACAATGTTCTGTGTATTCATTGAAAAATGTGAGTCCTTTATAAACGTATCTGCCGTGATTTCACCGCTCAGCACTTTTGATAGCTGTGTTAGGCGAATTTGAACTGTAGTTGTAGGAATTCCATTGTTATAGATTAAAAGCTCTACTCTTTCTACTTTAGGTTGATAGCTGTTAATAACAAGTAGTATCTCATACAATGCGCGAGATTCGTTGCGGTAACGATTATTTTCATAGCCCAAATAAAGAATCTTATTTTCCTCTTTAATGCGAAGCTGTTCAAATCCTGCACGTTGTAATTCATCGTACAAGGATTGTGCAGTTAATCCACAACAGAAAAAAAACAACAATAAAATTATACCCTTCTTCATTATAATTGATATCTAAAAGATAGATTCGCCGTTAATTTTTTTAGGTCCCACAGACCAACCATAAGCTGTAAATGATTAAATGCAAAATACTTTACTCCTGTATTTATGACGTAAGAATCGTGTTCAATCATAAATGAGGCTTCAGGTAGTTTTTCATAACTTAATTCGACACCTCCGAATAGGCCTTTATGATCTTTGGTTTTAACCTCTAAAAAATCAAAGGCATAACCAGTAGTTGTTGATACTTTAAACTGCTTGTATTTAAAGTTTTTGGTGGCCACGACATAAGTAGCGGGATAGTTATTCGCTCCCTTACTAGAAGACAGACCAAATCCTCCCGTCATATCTTGAAGCCCAATAAGAATTGATGGACGATAGGTTGATTCGTTTAACGCTTTTATCCGAAAAACCATCATTCTATCTGGAAAGTATTTTGTTTCAGGGTTAACTTTTAAATTCAGTTCATTGGTGTAACGAAACATTACTTCCATAAAAGGAAATAAAGTAAGGGTTGCGTATGTGGGCATCCCTGGGTTTACCGATTGATTAAATCTAATAAAATAGCCTTTTGGAATATAGGATGCTCCTAAAACAAATGTTTTATCCTCAAAAAGTTCAGCTGTTGGTATATGGACCAACCCTCGTGTTCCGGTAACAGATTGGGCATTTAAAATACTATTGATTACAAGTAAACAAAAGACAAGTAATTTTTTATTTTTTGATTTAAATAAATTTAATTTAAACACCTTCATTAACCTATATTTAGCAATAACACAAAAGTATAAATAAAAGCAATACGTTATCAAAAAAAGAACAATTTTGCTAATGGTTTCTTATTGTTGGGAGAAAAATCTATTTTCAATTATTTCGTGTTTTTTATACTCTAAAGAAAACTCTGCTAAAAATGGAATACTACATTGCTATTACCTAAGAACAAGCATGCATTTACATATTAAGCGTTGTTGTTTTGCCCTACATTATTATTCGTGTTTTATGAGGTTGTCATAAATAATTTAGCTTCACGTTTTGTGTTTGATTTATCCTTTTTTTAATTTAAAAATTCTGTACAACACGAGATCCATAGATGGAAATATTACAGATAAACACTTGCTTCATACAAACCCTATCTAAAAGTACAACTATACACATGGTTTTTTTATATTTGTTTACTAATTTCGTTTTTTAACCATTTTCAATTGTCCTTTCTTCAAATTCTCACCCAGCGAAGCACACACGGTATTTTACTTTACAACGATTCTTGGGAAGATACCTTGTGGCTTCTTTCCTCACATTTGGTGCTTCCTGCCTTTTATTATCATCTAATTGAATGTAAAAAGGCGGGGGTCATAAATACTGAAATCAAAAGTATATTACATTCCATTTATCAGCAAAATGAAGCTCGAAATACTGAACTCATCAAAGAATCCCATTGGCTGGGAAAACTTTTGGATGAACATAATATAGATTTTGTTTTTTTAAAAGGAGCTGCGTTGTTACTTGGAAATTATTATTCGGACAACGCAGAGCGAATGATTGGAGATATTGACATAATTGTTTCTGAGCAAGATTACAATAGATGTCTGTCGTTGCTTCTTAGAAAGGGGTTTTTGCCCAATAAAGAGTATTTTTTTAATAGCAAGCACTATCCTCGTTTAGTTCACAAGGAAAAAATAATGGCTTTGGAGGTTCACAACCGTTTATTTTCCCGAAAAAAACACGGTAAGCTTTTAAAGAGTGAAGAAATTCTGACGTCTAAAGTTAATTTGGGAAGAGGGATTTATATTCCAAGTGCTGAGCACTTATTGATGCACTGTATATATAACTTTCAACTTAATGATTACGGGTATGAAACACTGAACTTTTCGTTAAGAAGTCATTATGATACATACAGGATACTAAAAAAATCTCCCGTATCCCTAAAAAATACTTTTAACCTAAACAAATACACCCGGCGTTATTATTACTTTTATCATCGATATTTCAATAATGGTGGGTCAAGCTCTATGGCTGATAATCGGTGGACAAAGTTTCTGTTTAATTTAAAGCAAAAGAATATTGGGGTTAGGTATGCGCTAATTTTGGTGTTTAAAATCAAAAAACAAATCCGTAGCTTCCCTAAACAAATAATAAAATTAGTGCTAAATAAAAATTATCGGAAATATGCGCTTCAAAAAATTCAGCCAATCATTGGAAAAAATGGCTTAAAGAAATATTTGTGAGAAAGAAGTTTTCCCCTCTGAGCATTAGTGTGGTGAAATTTCTGCTGTCATAAAGGCAGAAAAATGTGCTTTACATTATTAATCTTCATTAACTCTTTAACCGATGTTTAAAAAAGTTAGATAAAACATTTAGGTTTAGATGTTTTTGTAGAAGGTTGAAATTTGATTAAAGACAATATTTTCAGAAAAATTTTCGAGATATCGTTTACGACTATTTATTCCTAATTTTTCTATATCACAATCTATGGTATTTTTGATCGCCTGCTTCAAACTATCAATATGCTGTTTTTTAGAGATATACCCATTAAAGCCTACATCCACAAGCTCTTCGCATCCCGGATTGTTAGTTGTAATTATCGGCTTTGCACAAGCCATGGATTCTAACAAAAATCTTGGTGACCCTTCCCTATAAAAAGTAGGTAATATACAGATATCTACAAAGTTTATTAGGTCCGGAATATCGTTTCTGTTTCCCAAAAATACAATTCCTTTATTTTTTGAAAGTTCAGAGATTTCACTTTGGGTAAAGCTGTCAAAATTTTCTTTATCGACTGATCCTGAAATCAATAATATTATTTTTTTTTCTCCTTTTTTATTTAAGCTTTGAACAGCTAGAACGATTTCTTTTAAGCCTTTGCTTTTTAAAAGTCGACTCGCAAATAGTAAGTAAATCGTGTTGTGTTCTTTAATAAGTGTACCTGCCCTTGATACATCGTATGGATAGAAGCGAAATTCATCAACCGAACTTCCTCTTATTACTTTACAGTTTGAATTTATGTTTAAATCTACTGCGTCTTGATCGTTTTGAAAAATAAAATTAACCTTAAATAGCCTATAGTTAAGTTGATAAAAAAATTTAACAATTATTTGCTGCAGTTTAAATTTAAAAGAGTGGTAAGTAAAAACGATCCCTAAACCAGTAACATGATTTATTATCTTTTTGTGCCCTTGAAGCCCTGCTAACACCCCTCCGATTATATTAGGTTGCATTCGAAAGCAATGGATAATATCAAATTGATTTTTATTTAATATTTTATATAAGTCTACAGCAAATTTGATTTGGTTAATCATTCCTTTTCCTCGGATTGTTTTACCGACAGAAATAACTTTAAAATTTGCTTCTTGAATTTTTGTTAAAAAGCCATCATTCGGAACAATGACAGTAATTTCATAACCATTGTTCTTGAGATAGTTGGCCAACCTTATTCTTGCCTTAAAAAAATCTTTCCCCGTATTTTCAATTATTGCTATTTTATTCACTACACAATATTTTTATAGATATCATATGTTTGCGATGCTGCTTTATCCCAGGAAAAGGATTTGGCTCTTTGAAGTCCCTTTGCTATCATTTCTTCTCTTTTTTCATTATGATGACTAACAAATGCTATGTGGTTTGATAATGCCTCAACATCGGAGGGATTCATTAACAAGGCTGCATCACCTGCGACCTCAGGTAAAGAGGTGGAATTGGAAGTAATCACAGGGCAGCTCGATGCCATTGCCTCAAGAACCGTTAATCCAAAACCCTCAAATAGAGATGGATATATAAAAGCAACCGCTTCTCGGTATAAGAAACGCAAAAGAGTATCGCTTACATACCCAAGAAAATGAACCCGATTTTCTAGACCCAGCGCATTTACTTGTTCTGTTACCCATTGATAATCCCAGCCATTGCCTCCCACAGTTATAAGCTGATGAGAGGGTAAATCATCTTTTAATCTACTAAAGGCTTTTAGTACCGTTTGTAAATTTTTACGAGGGCTGATCTGTCCTACAGTTAAAAAAAAAGGCTGGTCTAATAAGGGAGCTATCAAATGAAAATCTGTGATCTCTTTTATTGTTGGCGTTTTAAAAAAGACTTCATCCACCCCTTCATGTACTACATGTAAACGATCCTTCACAGATTGATTATAGTTTGCTAACGCATAGGCTTCTACCGCATCTGCCGTGGCTTGAGATACACATATCATGGCTGCTGCTTTATTAACAGCTTGTTTTAAACTCCCCTTCATAAACCATTGGTCTTTTTTAGTGAAAAATTGAGGGTGTGTTAGAGGACCAATGTCGTGAATGGTAACCACATAAGGCTTACGTGTAGCCACTTTATAACCCAAAGAAAGTGCGTGAACAATGTCTATCTGGGAGTCTACACCCATTTCTAAAAAAGGAAAATTGAATAACATCCACACCAAGGGGGTACCTTTTCTTCCCCAGGGCAGTACTTTTAAATCTGTGCGCGATTTTAGGGCGTCTATTTCTTCGGAAGTACCGTTTGTTGAAGCCGATACAGGATGTAGTTTTAAAGATCTTTTATGCTGCAACAAAGCATTGTATATATTGTGTGCATAGCGTGCAATGCCATGCCCTTTGGAAGAAGCAAATTGATTTGAAAAATAGCCAATATGAATCATGTAATTAGCACTGTTTAATATTATAGTAAATAATTAATATTTGAAAAGAAAACTTTTTCTCATCATATTATTTGATGAGTTCGTTTATTTTTTGGGCAATTATTTTAGAAGCAATAGGAGACCAATGTGTATCATCAAAAAAATATAAATCTTTCTTAAAATCTTTGTTTTTTCTTAAAACTTTTTTTGGATTGAAGTATATATAATCTTTTTTTAATGAATCTAAAACATCATAAAATATAAGTTTTTTGTTTAGAGGTTTAATTAAATCATCATAGTAGAAATCATATTTATCAGGAGGTATTATTACGATTAACTTTATACCTCTATTTTTTAATTTTTCAGAGAGTATATTCAATTTTTCATTGGCCTTTTTGATCTCGGCTATGTTATTTTTTTCTTCCAAACCCTTTATGTCATCAGCATAAAAAACTAATTTATTTTCATCATAAGAAAACAAGTTTTCCTTTGTTTTAGATATAATTACTTTCTCCCGAATGTCTTTTTTTAAAAGAGCATTCAAAACATAATATAAATTATGTCTTGAAAACAATACTGATTTTTCATTCACTGAAGAAAATTCATTTAAAAATTTTTGCCTTATGTGTACATCATATTCTCTTAATTGATGTTTACTTTTGATTGACTTTTCTTTGACGCTGTTTAATTTATTCAAGATATTCCTATGAACACTTTGAAGAATGACGTAATCAACATTAATTGTATCTAAAATATTATTATTTAATAATTCTTCTATACGCTCGAATGGATTAGAAAAAGGCATATTGAGTAAAGTGTGTTGTTTTGCTAAAAAGTTAACGTAACCGCTAGTGCCTTTCATCTCTTGACGTGAAAACGAATCACCAATGTTTAAAACTGTATAGTTATTATTAGTATTGTTAGCGAAGTATTCAAAATATATTGTATCTAATTTTGATTCTGGATACTACGAGAAGTAATCATAGGATATATTTAATTTACCAATTCTATTGAGATCCTTTAATACATGATTTTCTGCAGTCATCAAATAAAAAACATGGATAGATAAAAATGGTAAAACAAATAGAACTGTTTTCAAAATAAATTTTTTCATATCATTAAAATTGAAAATAGATGAACTCTTGTGTGTTTTTAGAAAACCAAAACAATGAGCTTATTAAGATAAAATATAAAACCATTCTGAACCATTTATTTGGTTTCATAATAATTTTCTCTAACGCAAACTGATCTTTTCTTCCCAACCACTCTACCATAAGAAATATTATAACCAAACAAACAGAAACCAATGCACTAAGCATTCCAGAAAACTGAGGTTTTTCAAAAATAGTTTTAGAAAAAATTTCTTTAATATAACTAAATGCATGACTTATATTTTCAGCTCTAAAAAATATCCAAGCAAACACTGTCAGCATAAATGTTGTTAACATTGCAACAAACTCTCTTATTGATGGCAGTAATTTTCCCTCAGCAACTACCCCTAAATTTTTTCTATTGTTATTGGTTAAAAGTAAAGGCAGAAAATAGAAAGCATTCAATGCTCCCCAAATAATAAAAGTCCAATTGGCTCCATGCCAAAAACCACTGACTAAAAATATGGCAAAAGTATTTCTTACTTTCATCCAAGTACCTCCTCTACTTCCTCCCAATGGAATATATAGATAATCCCTAAACCACGTACTTAATGAAATATGCCAACGTCTCCAAAACTCAGCGATATCTCTTGAAAAGTAGGGTGTAGCAAAATTTTGTTTTAAGTCAAAACCAAAGAGTCTTGATGTCCCAATAGCAATGTCAGAATAACCAGAGAAATCACCGTATATCTGAAAGGTAAAGAATACAGCACCAAGAACTAAAGTGCTTCCATTCATATCGGCTGAATTATTAAATATCTGATTGGCAAACTCCGCACAATTATCGGCAATCACCACTTTTTTAAATAATCCCCATAATATTTGACGCATACCATCGACTGCCTTGTGGTATTCAAAGGTTCGCTTTTTGTAAAACTGAGGCAGTAGGTTTGTAGCTCTTTCAATTGGTCCTGCAACTAATTGGGGGAAAAAGCAAACAAAGGCAGAAAATGCCATAAAGTCTTTTGTAGGCTCAAGTTTTCGTTTGTAGACATCAATAGTATAGCTTAAGGTCTGAAATGTGTAAAAACTAATCCCTACTGGAAGAATGATGTTAAGGCTATTGGCATTGATCTTCATACCAAACAGACTAAAGGCATCAACAAAGTTGTCTAAGAAGAAATTATAGTACTTGAAG
>CBFHWU010000031.1:0-203500 GCA_965659665.1 Flavobacteriaceae bacterium
ACTACTGAACAAAAGTTAAACTACCTCAAAGGGGTATTTATTAGATATGGTCAAAAGTTAAGTGATGACACCTTCAAGTTTAATTTCACAAACTCATCAGTACACTTTGAGTTTGTACAGAAAATCCTTGACCAATTGGGATTGAAAATACTTATGTGTGAGGAAAGTCTAAATCAGATTCCCAATCACCAGAGCATATTGTTTGAACCAAGCAATAGATTAAAGAAGAAGTTGAATTCCCCCCGCGGGCCTGCCCGAAGTTCAGGCGGGCGCGAGCCTGCCTGTCGCCCGCCTGAACTTCGGGCAGGGCAGACAGGGCTGTGTCTCGTGCCTTTCTTAAAAAATGTATCTTTAAATAATCCAAAAACCTACTTATGCCACACAAAACCACAGCTTTTTTTAATAGGAATTGCCACGATTATGGGGCACAGGACGCACCCTGCGCCAGCGGGAATTAATTATTACGGTTTCGCCCTCCTTTGTTTTTTTTTCTATTGGCAAAAAAGGTTTGTTTTTTTTGTTCTTTTTCTTTTCTAAATGCTTTTTTTTCAGCATTGGTCATGGGTTTGTCGGTTTGAGGGAAAGGGTTGTCTGAAACGAGCCGTATTTTTTGTTTGGTTAGTTTTTCAATATCTTTTACAAATTGGTTTTCTTCGGGTTCACATATTGAAATAGAAATCCCTTCTTCGCCCGCGCGACCACAACGACCAATTCGATGTACATAGGTTTCGGGTTCATTAGGAATATCATAATTGATCACATATTGTAGCTTGTCGATATCAATTCCACGTGCCGCAATATCAGTAGCTACAAGCGCATTGATTTGACCAATTTTAAATTCTTTAAGGGCTTTTTGTCGTTGATTTTGACTCTTATTTCCATGAATGGCTGCGCATTCAATATTTTTTTTGCGTAGATTTCTCACAATTCGATCTGCTCCGTGTTTGGTTCTCGAAAAAACCAGCACCTGATCTATTTTTTGATCGTTCAGAATGTGTAAAAGCAAACTACTTTTATCACTTTTGTTGGTTGTATATAAATATTGCTGAATACTTTCAGCGGTCGAAGAAACCGGATTGACGGTCACTTTCTTTGGATGATTTAAAATTTGGTTTGATAAGTCCAAAATGTTTTTTGGCATGGTGGCCGAAAAAAACAAGGATTGTCTTTTTTTAGGCAATTGGGCTAAGATTTTTTTGATATCGTGGATAAAGCCCATATCCAACATCCGATCAGCTTCGTCCAAAACAAAATACTTGATATCGTCTAACGAGATATACCCTTGATTCATCAAATCCAGCAAACGACCAGGTGTAGCCACCAAAACATCTACTCCATTTTTTAAGACATTGGTTTGTGGCCCTTGACCAACTCCTCCAAAAATAACGGTATTTTTGAGCGAGGTATATTGGGAATAAGCCGAAAAGTTTTCCCCAATTTGTATCGCAAGTTCTCGAGTAGGAGTAACAACCAATGACAAAATCTTTCGTTTTCCTTTTAGGTTTTGTTTAACCTTGCATAAATGTTGAATGATAGGAATGGCAAACGCAGCGGTTTTTCCGGTTCCCGTTTGTGCACTTCCCAATACATCTTCTCCCTGCAAAATCAACGGGATCGATTGGGCTTGTATAGCGGTTGGGGTGGTATAGTTTTGATACTTCAATGCTTTGAGTATTGAAGGAATTAATTTTAAGTCTTCGAATGTCATTTTTGAGTTCTATGGTTTATTCCGAATGGAAACGGATAAGCCTCTAATGTAGTAAATATAAATTGAAAAGATCACAAAGACTTGTCTTTGAATGATTCATGTTATGCAGAGTAGTTAACCACAATTTGTTGTTTATACACGTTAGGGCAATTTTTTTAATAAATTAATTTTGTACTAAGGACTAAAAAAAAAACAGAACAGTTATCGAATTGTATTTATAAAATCAGCTACACAGTCCGATCCATTTTTCTTTAAGTGTTTGATAAACGCCGAGCCAATGATGGCCCCTTTACTGTGGGCAGTAGCTGCTTGATAAGTTTCGGCATTGCTGATCCCAAACCCAACCAATAAGTCGGCGTTGAGGTTCATGTTTTCGATACGTTTAAAATACTCACTTTGACTATGTTCAAAACTGCTTTTGGCTCCTGTTGTGGCAGCACTACTCACCATATAAATAAAGCCTTCGGAGACTTGATCAATAAATCGGATTCGTGCGTCAGGAGTTTGTGGGGTAATCAAAAACATATTCAAAAGACCGTACTGCTTAAAAGTTTTTTGGTACTGTTCATGATATACATCAACAGGAAGATCAGGGATGATCAATCCGTCAATACCAACTTCTTGACAATCTTGACAAAAACGTTCTACTCCGTATTGCATCATCGGATTGAAATAGCCCATCATGACCAATGGGACATGAATTTTGTTCCGTACTTCCTTGAGTTGTTCAAAGAGCTTTTGAGTGGTCATTCCATTGCGTAATGCTTGGGTAGAACTTTCTTGTATGGTAGGTCCATCGGCCAAGGGGTCAGAAAAGGGCAACCCGAGTTCGATCATATCTACTCCATTGTCTTGGAGTTGCTCCAAAATAGAAACGGTGTCGTCAAGGTTTGGAAACCCTGCCGTGAAATAAATAGACAATAATTTTTTGTCTTGTGCTAATGTTTGGGTAATACGATTCATTAGAGTTTAAAATAATCAATATAGGTATCTAAGTCTTTATCCCCACGCCCCGAAAGGTTAAATACGATAATGTCTTCTTTTTTAAATGTTCGTTGGTCAAGAACAGCAAAAGCATGTGCGGTTTCTATAGCGGGGATGATCCCTTCCAACTGTGAGAGGGTGAGTCCCCAGTCCATAGCATCAGCATCGGTAACCGATACAAATTCAGCGCGTTGACTTCGATACAAATGAGCATGCATGGGACCTACACCTGGATAATCCAAACCTGCCGAAATAGAATAAGGTTCAGTGATCTGTCCGTCGGGGGTTTGCATCAATAGGGTTTTGCTTCCGTGGATAATTCCTTCTCGTCCTAAGGCAGATGTGGCTGCACTTTCCCCCGAGTCAATTCCTTTTCCTGCAGCTTCAACTGCGATGATGTTTACCCTTGGGTCGTCCAAATAGTGATAATATAACCCAGCAGCATTACTACCTCCCCCTACACAAGCAATAACATGATCGGGATAATCACGACCTTCTTTTTCTAGTAATTGCTTTTGGGTTTCTTCACTGATTACCGATTGAAAACGTGCAACCATATCCGGATAGGGGTGAGGTCCTACAACCGAACCAATGATATAATGCGTATCTACAGGATGGTTGATCCAATCTCGAATGGCTTCATTGGTAGCGTCTTTTAGGGTCTTACTTCCCGATTGAGCAGGTCGTACTTCGGCCCCTAGCATTTTCATTCGAGCGACATTGGGAGCTTGGCGTTTGATATCTAATTCGCCCATATACACAATACATTGAATACCCATTAACGCACATACGGTAGCCGTAGCAACTCCATGTTGCCCAGCACCTGTTTCGGCTATGATACGATTTTTGCCCAAACGTTTGGCCAATAAAATTTGCCCAATCGTATTGTTCACCTTGTGCGCACCAGTATGGCATAAATCTTCCCGTTTGAGATATATTTTAGTTTGATATTTTTCGGATAGGCGTTTGGCAAAATAAAGAGGGGTAGGACGCCCAACATATTCGCGCAGTAAATGATCAAATTCAGCTTTAAAATCAGCCTCGTTAGTAATGCGAAGATAACATTGACGTAATTCTTCAACATTGGGATATAGCATCTCAGGGATATAAGCTCCTCCAAAATCGCCATAATAGCCTTTTTTGTTTACATTATAAGTGGTATTCATTGTGCTAATTTTTCTTTAAATCGTTGTATTTCTATTATGTTTTTTAGCCCAGGAGCATCTTCAAATTTGCTGTTAATGTCCAGTGCATGAATAGGTAAGTTGGTTTGGCAAATGTCGACAATCTTATCGATACTTTTTAGGCTGATCCCACCACTGAGAAAAAAAGGTTTTTCGAATGGATAATTACGTAAGATATTCCAATCAAAGAGCGTCCCGTTTCCGCCTGGTAAAGGGCCTTGGGTATCAAACAAAAAATAGTCGCAAAAGGGGACATAATCTTCTAAAAGCTCAAAATCAAAATTGGTATCAACACGAAAAGCTTTAATTACAGTGGCATGTTCATGAAGTTGTTCGCATTCGAATGGACTTTCGTTTCCATGCAATTGTACCGCTTGAAGATCAAAGGTCGCTATTTTTTCTTTAATCTTTTGAATGGAAGCATCAACAAATACGCCTACCTTTTGTATGTTTTCAGCAAGATGTGTTGGGACTGATGAACAAAATCTTTTTGAAGGCTCCCAAAAGATAAATCCCATATAATCAGGTTGTAGTTTGGCTAACTCCTCGATATTGTGCGCCTCGCGCATGCCACAGACTTTTAATTTCATATGTGGTCGATAAAATATTGGGCTGAAGTTCCAGGATGTTCTGATCGCATAAAATGTTCGCCCATCAAAAACCCATCGAAACCTACGGCTTGTAATTCGTGTACGGCAGTAATAGTACTGATTCCACTTTCGGATATTTTCACCATTTCATCAGGGATTTGATCTACCAATTGCTTGCTGGTTTCCAAGCTCACCGAAAATGTGGTTAAGTCACGATTATTAACTCCCAACAAATCCAGTGAAGGCATTAATGCTTTTTGGAGTTCAGCTTCACAATGTACTTCCAAGAGCACCTCGAGTTCTAATTGATGTGCAAAATCAGATAATTGCTTGATCTCAGCACGAGTCAAACAAGCCGCAATGAGCAAAATAGCATCGGCACCAAAGGCTTTAGCTTCGATAATTTGATATTCATCTACAATAAATTCTTTTCGCAACAAAGGGAGATCACAAGCACTTCGCGCTTGAAGTAAGTCGTCCAGTGATCCGCCGAAATATTGTAGGTTGGTAAGGACCGACATTCCTGAGACTTTTGCCGATTCGTAACCCATAGCCACATCACTTACCCGAAGGTCAAGCTTGATGGCTTGCTTTGAGGGCGAACGTCGCTTGTGCTCGGCAATAATTCCAACAGCAGATTTTCGAACCGATTGACTTAAGGAATAAACAGGTCGAGCAAAAAGAGGACTGCTCTCCCAATATGAAACAGGAAAAATCTGTTTTTTAAAGTGGAGATCTTTACGAATATCCGCTACAATTCGATCTAAAATATTCATGAGTTACTCATTTTTTGAAGACGTTTTAAGCTTGCCAATGCTTTTCCTGATTGCAAAGATTCGTGTGCTATTTCATACCCTTGAATCGGACTTATTTCTTGTGCAGTCGCAATGGCAATCCCTGCATTAGCACATACGACTTGTCGTTGTGCTAGCGTTCCGTTGCCTTCCAGCACATTCATAAATATCTTGGCAGATGCTTCAACAGAATCCCCTCCACCGATTTGATTGGACTCAAGAGGATCAAGTCCAAAAGTTTTGGCATTGATAAGTTGTTCACCAGATCGGGTAAAGACTTTGGCATCTGCCGTAAGTGAAATTTCGTCATATCCATCTAAGGCATGAACGACACTAAAGTTTTTATCGCTGTTTTCAAATAGATAGCCATAGATTCTAAGTAACTCCAAATTAAATACCCCGACCAATTGGTGTTTTGGTGAACACGGATTGACCAAAGGCCCTAACATATTAAAAAAAGTTTTCAATTTTAAAGCTTTTCGTATCGGAGCGACATGTTTCATGGCAGGATGAAAGAGCGGGGCATGCAATACACATATTCCTGCCTGATCAATGCAGCGTTCTAAAAACTCAGCATCATTTGAAAATCGAATTCCTAAAAATTCCATTACATTGCTTGATCCGCACGACGAAGATACCCCATAATTTCCGTGTTTGGTCACTTTAAGTCCAGCACCAGCTGTTACAAAAGAAGCTAAAGTGGATACATTAAAAGTATCTTTCCCATCTCCACCCGTACCACACAAATCAATAGGTTGATAGGCAGATAAATCAACCAAAAAACACAATTCCAACAGGGCATCACGAAAGCCAGATAATTCCTCAACAGTAACGGTTCGCATCATATAAGCAGTCAAAAAAGAGGTGATATGATACGGATCACATTGGCCTCTTCCAATTTCGAGTAGAGCATTTTTGGCTTCTATTTGGGTAAGCGCTTCGTATTGGATTAATCGTTCAATGAGTGCTTTCATAGGTTCAACCAATTATGGAGGAGTTGTTTTCCCTGTGGACTTAAAATCGATTCAGGATGAAATTGAACTCCGTAAAGATTAAATATTTGATGCTTAAAAGCCATGACTTGGCCATTTTCCTCTTCCGCCAATAGCTCTAAGACTTCAGGCAAAGGTTTTTTGACGACCCATGAATGGTATCGACCGACTTCAAAAGAAGAAGGAAGTCCTTCAAACAACGGGTCTGGTTTCAAAATCTTAATCGGGGTGGCTACCCCATGATATACTTTGGATAAATTTTGCAGTGTTCCACCAAAAACTTCCCCAATAGCTTGATGCCCCAAACAAACCCCAAGTATGGGTTTTGATGAGGCATAAGCCTCAATAATAGGCTTTAATAGTCCAGCTTCGTCAGGAATTCCAGGTCCAGGAGAAAGCACCAATTTATCGTATTGTTCAACCTCATCTAGGGAAAGTTGATCATTCCTTCTGACCGTTACATCGACTTCAAAATCCTCTAGATAATGAACCAAGTTGTATGTAAACGAATCGTAATTGTCAATAACTAATATCTTCATGGTTGTATGTCTTCTGCCACATCAAGTGCTTTGTTCAAAGCGCCTAACTTATTATACACTTCTTGTAGCTCATTTTCAGGGGAAGATTCAGAAACGACACCAGCTCCAGCCTGATAATGCAATTGGTTGTTTTTGCTTAAAAAAGATCGAATAATAATGGCGTGGTTATAGTTGCCTTTAAAGTCGATAAAACCTATTGCACCCCCATAAAAAGCACGACTTCTATTTTCATACGATTCGATAAGTTGCATGGCACGATGTTTTGGTGCGCCGCTCAATGTCCCGGCAGGGAAGGTGTCGGCTACCACTTGCATGGTAGAGGTGGTGGCTTTTTTGAGCCCTGTTACCTTCGATACCAAGTGGATCACATGCGAGTAAAATTGTACCTCACGATCTTTTTCAACAACCACGTTTGATCCATTTCTACTTAAATCATTTCTAGCCAAATCAACAAGCATTACATGTTCGCTATTCTCTTTATGGTCTTGTGCGAGTTTACGTGCACGAGCAGCATCTTTTTCGTCATTTCCTGTTCGCTTGAAAGTCCCCGCAATAGGATGTATTTCTGCTTTTCCATCTTTTACAATAAGTTGTGCTTCAGGAGAACTTCCAAAAATTTTATAGGAGCCAAAATCAAAATAAAACAAATAAGGGGAAGGATTAATGGAACGTAACACACGGTAAAGCGTAAATTCATCTCCCTTAAAAGGTTGACTAAAGCGCCGAGAAAGTACAATTTGAAAGACATCTCCTCGATGACAGTGGTGAATTCCTTTTTTGACTAAATCAACAAACTCATCATCTGTCAGATTTGAAGTGGCTTTACCATTGCGCTTAAAAGAATAACTCGTGCTGCTTTTCCCTTTGATGAGCTTAATAACCTCTTCTAAATTATTATCAGACTCATAACAATGTGCGTACAAATGCGCTTCATTGTTAAAGACATTAACGGCAATGACGTTTTGATATACGGCATAATAAAGGTCAGGAATATCAACGTCTCCATTTTTTTTGTGAATGTTTAAATCTTCAAAATATTGAACAGCTTCATATGAAGTAAATCCAAATAGTCCATTACTCACAAATCTTCCAGTATTAAATTCACCAGAAAATTGTTTCGAGAATTCGGTAACAAGAGTAGCTAAGTCGTCTTCAGGAGTTAGCGAAAGCTGAGTTTGCGTACCATCTGGAAAAAGAGAAGTCAATATCCCGTGTTGCAGTTGGATATTAGCAATAGGATTAAAACACAAATATGCCACACTATTGTCATTGGCGCCATAATCTGAACTTTCCAACAGCACGCTATTGGAAAAACGATCTCTGATTTTAAGATACATATTGACAGGAGTCATGGTATCGGCCAAAAGTGTATGGTGATAAGTTGTTAATTCAAATTTCATAGGATCATCAATAAAAAAAGGCTTGTCGAATGCGACAAGCCTTTTTTATGTTTATTTGTAATCATAGGGGTTATCGCATCGAATTTCGCTGCAACCACCATCCATATGTTTTGGTTTGTAATTTCATAATGGGTTCAAATATATAAACCAAAAATCTATTTCCCAATACTTTGGCAAAAATTATTTGTTATGGTGAGATCCATCACAATAGCCCTCGGGATTTTGGGTGTTACCACAACCACATTTTGGACGTGCTTTTTTCATATTTTAAAAGTTTAGTGTTACGTTAATATCAAATTCATCATAAATTAATTTATCTCCTAAATTGTCGAAAAATGATCCTGAGCGAAAACGCACATTGAATTTTGAACGATCAATTTTTAGTTTTGCCGATGCCATTTTGTCTTCGACATTAAACACAAAATTAATCGGGTGCGTGATATCTTTTATCGTAAAGTCGCCTGTCACTAAATATCCAGTATCTTTTACAGACACTTTGGTAATAGTCATTTTAGCATCTGGAAATTGTTCTACTCCAAAAAAATCATCTGATTTAAGATGGCCTTCAAGGCGTGCTTTTCCAGTACCAGTCAGATCAGTAACTTCAATGCTGGTCATATCCATCACAAAAGAACCGCCAACTAGAACTTCATTTTCAAATTTTAGCCCTCCTGATTTGAGTTGAATGACTCCATTGTGTTGTCCTTTAATATTGTAGCCTACCCATTCGACCGTGCTGTTAGAAACATCTACTTTTTGGGATTGAACAAAGGACAAACAAGATAGGGTGATAAAAGATAATAGTATTTTTTTCATTATTAGAATTAAGGATTAAACATTTTTTAGGCTTGCATTTTGATTAGGAAGTTCAGTATTTCAGTAGCTTCTTCTTCATTTATTTTCGATACAATGTTCAGTTCTGTATTGCATATGATAGGGTCAATGTTTTCTAATAACTCCAACCCTTTTGGAGTGATATATAAATGTACTTTTCGGCGATTTTCAGCGCAAACATTACGCGTGACCAATTTCTTTATCAAAAGCCGATCCACAATTCGTGTGGTATTACTCATTTGATGAATCATATGCTGGTTCAGATAACCCATTGAGGCAGGCTTTCCTTTACAGCCCCTCAAAATTCTCAACACATTAAATTGCTGAATACTCAACCCAAACGTTTGTAATGGCTCACCTAAATACGTGGTCACATATTGTGATGAAATCATCATTTGAACAACTAATTTTCGAGCTAGCGCTTGATTCATTTATTTGTATAAACAAAATTTGTACATACAAATATAAAAATATTTTTTTATTAAAAAAAAAGATTATTTTGTAAAAAATCCCCAACATGATTGATTTTAACCCAAACAACTTGCCTGTAGAAACTAAGATTAGTTTTCACAAATTATTTGAGTATTACCGTAATATGCTTTCAAGTGTCAACGGAACTGCATCTTTCAAAGCTAAAGCCAAAAAAATACTATCCTTATCGGATCAGTACCCGGAGCTCAATGAAGGCTTTTCAGACGTTTCGTTGCTCGAAAAACACGCAACCATTATGCCCGAGCTTTTACAAGATGTTTTTCCCGAATTGGCCTCAAAAAGTGTCATGACCGCATTGTCCTTTCCTTTTATAAATAAAATATTTTACCCGACACTTCTTTTGCAAGATACCATCAAGGATGCAGGAGCTAACTTTGAATTAAAACTTCGGGATTACCCCGTGGGATATGACTATATATTGCCATGTTTGATTATTTTACAGAATTATTATGGATACTCATTAGACTTTAGAACCCCATTGTTTTATGATATTCCCAATGCTGATGGGATTTTAAGAACTTACCGTGTTTTATATAATTCAGAATTTACGGAAATTATACCTACTTCGAAATCGCTCCCCATTATTGATGCGGATTTTGATGAACTTATGGATGCTTCTGATGATGTGGAATTATGGAAGAAGAAAATTCCACCACAAAGTTTTGTGATAAAGGGGTTCGCCATTATAAATCTTGTTGATGTGACTGTTGAACAAGCTATTTCAGAAATTAAGTCTAATCTGATTTGCAAAAAATTAGAGGCAAGCACTACTTCATTTACAACATTTGACCATATTCTAGAATCACTTTTTGGATTTAGGCCTATTGAAGCAGGTATTGTAGTTTATGATAGTGATTCAGATTCTTTTCAAGGGGTCATGGGGATGAAGAGTTTTTTGTTGTCAAAAAAGGAACCTACTTCTTGTAGTGTTTCGCTATGCCCAGCTTACTATCAAGAGCTGTTGTTGAATCATTCATATGTAACTATTACGGACATTGAAAAAATAGAAAAAAATCAGCTTTTGTATAAGAACCTTTCCAAACAAGGGATTAAAAGTGTTATTTTGATTCCCATTTCTGAGGAAGATAAACTGTTGGGAATATTAGAGGTTGGAACAACTCAAGTTAGAGGATTTAACAGTGCTAATTTCAGTAAACTTAACGAAATTATACCTTTTATAACCGCAGCGGTATTACGCTATGAAAATGAAGAAAAAAATCTAATAGCCGCAGTAATTCAAAATGAATGTACATCGGTACACCCATCTGTCTATTGGAAGTTTAAATCCGAAGCAAAACAATTTATTGTAGACAGGTCAGAAAATCAAAACTCAACATTTCCTGAAATTATCTTTGATCAAGTTTACCCACTTTATGGACAGATTGACATCAAAGATTCTTCTAAATCACGAAATAAAACAATTCAGAAAGACTTGATGATTCAACTTTCGGCCATAAACATCATATTGGAAATGGCCCAAAAGACAAAAGAGCTAGCTCTGTACGATGAGCTTATTTTTAGGGTAAATAATTTTATAAAAGACATTCAGGGGGTATTTGGTGCTAGCGATGAACAACGCATTATGGATTTTATTAAAACAGAAATTAACCCCGTTTTTCTCTACTTGAAAAAAAACAGTTCTGATATCAAAAGCCAGATCGAAATTTATGAGTCTCATATCGATAAAAAATTAGGAACGTATTATGATTACCGAAAAAAATATGACCAAAGCGTTCAAATGATTAACAACACGCTAGTAACGATTTTAGACGCCAAACAACAAATAGCACAACAGATGTTTCCGCACTACTTTGAACGCTATAAAACAGATGGAGTAGAGCATAATATGTACATTGGAGATAGTATTTCAAGTAAAGAATCTTTTAATAAGATGTATTTAGATAATTTACGTTTATGGCAACTCCAAGTACTGTGCGAAATGGAAAATGCCCATCATCAACTTAAATCTAAATTACCTATTAAAATGGAAGTTACGGCGCTGATTTTGGTATACAGTACTCCTTTAAGTATTCGATTTAGAATGGACGAAAAGCGTTTTGATGTTGATGGAACATACAATGCTCGATATGAAATTTTAAAAAAGAGAATCGATAAGTCATTAATTAAAAACACCAATCAACGCCTTACGCAACAAGGAAAGCTATCCATTGTTTATGCCCAAAAAAAAGATGAATTAGAATACCTGAGGTATATTCGTTTCTTACAATCAAAAGGATTTTTAGAACAAAAAATTGAATATCTAGAAATTGAACCTTTGCAAGGAGTCACGGGCCTAAAAGCACTTCGTGTATCATTATTACATCAAAAACAAACTAAAAAAACATTTACCTACAAGGATATTATGTCCGAAATTAATTCATGATTTAAAAGGTTAATCGATCTGGACCAAAATATCGAAAAGCAATCCCAAAAGCAATCACCGAAACCACAATACCAATCATAAAAATATTGTAGGTAATACGCAGTATTTTATATTTCTTATTGAGAACTACCCCTAAATAGTACAAGTCTTTGGTCAATGATTGATAAATATAGTTTTTGTCATGTACTAATTCGTTCAAAGCCCATTCGTAATCCGTAATTTTCATTTGATGAAAATTTCCAAAAAACAATAAATTAACACGTTTTTCTTTTACGTCCTCTTTCGTAAAGGACCCCCGTGTGATATTTGGTCGTGTAGCCAAAATGGAGAGTACAATTGAGACAACACAAAAAATAATAAATATCAAAGTAGGATATATTAAATAGGTGTTTGAAGGGTTGTCTAATTTGGGAATTAAATTAGATAAGATTAATGAAATTACAATGGCATTGACAGAAAGCAAAATATTAGCTTTGGTGTCGGCGATATCACTGAGCTTAAGATGATTTCGTAAAGCAACTCGAAATAAAGTTTGTGCACTCCGGTCTGGGCTATCGTTTTTGAGTTGTGCCTTTAGGGTTTCTTTTTTTGTTAATAGTTTTTCTTTTCGCAGGTCCTTACATAACTGAATTAGATTTTGTTGCTTACTTTCTTCCCAGTTTTTTTGAGCATATGCTGTGTGATATTGGTGTTGATTTTTGAATAAGTCAATGTTTTTTTGAATCCATGATTGGGTGGTGTGCCGTTCGATACCCAAAAACTCAAGTTCTTCTTTCAAATATTCTGAGGTTTCCCCATAACTTTTTTTTGCCAAATGGGAGCTATCCGCATCTTTGATAATAGACTCGGGTAAGTTGTTTGGAATATGGTCCAATTTGGTTGCCAAAATTAAACGGGTAACGTTTTTTATTTTTACTTCCTCGTAATGCTGTTTTTTTAAAAAGGCTTCCGCAATAGAACAACTACTAGCTTCATGTGAATGAATCGATTTTGTATATCCAGTATCATGAAACCAAGCGGCCAATAATAGCTGTTCTTCTGAATCTTGATCTAGTTGATAATGATTTATCAATTCTTTTGTACTTTTAACAACTCGCTTTGTGTGTTTAGAGTTGTGATAAGGGTATTGCTGTTCGTGACTGTGATTTAAAAGTTTACAAACATATTCTTCTGTTAATTGCAATAAATTGGACATAAGGCGTAAGATTTAGTTAACCCCAAATTACAAAATTTTGAACAAACCCTTTTTTATTTATAGCAAATTTGGTATTCTTTTTTTCTTTTTTTTCATTACCAGCTGTGCAACGTATTCAACTAAAGAAAAAAACATCAAGGAAATTAAGGAACCTCTTGTGTTCCCTGAATTGTCTCACCGGTTTTTTTTGATGGGTGATGGAGGTTTGGCAGCAGAGGAATTATCTCCTCCAATTTTAAGTCAACTTCAACATCATTTGGAAGTAGCACCAGAAAATAGCACAGCCTTATTTTTAGGGGATAATGTGTATCCAAAAGGAGTACCAAACAAAAAGCAAAACCCCGAGGCCTATCAAAAAGCACTTCATCATTTAGAAGCTCAATTGCAAACTCTTGAGCATTTTAAAGGCAGAACCTATTTTATTCCAGGCAATCACGATTGGTTAAGTGATGGCTTAATTGGACTTAAACGCCAGCAACGATACCTTGAAAAGTCTCTCGATAAAAAAAAGGTTTTGATCCCTGAGAATGGATGTGGAATCGAAAAAATTAATATTAATAATCAAATTGTATTGTTGGCTATTGATTCGCAGTGGTACTTAGAAAAATGGGATCAACACCCGGGAATTAATGAGAACTGCTCGGTAGTAGATCGAGAACAGCTTTTTGATATTGTAGAAGACGTCATCAAAAAAAACACGCATAAATCTGTGGTTATTGCCCTTCATCATCCCATATTTAGTTATGGTCCGCATGGCGGTCAGTTTGGATTGCGACAAGCTATTTTCCCAAACAATGGAGTTATTCCAACCCCTTTTTTAGGGGCCCTATTTAATCTCATTCGTAAAACTTCAGGAGCTTCCGTTCAGGATTTACAAAATGAACGATATCGAAAATTTAGTAATCGCTTGTCGACTCTTGCTCAACTCTCAAAACGCGTTATTTTTGTCTCAGGCCATGAACATAGTCTTCAATATGTAGTGGAAAAAAACACCCCACAAATTATAAGTGGATCTCTTTCAAAACAATCTCCTAATCGTTTGATGGGAGGTTCAAAATTTGCCTCGTCACAAAAAGGTTTTGCTGTCCTAGATATTTTTAAAGATGGATCATCAGCGGTTTATTTTTATGAGGATATGAATCCTTCACAAATTGCATATAAAAATCAGGTCCTTCCGCCTTTACCGAAAATAAATATTGAGTTTAAAAAAGAAAAATTCCCTAGCACAATCAAGGCATCTGTTTATACAAATGAAGAAATCGACAAAACGATGATTTACAGAAAAATTTGGGGAAAAAGATACCGTAATTACTATGGACTTCCTGTTCAAGCTCAGGTAGTGCGGTTAGATACTTTGCTTGGAGGTCTTGCACCTGTCAGAAAAGGTGGTGGACACCAAACTAAAAGTCTTCGTCTTGAAGATAGTTTAGGTAACACATACAGCTTAAGAGCTTTAAAAAAGAGTACTGAAATATTTTTTCAATCCCAAATTTTTAAAGAACGCTACATTTTAGGCTCTTTTGAAAACACTATCCCATTTAGATTAGCGCAAGACCTTTTAACAGGGGCTCACCTATACGCTCCTTTTACTGTTCCTTTTCTAGCCAAATCGATAGGAGTTTATCACCTTGAGCCTCAATTGTATTATGTACCTAAACAATCTGCTTTAGGAATTTTTAACCATGAGTTCGGAGACGAACTCTACATCTTTGAACCTCAGATTTCAAAAGGTAAAAATCGGTTTAAATATTTCGGTAATGCTCAACGTATTGAGAGTACAGAGGATATGTTAAATCATCTTAATAAAAATGAAAAACATCGGCTGGATGAAGATGTATACATCAGAGCGCGACTGTTTGACATGTTGCTTGGTGACTGGGATCGTCACCCTGATCAATGGCGGTGGGCAGCATACAAAAACCCTTCTGGTATTACGACTTATAAGCCGATACCTCGTGATCGTGATCAAGTATTTTCTATTATGGGTGATGGATGGTTGATGGGTCTTGCAACTAGGTTCATTGGAACTGCAAGAATTATGGAAGGGTTTAATAATGAAATAAGAAGTGTTGAAGGATTTAATTCTTCCCCTCGAACCTTTTCTTTAGATATGGCACTTTTGAGTCAAACAAGCTTAGTCCAATGGGAAAAACAAGCACGCTATATTCAAGAAAATATAACACCACAAGTCATTAAAAAAGCATTAAAAGAGATGCCTAGTGAAGTTCAAGACGAGTCTCTTCAAGAAATCACACAAACATTGTTATCAAGGAAAAACCAACTTGTGCAAACAGCTCAAGAATATTTTAAAGTTCTCAATCGCCATGCGGTTGTGACAGGGACTCAAAAAGATGATTTTTTTCAAGTACACCAATTGCCAGATGGGAACGTTCATGTTTCCGTATATCAAATTAAAGATGATGTAAAAACACACTTGTATTTTTCTAAAATTTACGATCCAAAAATTACCAAAGAAGTTTGGCTTTATGGACTTGACGATAAAGATGTGTTTGAGGTTACTGGAAAAAATAGTAAAATAAAAATTCGATTAATAGGGGGCCCCCACAAAGATCAATACATCTCCCAGAAGAAAGCAAAACCTTATGTGTATGACCGACAAGATCATAAAAATAAAATAACTAAAAAAGCACATTTAAGACTCACCAATGACTATAATACAAACCTTTACCACCCAGAATACATAAAGGCGAATACTTCATTGCTTATTCCAAGTGGAGGGTTTAATAGAGATGATGGTATGTTTTTGGGCGCTACTAAAACGTGGTCAACATATAAAATCCAAAAAAATCCATTCACCCAAAGACATCAAATCACGCCGTTTTATTATTTGGCAACAAGTGGAGTCGACTTGACTTACTCTGGAGAGTTTGCCCACATCTTTAATGGGGTTAATCTTGGAATTGAAGCACATGTGACAAGCCCAAACTACGCAAGAAATTTTTTTGGTTTCGGAAATGAAACCAAAAATTTGGATGATGACTTGGATTTGGACTACAATAGAGTGCGAATTCAAACTATTCGCTTTCAACCTTCTTTGTTGTGGTATGGCGAATATGGTTCCATATTTTCAATTTTTACTTCCTATGAAAATCATAATGTAGAAAAAACTACAGGACGGTTTATTCAAGAATATTTTGCTCAAACGAAACGTGATAACCAACAAGAATTTTTGGGAATTGGCTTGAATTATTCATTTAAAAATACAGATAGTAAAGCATATCCTAGATTGGGGTTGGATTTTAAATTTGGGTTCTCTCATAAAGTGAATCTTTCAAAGTCTAATTATTCTTTTAATAAGCTAAACTTGAGTTTGGCGATTGACCATAAGCTTACCCATTCAGGGTCTGTTGTGTTTTCTACAAAATGGGGAACTCAAATTTTGATAGGTTCTGATGAGTATGAGTTTTATCAAGCTGCTTATTTAGGTGGTAAAGAAGGATTAAGAGGTTATCGATTTGAAAGATTTAGTGGAAAACGCTCGTATTATCAAAGCACAGACCTTCGACTTAAGCTACCTAGACAACTCAATAATTTTTTGACTCCTTTTCAATCCGGCATTTATGGTTCTTTTGACTATGGAAGAGTATGGATGTCAAATGACGAATCTAGTAAGTGGCATTCTTCATTTGGTGGCGGTTTTTTCTTGAATGCATACAATGTGGTATCCGCAAATATTGGAGTCTTTTCGAGCGATGAAGATTTACGCTTTTATTTTGGAATTGGTTTTCAGTTATAAGTTTGAGTTGTCTTAATTTTGATAAAAATATATTGAAGAATTGAATCAAAAACAGCTTTTTATTTGTCATTGGCTAATATTAGTTTTTTTGTCTGGCTGTACCTATATTAGCAACAAAGATCAAAAGATGCCAAATCTGTCACAACAAGACTGGAAAGAACAGTTATCCATAACTCCAGATGCAGTAATTTTAGATGTCCGCTCAGAAGAAGAGCTTGAAACGGGGTATATTCCCAACGCTATTAACATAGATATTCGCATGGGCGCTGGTTTTTTAGAGGAGTTAGAAAGCTTAGATAAAACCAAAACCTATTTTGTTTATTGTCGTTCTGGAGCTCGTTCTGCTCAAGCTTGTCAGTTAATGCAACAAGTTGGATTTTCATCTACCTATAATTTGGTGGGAGGAATACTTGAATGGAAAGGTGAATTGACAGAATAGGCGCCTTCAAGCGTCATGAAAGAGAACCTACTTTACTATTTATGGCTCCACCCCAAATGGAAGCCTAATTCACTACGGACAACTTCTGGAGAGCCCCTCACAGTCGTGCATCCTGGGACACGTAATCAACATGCTGGCCCCGATTTTTTTAATGCTCAGATACGTATAGGCCAACAATTGTGGGCAGGAAACGTTGAAATGCATACCCAATCTTCCGACTGGTATCATCACCATCATCACAAAAATAATCACTACGATAATGTAATTTTGCACGTTGTTTGGGAGTATGACCAAGAGGTTTTTGACCCTAATAACAAAGCACTTCCCACTCTCGAGCTCCGTCATATTGTTAACAAAACTTTTTTGGATCATTATCAAAATTGGATGAAACAAAATGATTTTTGGGTCCCTTGCGAGCATGAAATTCACCAAATTCAACCCTATACATTTTATCACTTTTCCGAAAGATTATTTTTAGATCGTTTAGAACAAAAATCTAAATTATTTTCCTCTTGGCTAAAATTGACCAAAAATGATTGGGAAGCGGTTTTGTTTATGGCACTAAGCAAAGGATTTGGATTAGATGTGAACAATAATGCTTTTTCAGAAATGGCACATTCTATTCCTTTTTCAGTTGTTCGTAAAGCACAACACTATCCTGTTGTTTTGGAAGCGCTGTTCATGGGTCAAGCAGGATTGCTATCCTCAGATAAAGAAGATGGATATTTTACCAGACTAAAAAACACACACCTTTTTTGGAGTAAAAAGCATAGATTGGAAATCTCATCTGTGCAAGCTCAATATTTTCGTTTACGCCCCCCTAATTTCCCCACCATTAGGTTAGCTCAATTAGCTCAATTATATTCGACTGCAACCCATCTTTTTAATGTGGTCTCCTCTGTTAATGATTTTCAGTCCATCTATAATTTGTTAGAGGTTAAAACTTCTGAATACTGGGAAACACATTATGTCTTCGGAAAGCCCACTAGCAAAAAAGTCAAACGACTAACGACTAGCTTTAAAGATCTTATCATTATCAATATTCTAATTCCTTTTATGTTTTGTTATTCAAGATACAAAGGGCTTGATAAAGAAGAATCTATTTTAGAGTGGGCTTATAAAATGAAACCAGAACAAAATAGTGTTGTTGAAAAATACAGAGCTTTAGGCTTAAAAATTGAAAATGCGCTGCAAAGTCAAGCCGTACTTCAACTCAAAAAAAGATATTGTAATAATAAACAATGCCTACAATGTCCAATTGGGCATGAATTATTGCTAACATAAATGTATATTTGTTTGGTGAGTTTCGCACATCATTTACGTCATCGTTTTGAGAAGCACGGTTTCGAAGTCTGTTCAAGACTAGCCGAGAGGTTGGGAATGAAAGCAAGACCCGTACGTTTGTTTTTTATTTATCTCAGTTTTTTTTCCTTAGGATTGGGGTTTGCTTTGTATCTGATCTTAGCCTTTTGGCTCAAACTCAAAGATTTTTTATTCACCAAACGAACTTCTGTATTTGATTTATAGAAGTTTTATATTTTTATAAAATGAAAAAACAATTATTTACTTTCGTAACTTTTTTAACATCTCCTATTATTTTTGCTCAAAGTTCTGATATCGGTATCGATGATAAAATTAATGAAGCATTCACCCCTATAGCAGATTGGTGGGGTCAAGTGATACTCCACAATTTTCCTGGAACTAGTGTTCCAACCATCATATTTTTGCTTGTCGGTGGCGCAGTATTTTTTACCGTTTACTTTGGTTTTATCAATATTAAGCGTTTTCCTTTAGCAATCGGGGTGGTTCGTGGCAAATATGATGATGTTGATCATCATTCTGTAGTTGATCGACCTACTGTAAGCGTAGTTGATGGAGATTTACCCGATACCATAAAAGACGAGAGTAAAGAAGGAGAAGTTAGTCATTTTCAAGCTTTGGCCACTGCAGTTTCAGGAACAGTAGGAAACGGAAATATCGCTGGAGTAGCTCTGGCCATTGCTGTTGGTGGGCCTGGAGCTACTTTTTGGATGATTTTATGTGGTCTTATAGGTATGTCAACAAAATTTGTTGAGTGTACTTTAGGAGTCAAATACAGAGATGTAGGGGAAGATGGTACAGTCTACGGGGGTCCTATGTATTATCTTTCTAAAGGATTAAAAGAAAAAGGATTTGCCCGATTAGGTAAACTGCTCGCAGTGATTTTTGCTATCCTTTGTATTGGTGCCTCCTTTGGTGGAGGAAATGCAGCTCAGTCTAATCAAGCTGCGATGCAGTTGGTGGATTCTTTTGGAATGACTGGAGGAAGCGCTCGTACAATTATTGGACTGATCATTATGGTATTTGTGGGGATCATTATCATCGGAGGGATTAAGCGAATCGCTTCCGTTACCGAAAAAATTGTTCCTTTCATGGCACTGATGTACATTCTTGCTTGCTTGTATATAATTCTGACTAATTTTAGCTTTGTTGACGATGCTTTTGGAATGATTTTCTATCAAGCTTTTAACCCTCAAGCTGGGTTAGGAGGTCTATTGGGTGTGCTTATCACGGGTTTTCGACGTGCTGCCTTTTCCAACGAAGCAGGTGCAGGATCAGCTTCCATAGCCCATTCAGCAGTAAAAACTAAATATGCAGCATCCGAAGGCTTGGTGGCGCTTCTTGAGCCATTTATCGATACGGTGGTTATTTGTACCATGACAGCTTTAGTCATCATTATTTTTAATGGAGACAGTAATGTTTTTAATTATGGAGGCGAAGATGGTGTTGTACTTATCAACGGTGTAGGGGTAGAAGGAGCTGGAATCACTGCTGCTGCTTTTGCAGAATATATAAGTTTTTCAGGACCATTTTTAACATTAGCAGTGGTTTTGTTTGCGATATCTACCATGATTTCATGGTCTTACTATGGATTACAATCATGGATGTTTATTTTTGGAAAAAGCAAATTGTCTGACCTAACATACAAACTTTTATTTTTAGCCTTTATTGTTATCGGAGCTGCGGGTGATATGTCGGCTGTTTGGACATTTTCAGATGCGATGATTTTAGCATTGGTATTTCCTAACATGATAGGATTACTGTTCTTATTTCCAAAAGTAAAAGAAGAACTCAATCGTTATTTAGGTGCTATACGCTCTAAGGCATAGAGATGAACTAAATCATGTCCTTTCGCCCCAAATTTTATATCCTACCCAAGCATCAACGCCGGGGTTTGTTGTTGTTATTCTTGTTGGGTGCATTTGGTCATATTGTTATATATCTCATCCCTTATGACAAAGAATATGTTCCCGATTTCGAGAACCCCCTTGTTGATTATTATACCCATCAAATAGACTCCATTAAAAAGAGTAATAACTCGAGGGGCAAGGACACCTTATTCCCATTCAACCCCAATTACATCACCGCATTTAAAGCCTATCAACTACAACTACCCTATGAGCTTGTTAAATCCATTGAAGAAAACAGAGAACAAGGCGATTGGTTAAATAACATTTATGATTTTCAACAATTCACCCAACTTCCTGACAGTACGATCAAACGCATTTCCCCTTTTTTGAAGTTTCCTCAATGGAAAAAAACATATGTCTCACAACCCACTGCCTCTAAAAAACAACTCAATTTTGCAAACGAACAAGAGTTGGTCAAAGTTTATGGGGTCGGGCCTGTATTAGCAAATAGAATTTTAAATTTAAGACAACAATTAGGAGGATTTGTAACAAAAGATCAACTAGAAGATGTTTGGGGTTTGGAAGATCAAACTTTGGTTAATTTATGGAATAAATTTGCCTTAGACTCTTTGCCAACAATAAATAAGTTAGATATCAACACAGCAAGCATTGAGGAATTAGCACGTCTCTATTACATCTCTTATAGTGAAGCCAGTAATATAGTTGCCTTAAGAACACGGCAAGGTAGGATTGATTCGTTTACCCAGCTCAAGGAATTATCGGGAATTGATTCGATAACAATTCGAAGAATTCCTATATATTTGTATATAAAAAAAGTTGCAAAATGAAAGTTGAATTTCAAGAAGGTATCAGTTTTGATTTAAACGAACAGCAGCGGATGATCGCAGATGCTGCTCGTGAATTTTCGGAACAATTTATTCATCCTCACGTGATGGAATGGGATGAATCACAACATTTCCCAGTTGAACTCATGCACAAAGCAGGGGAGTATGGCTTTTTGGGGATTTTAGTTCCTGAGCATTATGGTGGAGCAGGAATGGGTTATTTTGAATATGCTTCTGTAATTGAGCAAATTTCCAAAATTGATCCCTCCATCGGGCTTTCAGTGGCAGCCCATAACTCGTTGTGCACCAATCATATTTTAAGTTTCGGTTCGGAAGAACAAAAAAATAGATGGCTGCCTAGACTTGCATCTGGTCAATGGATTGGTGCATGGGGACTCACCGAGCACAATACAGGTTCTGATGCTGGAGGAATGAATAGTACTGCTGTTCCAGAAGGAGAGGGATGGCTGCTCAACGGAACCAAAAATTTTATTACTCATGGGAAATCAGGAGATATAGCAGTTGTTATTTTCCGAACTGGAGACAAAGGCGACAAGCATGGCATGACAGCCTTTGCCATTGAAAAAGGAACTACTGGATTTAGCTCTGGGAAAAAAGAAAATAAATTAGGGATGCGAGCATCTGAAACTGCAGAACTTGTTTTTGATAACTGCTGGATCTCTGATGACAATCGTATTGGCGATATTGGGGAAGGATTTATTCAATCACTTAAAATTTTAGACGGTGGTCGTATTTCTATTGCTGCGTTATCTTTAGGAATTGCACGCGGAGCTTATGAGGCTGCTTTACAGTATTCCAAAGAACGCGTTCAATTTGGAAAACCAATACATAGCTTTCAAGGGGTATCATTTAAGTTGGCTGATATGGCTACCAAAATCGAGGCTGCTGAATTACTGATACAAAAAGCAAGTTTTGAAAAAAATCAGGGGCGCAGAATGACCAAACTTAGTGCCATGTGTAAAATGTATGCCTCAGAAGCTTGTGTTGAAATTGCCAATCAAGCTGTTCAAATTTTTGGGGGATATGGATTTACAAAAGACTTTCCAGTCGAGAAATTTTATCGAGACGCAAAGCTGTGTACTATCGGAGAAGGAACAACCGAAATCCAAAATATGGTTATTGCACGAGAAATATTAAAATAATTATCTTCCATTTAGAAATAGGTGTTATATTTGCAACCTAATACTAAAGAGAGGAGGTTAAGGTCTATGTTAATTATACCAGTAAAGGACGGAGAAAATATCGATAGAGCGCTTAAGCGTTTCAAGCGTAAGTTTGACAAAACAGGAGCTATGCGTCAACTTCGCGAACGTCAGACGTTCACTAAACCTTCTGTCTCACGCCGTGCGACCATACAAAAAGCACAGTATATTCAGCACCTTCGCGACAAAGAAGAAATCTAGTCCTTAACGGATTGTAATTTATATTGCATCGAAACAATTTTTTTCTTAAATTGTTTCGATGTTTTTTTTTATGCTATGCCACTTACTCCTTTTTTAGATTATTTAATGCTCGAAAAAAAGAGTTCTCCAAACACGTATAAAGCGTATCAGAAGGATTTAAGCTCATTTTTGAGTTTTTGTATGGATCAATATGATACCAAAGAATTGAGCAAGGTAACCTACTCTATGATTCGTCAGTGGATTGTTTTTCTATCATCCTCTGGACTGACTCATGCCACTATTAACCGAAAATGTTCTGCGCTTAAAACTTATTTTAAATTTCTCAAACGAATTGGTATTTTAGAGCAAACACCTATGCGTGGTCACAAACAACTTAAAACGGTCCAAAAACTTATTGTCCCTTTCAGCATAGAAGAGATGGAGCATGTTTTTTCATTACACAAAGCCACTACATTTTCTGAGATTAGAGACATTCTTATAATTGAATTGCTTTATGCTACTGGAATTCGAAGGGCCGAACTTTTGGGGATAACCACAAAGGATATTGATTTTGGTCAAAAATTAATTCGAGTTTGTGGAAAACGCAATAAGCATCGCCTTATTCCCATATTACCTAAACTTGAAGATTATCTAAACCAATACTTAGATCTTCGAAAAAATCGAGTGAACAACAATATCGAAACTTTATTGGTTACCGATAAGGGAGAGAAAATGTATGCCTCTTATATCTATCGTTGCGTACAAAAATATTTTAGCCAAATATCCACAAAAGCGTGCATAAGCCCACACGTACTTCGACATACTTTTGCGACTCATATGCTTAATCAAGGAGCAGAAATCAATACTGTAAAAGAATTATTAGGTCATGAAAGTTTGGCCTCCACTCAAGTGTATACTAAGGTACAATTGCCAAAAGTAATACGTGAGTACAAAAGCGCTCATCCAAGAGCAAAAAATAAATAAACCTCCCATTTTGGGAATCTAAAATGTTGATGTATGACTATTCACATGCAAACCTTAAATTTTTCAATTAAGTCTTCTTTAACTGAATTTATCAATACTCGATTGAGTAAGTTCCCTACGTTTCACAGTCGTATTATTTCCTCTGAAATTTATTTGAAGCTTGAAAATATTTCTGAAAAAGAAAATAAAAGAGTTGAAATTAGGGTAAAATTACCAGGAGATGACTTAATAATTAAGAAACAACGTCGGACTTTTGAGGAAGCAATAGATGCATGTTCCACTGCAATGGAACGTATGCTTATCACTAGAAAAGAAAAAAGTAGAACTCATGGATAAAAAACAACTCTTTTTTGTTTGAATCAAAAAAAATAAATATATACATTTGCAATCCGTTTTGAAAGACGGGATTTTTTTGCCGATGTAGCTCAGCTGGCTAGAGCAGCTGATTTGTAATCAGCAGGTCGTGGGTTCGAGTCCCTCCATCGGCTCTTAACGTTTTTTGACATTTCGGGGAGATACTCAAGCGGCCAACGAGGACAGACTGTAAATCTGTTGGTTTTACCTTCGCAGGTTCGAATCCTGCTCTCCCCACAATTTAATAAATTAGAATTGCTTATTATCATTATATCTCAGTAATCAATTAACTTGCGGGAGTAGCTCAGTTGGTAGAGCGTCAGCCTTCCAAGCTGAATGTCGCCGGTTCGAACCCGGTCTCCCGCTCTTATATTTCAAGTATTAAATCCCCAACGATAACATATTGAATACAATGGCCGATGTAGCTCAGGGGTAGAGCGTTTCCTTGGTAAGGAAGAGGTCACGAGTTCAAATCTCGTCATTGGCTCTTACATTAAAAAAACCTACATCTTCACTATTTATTTAGAACCAAATCAATATTCAAAAAATAAATGCACCTAAAAGGCTAATGTTATCCATTTTTAATTGTTTAAGGTTCTTACCTCCACAATGATTGTTTTTTTTTGTAAAAAAAAATTAAAAACACTTATCTTACTGAATAAATTTTTATATTTGCGCTCATTTTAAAAGCATTAAATAATAATATATCATGGCAAAGGAAACTTTCGATCGTTCGAAACCCCACTTAAATATTGGGACAATTGGACACGTGGATCACGGTAAAACAACCTTAACTGCTGCAATAACAAAAGTTCTAGCTGACGCAGGTTTGTCGGAAGCTAAAAGTTTTGATCAAATTGACAACGCACCCGAGGAAAAAGAACGTGGTATCACTATTAACACCTCTCACGTAGAATACCAAACAGCAAATCGTCACTACGCACACGTTGACTGTCCTGGTCACGCCGACTATGTAAAAAATATGGTTACAGGTGCTGCACAAATGGATGGAGCTATTTTGGTAGTTGCTGCAACAGATGGGCCTATGCCACAAACGCGTGAACACATTTTGCTAGGTCGTCAAGTTGGAGTTCCACGCATTGTTGCTTTTTTAAACAAAGCAGACATGGTGGACGATGAAGAACTTTTGGAACTTGTAGAAATGGAAGTTCGTGAGCTGTTAAGTTTTTATGACTATGATGGAGATAATGGACCTGTGGTTCTTGGTTCGGCACTTGGCGCATTGAATGGAGAACAAAAATGGGTCGATTCTGTTATGAAACTGATGGAAGAAGTGGATAATTGGATTGAATTACCCAAACGAGATGTTGAAAAAGATTTCCTGATGCCTATCGAAGACGTATTTTCGATAACAGGTCGAGGAACCGTTGCTACAGGTCGTATAGAAACTGGAGTTGCCAATACAGGCGACGGAGTTGATATTATAGGTATGGGTGCCGAAAAGTTAACCTCTACCATTACTGGAGTTGAAATGTTTCGTAAAATCCTTGATAGAGGGGAAGCTGGTGATAATGTAGGAATTCTCTTACGTGGTATTGAAAAAACTGATATCAAGCGTGGTATGGTGATTTGTAAGCCAGGTTCGGTTACTCCTCACGCTAAGTTCAAAGCAGAAGTTTATATCCTGAAAAAAGAAGAAGGTGGTCGTCATACACCATTCCATAATAATTACCGTCCTCAGTTTTACGTTCGTACTACTGATGTAACAGGAAATATCAACCTTTCTGATGGAGTTGAAATGGTTATGCCAGGTGACAACCTTACGATTACCGTTGATTTGATCAGTCCTATTGCTTTAAGTGTAGGTCTACGTTTTGCAATTCGTGAAGGTGGACGTACTGTTGGTGCAGGTCAAGTTACAGAGATTTTAGACTAAAAAGCTAATATAATATTGTTCAAAAGGTGTTGTGAATCCACAACACCTTTTGTGACAACTAAAACATACGGATGTATTGAGTATCCTTTTTGGATTTCGTACACCAGTAGAGACGGGTTTAGCTCAGTTGGTAGAGCACTGGTCTCCAAAACCAGGTGTCGGGAGTTCGAGTCTCTCAACCCGTGCAAAACAATATATGACAGGGATTATACATTACATTAAAGAATCGTTCGAAGAGCTTAAGTCTCATGTGTCATGGACACCAATGCCCGAATTACAGCGTCAAACTACTGTTGTCATTGTTTTTTCTATCATTTTTTCGTTAGCCATTTGGGGTGCTGATACCGTTTTGTCTAGAGTAGTTAAACTTTATTTTCAATTTTTTAATTAAAATATAATGACCGAAGCTGATATCAAAAAATGGTATGTTGTACGGGCTGTTAGTGGTCAAGAAAATAAAATAAAATCTTATATCGAAACTGAGATATCAAGATTTGGGTACTCCGATTATGTAGAAGAAGTTTTGGTGCCTACCGAAAAAGTGATTCAAATTAGAGCAGGAAAAAAGATCAATAAAGAACGCGTTTATTTCCCGGGTTATATTATGGTCAAAGCCAACCTTACTGGAGAAGTTCCACATATTATTCGTTCTATTACAAATGTAATTGGATTTTTAGGTGAAACAAAAGGAGGTGAACCAGTACCATTACGCCAATCCGAAGTTAATCGTATGCTTGGAAAAGTAGACGAGCTCGCTGTTCAATCTGACAATGTTGTTATTCCATTTACATTAGGAGAAACGATCAAAGTTATCGATGGTCCTTTTAATGGATTTAATGGCACCATAGAAAAAATTAATGAAGAAAAACGTAAGTTAGAAGTAATGGTAAAGATTTTTGGTCGCAAAACACCATTAGAACTTTCTTATATGCAAGTCGAAAAAATTTAAAAGTGTTACACAACCGGTTTCTTTTTTGCTTCCACAAATGAAGAAATCACTTAAGTAAAATAATGGCAAAAGAAGTAAGTAAAGTAGTTAAGCTACAAGTTAGGGGAGGTGCTGCGAATCCATCGCCACCGGTTGGACCCGCTTTAGGTGCCGCAGGTGTGAATATCATGGAGTTCTGTAAGCAGTTTAACGCGAGAACTCAAGATAAAGCAGGTAAGGTTTTACCTGTTGTGATCTCTGTTTTCAAAGACAAATCGTTTGAATTTGTTGTAAAAACACCACCTGCAGCTGTCCAATTGTTGGAAGCCGCCAAGGTCAAAAAAGGATCTGGAGAACCCAACCGTAACAAGGTGGCTAGTGTGTCTTGGGATCAAGTACGCACTATCGCCGAAGACAAAATGCAAGATTTAAATGCATTTACGGTGGAGTCAGCCATGAAAATGGTTGCAGGTACTGCACGTTCGATGGGTTTCAAAGTAAATGGCGAAAGCCCATTTTAATCTTTAATTGTAAACAATGGCAAAAATTTCGAAAAAACGAAAAGAGGCACTCGCAAAAATTGATCGCGATCAATTGTATTCAATTAAGGATGCTTCCTCATTAGTCAAGGAAATCACATCATCCAAGTTTGATGCATCAATTGACTTAGCTGTCCGTTTAGGAGTTGATCCTAAAAAAGCAAACCAAATGGTTCGTGGTGTAGTAACACTTCCTTACGGTACAGGTAAAGATGTGAAGGTACTAGCTCTAGTAACACCTGACAAAGAAGCCGATGCTACTGAAGCAGGAGCTGATCATGTAGGGTTAGACGAATATCTTCAAAAAATCAAAGACGGTTGGACTGATGTTGATGTAATTATTACGATGCCTAGCGTTATGGGAAAACTCGGGCCTTTAGGGCGTATTTTAGGACCACGTGGTCTTATGCCAAACCCTAAAACAGGTACAGTAACCATGGATGTCGCAAAAGCAATTCGTGAGGTTAAAGCTGGTAAAATTGACTTTAAAGTTGATAAAACAGGAATTATTCATGCATCAATAGGTAAAGTTTCATTTGAAGCGGATAAAATTCTAGGAAATGCCAATGAACTGATTCAAACATTAGTCAAATTAAAGCCATCGTCGTCAAAGGGCACCTATATCAAAAGCATTGCGATGTCCAGTACAATGAGTCCTAGTATTCCAATTGACACTAAAGTAATCTAACAAGTAGCAGTAAATATTAATTCATGACAAGAGAAGAAAAAGCACAAGCTATTGCGCACATTACTGCCCAACTTGCCAGTTCTTCGAACATCTATTTAACAGATGCTTCAGGACTGGATGCAGCTACAACATCAAACTTGAGACGAGCTTGTTTTAAAGCGGATATCAAGCTTACTGTTGTAAAGAACACATTGTTAGCTAAAGCCATGGAGGCTTCTGATAAAGATTTTGGCGAATTGCCATCCATCTTGAAAGGAAATACCGCCATGATGTTGTCCGAAACAGGTAATGGTCCTGCTAAGGTCATCAAAGAGTTTCGAAAAAAATCAGAACGACCCCTTTTAAAAGGTGCTTTTATTCAAGAAGCTGTTTATTTAGGAGATGATCAAGTCGAAGCATTAGTTAACATTAAGTCTAAGGATGAGTTGATTGGAGATCTTATAGCACTTCTTCAATCCCCAACCAAAAACGTGGTTTCAGCCCTTCAATCGGGCGGTGGAACCCTAGCCGGAATTATCAAAACGCTTTCTGAAAAGAAAGCTTCATAAAAATGAGTAATAAACACAATTTATAAATACGTTCATATCATGGCAGATTTAAAAGATTTTGCAGAACAATTGGTCAACCTTACAGTAAAAGAAGTAAATGAATTGGCTACAATTTTAAAAGACGAGTATGGAATCGAACCAGCAGCAGCAGCTGTTGCGGTTGCGGGTCCTGCAGGAGGCGGAGACACCGGAGCTGCTGAGGAAAAAACAGAATTTGATGTAATCCTCAAAGCTGCTGGTGCTTCAAAATTAGCAGTTGTAAAACTTGTTAAGGAACTTACAGGTCTTGGTCTTAAAGAGGCTAAAGGCTTAGTAGATAGTGCTCCAAGCCCAATTAAAGAGGGTATTGCAAAAGATGAAGCTGAAGGTCTAAAATCTTCTTTGGAAGAAGCTGGAGCTGAGGTTGAGCTTAAATAATTATACAATAATTATTTCAAAAAGGTTTAAGCTTTTGGGTTTCCAAAGGCTTAAGCCATTTGCTATTTAGTAAACTAATCGTTTCTTTATTTTAATATCAATTTAGTTCATGTCGCACACAAACCAAAGATTTAACTTTGCCTCTGCCGCAAACACCCCAGATTATCCTGATTTTTTGGACATCCAAATAAAATCTTTTCAGGATTTTTTCCAATTAGAAACTAAAACGGATGCTCGAGAAAATGAAGGCCTCTTTAATACATTTATGGAGAATTTTCCCATCTCGGATTCTCGAAATCAATTTGTACTAGAATTTCTTGACTACTTCGTAGATCCCTCTCGTTACTCTATTCAAGAATGCATAGAGCGAGGTCTTACCTACAGTGTTCCCCTAAAAGCTAGATTAAAACTTTATTGTACCGATCCTGAACACGAAGATTTTGAAACAATCGTTCAAGACGTGTATTTGGGGGTTATTCCTTATATGACTCCAAGTGGTACATTTATTATCAATGGTGCTGAGCGAATTGTCGTTTCTCAATTACACCGATCACCAGGAGTATTCTTTGGTCAATCTTTTCATGCGAACGGAACAAAATTGTACTCTGCACGTGTGATTCCGTTCAAGGGTTCATGGATAGAATTTGCTACCGATATCAATAGTGTGATGTACGCCTATATCGATCGAAAAAAGAAACTCCCCGTAACAACACTTTTCCGTGCTATTGGATTTGAACGAGACAAAGATATACTTGAAATATTTGATCTTGCTGAAGAAATAAAGGTTTCTAAAACCAGTCTTAAAAAAGTTTTGGGTCGTAAGCTTGCAGCTCGTGTTCTAAATACATGGTTTGAAGATTTTGTAGATGAAGATACAGGAGAGGTAGTTTCCATAGAAAGAAATGAAATAGTTCTAGATCGAGATACCTTACTTGAAAAAGAACATATTGATGAAGTCTTAGAGGCAAATGCCAAAACGATTTTATTGCACAAAGAGGAAGGGCAATCTGCTGAATATGCAATTATCCACAATACCCTTCAAAAAGACCCTACCAATTCCGAAAAAGAAGCTGTAGAACATATCTACCGTCAGTTGCGTAATGCCGAACCCCCTGACGAAGAAACAGCACGTGGAATTATTGATAAATTATTCTTTTCAGATCAACGATATAATCTTGGAGAAGTTGGTCGTTACAGAATGAACAAAAAACTAGGGCTTAATGTTGAAATGGACAAACAAGTTTTGACCAAAGAAGACATTATCACAATAATAAAATATTTGATTGAATTGATCAATTCAAAAGCAGAAATAGACGATATTGATCACCTTTCCAATCGTCGTGTACGTACCGTTGGAGAACAACTTTCTGCTCAATTTGGTGTGGGCTTATCCCGAATGGCAAGAACCATACGAGAACGAATGAATGTCCGTGACAATGAGGTTTTCACTCCCATTGACTTAATCAATGCAAAAACGTTATCCTCAGTTATCAATTCTTTCTTTGGAACGAATCAATTATCTCAGTTTATGGATCAAACAAATCCATTAGCTGAAATTACACATAAACGCCGTTTATCGGCATTAGGTCCTGGAGGATTATCTCGTGAAAGAGCTGGTTTTGAAGTACGTGATGTACACTACACACACTATGGAAGATTATGCCCAATTGAAACGCCAGAAGGTCCAAATATTGGGTTGATTTCCTCCTTAGGCGTTTTTGCTAAGGTGAATAATCTCGGATTTATTGAAACTCCTTATCGCAAGGTTAATGATGGTGTTGTAGATATTCACAAGACTGTTTACCTTTCTGCTGAAGAGGAAGAGGGTAAAATGATCACTCAAGCCAATATCGAAAAAGACCGTAATGGAGTTATAATTCCTGAAAAAGTGATTGCTCGTTTGGAAGCAGATTATCCAGTAATTACCCCTAAAGAAGTGGATTACACTGATGTTGCTCCAAATCAAATAGCATCTATTTCCGCCTCCTTAATTCCATTTTTGGAACACGATGATGCCAACCGCGCTTTGATGGGATCTAATATGATGCGTCAGGCCGTCCCTCTATTACGACCTGAAGCCCCTATCGTGGGAACTGGATTAGAACGACAAGTGGCTCGTGATTCACGCGTTTTGATTAATGCAGAAGGTAAAGGTGAAGTCATATATGTAGATGCGGTTAAGATCGTTATACGATATGATATGACCGACAATGAGCGTTTAGTAAGTTTTGATTCAGATGAAAAAACATACGATTTAATCAAATTTCGAAAAACTAACCAAGGTACTTGTATCAATCTGAAACCAATTGTAGGGGTAGGAGACAAAGTGTCCAAAGGTCAGGTTTTGTGTGAAGGATATGCCACACAAAAAGGAGAATTAGCACTAGGAAGAAACATGAAAGTGGCATTTATGCCATGGAAAGGATATAACTTTGAAGATGCAATAGTGATATCTGAAAAAGTGGTCCGAGAAGATATCTTTACTTCTATTCATATTGACGAATACTCCCTTGAAGTTCGTGACACGAAATTAGGAAAGGAAGAGTTAACAAACGATATTCCTAACGTAAGCGAGGAAGCAACAAAAGATCTAGACGAATTAGGAATGATTCGAGTAGGTACCGAAGTTCATGCTGGAGATATTTTAATAGGTAAGATTACCCCAAAAGGAGAATCTGACCCTACCCCAGAAGAAAAGTTACTTCGAGCAATTTTTGGAGATAAAGCTGGAGATGTCAAAGATGCATCTCTCAAAGCTTCTCCCTCACTTAGAGGAGTTGTTATTGATAAAAAACTCTTTACACGCGTCATTAAAGACAAACGAAAACGCTCACAAGATAAAGAAGAAATACAAGAACTTGAAACGTCGTATCAGTCCAAATTTGATCGTTTAGATGCTCGACTTGTAGAAAAGTTGTTTATTATCCTAAGTGGAAAAACATGTCAAGGAGTTATTAACGATTTAGGAGAGGAAGTATTACCTAAAGGTAAAAAATACACCCTAAAAATGTTAAATTCTGTTGATGATTATGCACATCTTATAGGAGGGAGTTGGACGGTAGATAAAGAAGTTAACGCTCTAGTTGATGATTTGATGCACAATTACAAGATCAAAGAAAATGATTTGCAAGGAGCATTACGACGCGATAAATTTACTATTTCAGTGGGAGATGAATTACCTGCGGGAATACTCAAACTAGCTAAAGTTTATATTGCAAAAAAACGTAAACTCAAAGTAGGCGATAAAATGGCAGGTCGACACGGAAACAAAGGAATAGTGGCTCGAATTGTTCGTCAAGAAGATATGCCATTTCTTGAAGATGGAACCCCAGTTGATATTGTACTAAATCCTCTAGGTGTCCCTTCTCGTATGAATATAGGTCAGATTTATGAAACAGTTTTAGGTTGGGTAGGTCAAAAATTAAACAAAACCTACGCCACACCTATTTTCGATGGAGCAAGTAACGATCAGATTGATGCCTTAATCAAAGAAGCAAAAATACCACAATTTGGACATACTTACCTATATGACGGAGGAACAGGCGAACGTTTTGATCAGCCTGCAACCGTAGGGGTGATTTATATGCTGAAGCTGGGTCATATGGTTGATGATAAGATGCACTCACGCTCTATTGGGCCTTACTCGCTCATTACCCAACAACCTTTAGGGGGTAAAGCGCAATTTGGTGGTCAACGATTTGGTGAAATGGAAGTTTGGGCATTGGAAGCCTACGGAGCTTCGAGTACCCTTCAAGAAATTTTGACAGTAAAATCCGATGATGTCATTGGACGAGCAAAAACATACGAATCAATTGTTAAAGGGGAAAGTATGCCTAAACCAGGTCTGCCTGAATCCTTTAATGTATTGATGCATGAACTCAAGGGATTAGGTCTTGATATCCGATTAGAAGAATAATATAATACCATTCAAATAATGGCTAGAAATAACGAAGTGTTACAACAAAAAAGTTTTAATAAAATATCAATTGGATTATCCTCTCCTGAAACCATTTTAGCGGCTTCAAAAGGAGAAGTATTAAAGCCAGAAACGATTAATTATCGTACACACAAACCTGAAAGAGATGGATTGTTTTGTGAGCGAATTTTTGGTCCTATCAAGGATTTTGAATGTGCTTGTGGAAAATACAAAAGAATTCGATACAAGGGAATTATTTGTGACCGATGCGGTGTAGAAGTTACCGAAAAGAAGGTCCGTCGCGATCGTGTGGGTCACATAAACCTGGTCGTCCCTGTGGCACATATATGGTATTTCCGTTCACTACCCAACAAACTGGGTTATTTGCTAGGATTACCCTCTAAGAAATTAGATATGATCATTTACTATGAACGATACGTAGTCATTCAGCCAGGTGAAGCTAAAAATGTTGAAGGCGAACCCGTTCAAAAAATGGATTTCTTGACTGAAGAGGAATACCTTAACATATTGGAATCACTTCCACAAGAAAATCTTTATTTAGAAGACAGTGACCCAAATAAATTTATTGCTAAAATGGGAGCAGATTGTTTGATCGATTTATTAGGTAGAATCGATTTAGATGAATTGTCATTCGAACTGCGTCATAAAGCCAACAACGAAACATCAAAACAACGAAAAACAGAAGCTTTAAAGCGGTTGCAAGTTGTTGAATCTTTACGTGAGGCTAATAAAAATAGAGAAAATAAACCGGAATGGATGATCATGAAAGCCATCCCTGTTATTCCTCCAGAACTTCGTCCTTTAGTACCGCTAGATGGAGGTCGTTTTGCAACTTCGGACTTAAATGATCTTTATCGAAGAGTAATCATTAGAAATAACCGCTTAAAACGACTCATTGAAATCAAAGCACCTGAAGTAATATTACGTAATGAAAAACGAATGCTTCAAGAATCTGTAGATTCATTATTTGATAATACTCGTAAATCATCTGCAGTTAAAACGGACGCTAACCGTCCACTAAAATCGCTTTCTGATTCTTTAAAAGGAAAACAAGGACGTTTCCGCCAAAATTTATTAGGTAAACGTGTTGACTATTCCGCTCGCTCGGTCATTGTGGTGGGTCCAGAATTAAAATTATTTGAATGTGGATTGCCCAAAAATATGGCTGCTGAGCTTTATAAGCCATTCATTATAAGAAAGTTAATTGAAAGAGGAATCGTTAAAACTGTAAAATCAGCAAAGAAAATAATTGACAATCGCGAACCTGTTGTTTGGGATATTTTAGAGAGTGTTTTAAAAGGACATCCCGTTTTGCTTAACCGTGCTCCTACGTTACACCGTTTGGGAATTCAAGCATTTCAACCTAAATTAATTGAGGGCAAGGCCATACAATTACATCCGTTAGCTTGTACCGCTTTTAATGCTGATTTTGATGGTGACCAAATGGCAGTTCACCTTCCTTTAGGCCCTGAAGCTATCTTAGAGGCACAAATTCTGATGTTGGCTTCTCACAATATCCTAAATCCAGCTAATGGTTCTCCGATCACTGTACCTTCACAGGATATGGTTTTGGGGCTATACTATATGACAAAAGCACGAAAATCTACGAAAGATCACCCTGTTCTTGGAGAGGGTCTTACTTTTTATGATGCTGAAGAAGTTAATATCGCCTTTAATGAAAATAAAGTATCATTGAATGCTGTTATCAAAATACGTGCAGTTGATTTTAATGAAGCGGGCGAATTGGTACCTCAAATTATTGAAACTACGGTAGGTCGAGTGTTATTCAATCAAGTTGTTCCCGAAAAAGCAGGTTTCATCAATGAAGTTTTAACTAAAAAGTCATTGCGTGATATTATTGGTAATATTCTTAAAGTTACAAGTGTTCCAGAAACTGCCGCCTTCCTTGACAAAATTAAGGATATGGGGTACTCGTTTGCTTTTAAAGGGGGGTTATCCTTTAGTTTGGGAGATATTATTATTCCACCAGAAAAAAATACGCTTATATCTGGTGCTAATGAAGATGTAGATGGCATAATGGCCAATTATAATATGGGGCTTATCACTAACAATGAACGTTACAATCAGGTGATTGATGTTTGGACATCAACAAATGCTAAGTTAACTGAATTGGCCATGAAACGAATTCGAGAAGATCAACAGGGGTTCAACTCGGTATTTATGATGTTAGACTCTGGAGCCCGAGGTTCAAAAGAACAAATTCGCCAATTGACAGGCATGCGAGGTTTAATGGCTAAACCCAAAAAATCTAATGCTGGAGGTGGGGAAATAATTGAAAATCCAATTCTCTCCAACTTTAAGGAAGGACTTTCGATATTAGAGTACTTTATTTCTACTCACGGAGCACGGAAAGGGTTGGCCGATACAGCACTAAAAACAGCAGATGCTGGATATTTGACTCGACGATTACATGATGTTGCACAAGATGTCATTGTTAATCAAGAAGATTGTGGTACGCTACGAGGAATAACTGTGGAATCTTTAAAGAAAAATGAAGAAGTTGTTGAGAAATTAGGTGACCGTGTTCTCGGTCGAGTGGCTTTACATGATGTTATTAATCCGCTCACAAGTGAGGTAATCGTTCAGTCGGGTGAACTTATTTTGGATCACCATATTCAGCACATCGATGCTTCTCCATTAGAATCCGTAGAGGTTCGTTCAGCCCTTACATGTGAAGCTAAAAAGGGAATTTGCGCAAAATGTTATGGACGAAATCTTGCTACCGGAAAAACAGTGCAAATGGGCGAAGCTGTTGGAGTTATAGCAGCTCAATCTATTGGAGAACCTGGAACACAACTTACTTTACGTACTTTTCACGTAGGAGGTATTGCGGGGAATATTTCTGAAGAAAATAAATTAGTCGCTAAGTTTAATGGAGTAGCTGAAATAGAAGATTTAAAAACGGTAATGGGAAAAGATAATGACGGTAAAGAAGTACTTATCGTTATTTCACGAACTACTGAAATTAAAGTACTGGATAAGAAAAGCGGTTTAGTTTTAAGCTCGAACATCATCCCTTATGGGTCATTTTTAAATATTAAAAATGGTCAAACAATTAAACAAGGAGATGTGATATGCAAATGGGATCCCTACAATGGAGTAATCGTTTCTGAATTTTCAGGCTCTATCGGATATGAAAATATTGAACAAGGAGTTACTTTTCAAGTTGAAATCGACGAACAAACAGGTTTCCAAGAAAAAGTGATTTCAGAATCTCGAAATAAGAAAATCATCCCAACATTATTGATAAAAAACGAAAATGACTCTACCCTTCAATCCTATAACTTACCTGTTGGAGCTCACCTAATGGTAGACGACGGAGAAAGTATTGAAAATGGTAAAATTCTCGTAAAAATACCCCGTAAATCCGCTAAATCAGGTGATATAACTGGAGGTCTACCGCGAGTAACCGAGCTTTTTGAAGCACGAAATCCTTCGAATCCGGCGGTAGTTTCTGAAATTGATGGTGTAGTGAGTTTTGGTAAAATTAAAAGAGGTAATCGTGAGATTATTGTCGAGGCAAAAACAGGAGAAATTAAAAAATATTTGGTTAAACTATCCAACCAAATTTTGGTTCAAGAAAACGATTTTGTCAAAGCTGGCATGCCACTTTCTGATGGGGCGATTACCCCAAATGATATTTTGTCCATTAAAGGTCCATCTGCAGTTCAACAATATTTGGTGAATGAAGTTCAGGAAGTATATCGATTACAAGGGGTAAAAATTAATGACAAACACTTTGAAGTAGTGGTACGCCAAATGATGCGTAAAGTAAAATTAGATGACTCAGGTGATACTACTTTCCTTGAAGGTCAGCTGGTACACAAATCGGACTTTATTAATGAAAATGATCGATTATTTGGTATGAAGGTGGTTACTGAAGCAGGAGATTCTGAGCACTTGAAGTCTGGTCAAATAGTTTCTACAAGACAATTAAGAGACGAAAACTCGTTGTTACGCCGAGAAGATAAAGCCTTAGTTGAGGCCCGTGATGCTGTTAATGCAACAGCAACCCCTATTCTACAAGGGATAACTCGGGCATCTCTTCAAACGAAATCATTTATTTCGGCGGCTTCTTTCCAAGAAACTACCAAGGTACTCAACGAGGCAGCTGTTGCAGGTAAAATAGATACGCTAGAAGGACTGAAAGAAAATGTTATTGTAGGACACAAAATTCCAGCAGGAACTGGTAATCGCGCATTTAATGACATCATTGTTGGATATACCGACGAATATGAAGAGCTATTAGCAAAAAAAGAGTTTAACATCAATTTATAATGAGTGATAAGACAAAAAAAGAAGCCAATTTAAATATTGAACTTGATCCAGAAATGGCTCAAGGAACATATTCTAATTTAGCTATCATTAATCATTCGGTTTCTGAGTTTGTTGTTGATTTTATCAATATCATGCCTGGAGCTCCAAAAGCTAAAGTCCGCTCTCGCATAATTTTAACTCCCCAACACGCCAAACGTTTTTTAAAAGCCTTAGGGGATAATGTACAACGATTTGAAGCTGCTCATGGGGAAATAAAAGAGTACGATCCTCCTCAAATTCCTCTTAATTTTGGACCTACAGGCGAAGCTTAATAGAAGCCAAATGTACCGGATCCTAAAACAACAAATACAGCTAATGAGCTCGATATTTTATCGAGCTCATTCATTTTAGAGTCACAGATACTTTACTCTATTGATTGAAATACTGAATATTAACTTGAGGGTCTACGTTAAGATTTTTAACGATCCTATATTTTTCAGTAAAATACTATTCTCGTTTGAAAAAAATAATGAACTTTTATGTCATGGTGTTTATCTTGACATTCGTCTATATTCCCACTCTGTTTTTATGTTATTTTTGCTTCAAGATCTTTTCAAACATATTATTAGATTAGTTTTACGCCATAATATATCAAGGGCTACGCCTTCTTGCAGCCCACAATATGATTTATATTTTTAAAATCTTGAACCAAAGTACAATCTCTTTTGTTCTATCCCACGAATAACTCTGTTTTTTCTACGCATAAAATGCCCCCGAATCGTATCTAACTTTTTGAGGACACTTCAATTTTGAGTGGCTTTAGCCAAGTTAAATAAAGTTTTACTGTAACAGCTGATACTGCTGGACAAGTTTGTTTAATCCCTTGGTATAATTTTTATGTAATAATATCATTACCAATATTTTAATAATAAGTAATAACACGACCATAAGTATAACTCATGAATAAAAACATAATAAAATATGATAGCGTAAATTTTTTCATAAGTAGGGTATTTAGTTAAAGTAATAATTCAGGATTTTGTTATGTAAGATTTTATCACAAACATTCAAAAAATAAATCTTTATGCGGCATTAAATTACCTAAATATAACGACAATATGTTGGTGATAGCGGTAATATGAATTGGTGGTGATCTAGAAAGAAATAGTGTAGGGGGGAGTTACATTGTATTACAGCCGTGAAATGCCACCTTATAAAGTGTCACTTTATGGCAACTAGGAGAGTAGGTAAATTCTTCAAAAAGAAGAGACTTTTTATTGCAGTAAAAGTCCTAGCTTCTCTTCAAACGGTGGGTAAGAAGGACGGTAAAAATGGTTTTGCACAATTAATCCTTCCTTGTCTATTAAAACATAATGAGGAATTCCTGAAACCTGATAATTTTGTTTGATCTCTAATCTATCATCCCCAGCAAATAAATGAATTCCTCCTTTAGATTGATTGACGACCATTTCTTTCCATGCGTCTTTATTTTCATCGGTAGAGACATTAAGAAACACCACTTCTTGGTCAGCGAATTTTTTTATGAATTCTTCCCAATACGGAGCTTCCCCTTTGCAAGGCCCGCACCATGTTGCCCAAAAATATAACACCACATATTTTCCTTTAAAATCTTCAATTGACCTCAATTCCTCTTGGATATCCTTTATCTCAAAGGAAGGAGCTCTTATCCCTTTCCCGAGTAGTTTTAAGCGTGTAATAGCCTCATCAAACTCTTTTATAAATTCGGGATTAGATACATTTTTGTAATATATTTCTGTAATCAATGAAAGATGTTCATTTTCTATAAACTTCAACCTTTTATCATCGATTAAAAAGCGATGTAAAAACTCTTCTTTTCTGTTTTTACTTCCCAATCTATCAAGTTCATCGATGTATGCCAATGTAGCCTCAGCACCTATGAAATAAGTCGAATATTTACTTTGAGGGACCCCTTGACTTAGTAACATATCGTATGTACTTCTATAAATCAATGATTTAAGCAATTTTTTGTAAGATTCATTCTTGTATTTTTTGGGATCTACCGGCCATATCAATTTTGAAATATCTTTAAGTGATTGATAATAATTTATACTATCCCCTTTAGCTTTGGTTGATAATTCGTGAGAAATTAAATAATTTACTTTATCATTTAATTGCTTATAGTATAGATTTTCCTTTTGAAGCGAATAGTATTCTTCATCTAACGAATTTGAGTCCAAAAAGAGAGAATCTAATGCCTGTATATTTTTTTTATGTAATACTTCAACGTAATCTTTAAATTCTCCCCAAGGGAGTTTAAATCTTAGGTAGTGTTCTTTAGTTTGATACTTTACACTTAGGAATTTCTCAAACAACGCTTCATTTTTCCCAAAAGTACATTGTAGCCACCCTCTTTTGGTAATAATAATATCTAGCTCTTTGTTAGGAATCAAGTAGCTTCTTTTTTTACTGATGATTTCTCCCTTATCGTAAAGAATTAAAGAAATATTTTGAAGGTTTTTTACATGTATTTTCTTTTGAAATGTAGAATCTATAATGTTGAGTGTGTCGATAATGTTTTGGTTTACATCTTCAATAACAATTCCTACAGGGTGTGGGTAATTATTAGTCACCTTAACCTCTACGTATTCCAAGGAAAGCATTTTAGATATGAGAATGACAATGACTCCTAAAACACATGTGATTACAAAGAGTTTTTTTTTCATAAATACATTTCTCTAATCATTTTGTTCTAAGTCGGGTTGAAAGTCTGAAATAATTTTTCCTGGTATTTGAATTACAAACCTATCATCTCCAGCTGGAAGTGTTATCGTTTCAGTTCCCTCACTTGTTATAATATCATGGCTGATACTAATATTAAACCCTTCATTATTGAGTCTCTTGATATCAAACCAACGTAGACCATTATACATATGTTCAATTCTTCTTTCTTTTATGATTTCTAATAACAATTCTTCTTTGTTAGTACTGTCGTTATGCACATAGTTGGGTATTCTTACAGACCTTAGACCGTTCAAAAAACTTTCTGCTGCCTCTAAATCATCTAATCGTGCATTGGTTTCGGCCAACATCAGAAAGACATCAGGAACATTGGGTGCTGTAATTCTAATCGGGGTGGTTGAATATACGAATCTTGTGTGATGGGGAACGCGTCCGACACTGCCGTTGGGAGCAGTTCCCTCAAAACTAAACAGTGTTAATCGAGTATCCTCAGGATCCATATCATTCAATAAATCATCCGACAAAAACCACAGCTCCTGAGACGAAAACAAACCTTTCGCAGCTCCTTCTTTTACCCAAAGTACTTCTTTGTGATTAAACCAAGAGGTTTTTGGCCACAAATCAGGGTCGCCATTATGATCGCTCAGGGGTATTAATCCAACTCTGCTGTCGGCCATTATCATGTCATAGGATTGTTGAGCAGCCATTCGTGCTGCTTCCCAATTTCCCTTATACAACTCAATTCGAGCCAAAAGCGCATAGCCCGAAACTTTTGAAGGTCGATAGTTTAAGCTTGGAAATTGCTCTGGAAAATCAGGTAAGATTTCCAAAGCGCCTTCCAAATCATCTTCTATAAGTTGATATACCTCAGCGACTGTAGAACGAGGAATAGGGTCTTGTAACGGATCGGGTTTTAGTACAATAGGTACTCCTAAATCAGTATTTGATGTCGATGGATTATAATGCTTACCATATAAATTCACTAATGAAAAATAGGCATGAGCTCTTCGCATCAATGCCCACCCTTTAATTTTGCCTTGTTCTTGTTCGGTATCAACCCCTAATTCGGCATGGTCAATTTTAGATAATACATAATTAGCCATAAAAATTTCGGTATATGAATTCCTCCAATCAAGATCACTTTCTTCGTTTTGAAAAAGTTGATCTTCCCAACGATAAGCTCTGATGTTATAGAGCTCCGTTCCAGAAGTTAGTTGTCGAAGTATTTCATCATAATCAGGATAATAGATGTCATCACTCATCACTATTGGGATAGACACTCCAAAATCATATAACGGATCAATTAAGATGTTTCTTAAGTCAGCTACCGTAGTAGGGATAACTTGTCCTTCGGGAGAGTTATCTAAAAAATCGTCACAAGTCCAAAAAAACAACCCAACGATAATCAAAAGTATATTGTGTTTAAGTTTCATGATGTATAGTTTTAAAAGTCAAGTTTTAATGATAATGTAGCTGTACTTGGTGGGCTTGGAGCACCAACATTAGCATTCATATTACCGCCATAGTATTCAGGATCTACGTCCCATTTGTTGGCAGTCCATAACCAAAGATTGGTGAATTGAAGGTTAATCTTCGCATTGTCAATAAATAATTTTTTTAAAATATTGTCCGAAAAACGATAGCCAAAAGAAAGATATCGCAACCTTATAAAATCCCCATCATCTATATTTCTATCGCTTAAGGCATAACTAGAGATTACAGATCTGTACTGATTGGGTGTTGTGCCGATTCCTGGGATATCTGTATGCTCCTCATCTCCAGGCTCCCTCCAACGATCTATAAGAATTTTGCTAACTCCTGATCGATAATCTTGATAGTTCCTGTTTCTTCCTACAGGTCCTCGGATGACATGCCCAAAAGAATATGAAAAAGAAATAGACATGTCAAAATTTTTGTAACTTAAATTATTAATCAATCCTCCAAAATATTTTGGATTTATTACACCAGCAACTTTTTTTTCCAATTCGACTTCAAATTCACGTACGCCTACTAAATCTCCATTTACGCCGTAACGCAATGCCTCTCCATTTTCGTCCAAGCCTGCATATTGATATACATAAAGAGCATCTACGGGGTCTCCTTCATGATAGATCTCATTACTGTAATTTGGAGTTCTGGTATTTCCAGTATCCCCTTTAATTACTTCTGATGTTGAAGAACTAAAGTTTAGGGTGCTGTTCCATATAAAACTTCCTCGATCCAAAATTTTTGAGGATAAATGCAGATCAATTCCTTGATTTTTAGTTTCTCCAAAATTTTGCTGAAGCGTCGATATGTAAGTAGCAGGTGCAAACGTTGGGTCAAGTGTTTTTCTTGCGAATATGTCTTCCCCTTTCTTTAAATAATATTCCAAACTTCCCCATAATTGGTTGTCAAAAAGACCAAAATCAACGCCGAAGTTGATTGTTCTTATTCGTTCCCATTTCAAATTAGGATTTGGCAAAGTAGTGGGTCTAAGATAGGTCTCATTAGGTCTGTCAACACTAGTCCTTGAACTCGCAATAAGCACCTTTCCTTCAGTTGAAGCGATATTTCCGTTAAACCCATAAGTAGTTCTAAGTTTAAGATGGTTGATAAAAGCAGATGTATGTAAGAAATTTTCTTTCGATAGTAACCATCCAAGTCCTGCCGACCAGAAAGGGGAGGTTCTGTTTTTTGGATCAGAACCAAAAAAGTTTGTTCGATCCAATCTCCCACTAACAGTAAGATCATATTTATCATCCCAAGTTATTCCTATACTAGAAAATCCAGAAACAAATCTCGAATCTGTTTTTTGTCTAAAATATGGGTATATGGTAAATCCCTGACTTCCTAAAAGTTGATAATCAAGACGATCAGCAACAAGAGAAGTAGGGTCATAACCCCAAAGATCTTGTTTAATAAAGTCACCTGTTCTTTTCTGAACTTCACCTCCAAAAAGACCTGAAATATTTCCCTTTTTAAGAAAATTATAGTCAAAGCTAATAGTAGACCTCCACAACCAATTTACCAAGTCGGATGTTGCTAATTTTAGATTTGGCTTTCTTGGGAAGTTTACGGAAAGACCTTCTTCCGCACTATAAGTAGTCAATCTGTTTATTTGTTGTCTCACACTGAATTTTTCTAAAGTATTTAATCTACTTTGAAAAGAGTTGCTATTCTCATATTGGTATTGAATTCCTAACTTTATGTTTGGATTAATTTCATAATCCAATCTCGCTTGAATACGATGTAAATCATTTTCAACAGTTTCATCTAAGGCTCTTTGTTCCTGCAACCAATTAAACCTCCAATTCAAATATCCTCTTTCGTCATACATCTCCATTTGATGAGGGTATGCACGATTATCTGAACGATATTGATGCAAGTAATTTCCGTTTTCATCTAAAAAACTTTCATAAGGAAACAGACCTCTGAAATTGGAATAGCTCAATCCATTTTCTTTTCGATTAGTCAAGAGGGTTGTATAATCTAATTTAACGTCTAGGCCTTCTAAGACTACATCATTGGCACCAATCACCCCTCGAATTGAATATTGATCTTCATTATCGCCTTCATGCTGTGATTGTTTCGTACTAGACATAGCTGTAATAAGAAAATTCATTTTTTCGGTATTTCCTGAAATGTATAAGTTTGAGCGTTGAAACATTTCTTCTCTCAAAAGCAAGTCGCTCCATTGTTGTCTTGCATCTACTTTTCTGAGTCCGTCGATTAAAACTTCTGCCTCTTGATCGGTTATGCTACCCTCTAAATCACGGGCACGAAAAATACCTGATAATGCTTCGTAATTTCTAAATAAACTTACCCTTCCGGCATCATATAACTCTGTGACCAAGTCAATAGTTTGACTTGAATCCATAAGATAGAAATCATCCAGTTCGGGTTTGGATAAGCCAAAGGTAAAATCTTGAGTGAAGCTGGCTTTGACTGTATTATTTCCCGCTCGATCTCTTCCCGAATATGTTTCTATTACAATTACACCGTTTGCGGAACGGACTCCCCAAATCGATGCAGCCGCTGCATCTTTTAAAACAGTAATACTTTTTATATCCCTGGGATTTAGCGTACCAAAAAGCGACCCGCTTGCGTCATTAACATCGTCAATATCAGTGATAAAGTTTAGCCCCGAAGAAGATAAATTTAAATTTTGATTTCCTGAACTTATGGGAAACCCATCAACGACTACCAGCGGATCATTTCTTCCTGAAAGACTACTGATACCTCGAATCGTAATACTGGGTTCTCCTTGAGCGTTATTTTGGATCAATAGCCCTGAAACAGAACCTTCAAGCGCATTCAGCACATTTTCAGAAACGACTCTATCGATATCGTCTGAATTTAACTTTGACATTGATCCCGTAGCTCGCTCTCTTGTTAGATGTTGGTATCCTGTCAACACTACTTCGTCTAAATCACTTAGGGATGGAATTAATACGATTTCTACAAACTTTTGATCAGTAATCGTTATTTCTTGACTTTCCATTCCTATATAGGAAAAAACCAATAGTTGATTAGGTTCAACCTCAATCATAAAACCTCCGTCAAATTCTGTTGAAACTCCTTTACGACTCCCTTTCACATAAACAGATACTCCAGGAAGTGGATTACCGTCCTGATCAACAACACGACCACTTATTTTAGGTTGTTGATCAACATCTAATGTTTCACTGAGCTTTTCAGCTGAAATTGACGAAATTTTTCTCCTTTTTTCCTTCTTAATCATGAAATCCATTTGTTTTGCAATGGTACTGTTGTTTTTAGGAAACAAAATGATTTGTGATTTGAAAAAACGAAAATCAATATTAGTACTTTCGAATAACAAGTCAATAACGTCACCTATCTCCATTTCATAAACATGTAGAGATTTTTTCACCGAATGGTCAATGAGTTTATTGTTATAGAAAAATGAAAATTGAGATTGTTTTTCAATTTCCTCCATAATTATTTTTAAAGAACTGTTTTCTAATTGGACACTGATTTGTGCTTCAAGATCAAAGGACATTAACTTGCTAATGGTCAAAAATGTTACAATAACGTATAATTTCATTATTCGAATTAAATACTTTGAATTTTTGTTATTGTTTTGACAAACTGAATGACAATTTTTCATAATTTCACATATTATTAGGTATTATATTTTAATACTGATTAAACACTTGTTTAAAGAGCGTGTTGCAGCACGCTCTTTTTTACTTTATTATTTTAAGTTCTACAGACCCGTTTTTTTCTTCATATATGATAGGGGATGATATTAATAAAAGGTTCAGCGCATCTTCAAAACTTAGGTTGTCAAATGTTCCTGTGTATTCAAACGCTTTAAGTTTTGTGTCTTTAATAATAATTTGTTTGTTGTAGAATCTTTGTAAATCATGAATTACTCGCTCTAATGAGGTGTTTTCGTAAACAAATACTCCGTCACGCCACCCGATTACATCATTTAGGATTACCTTTTGAACGGCTATATTCTTAGATTCTTTCTGATACGTAGCCCTATGTTCAGGCTTTAGGACAATGGACTTTTCAAAAGACCTTATGATTTCTACTTTACCGCTGATAAGTGTCGTTTCCACACTGTTGTCATTGGGGTAGGATCTGATATTAAATTGTGTTCCTAAAACACGTACTTTAAGATCATCTGTATGAATAGTAAAGGGTTTTTGAGGGTTATGGCTTATGTCAAATATGGCCTCTCCAGTAAATGTCAATTCTCTAGAGTTTTTATCAAATTCATCACTAAATGATATACTGCTTTCGGCATTCAGATGAATGGTGCTATTGTCAGGGAGTCTTACTGTTTTTGTTTCGTTTTTATTGGTTGAATACGTGATGGTTTGATTCTCCAAATTCTTAGAATAAAAAAGATAGGTCGAAAAAACTAAAATTATCAAAGAGGCAGCAACGCCATACTTTAAAAAAGAGGTTGATTTTTTCTTACTCGGATAAATATTATCAAAGTACGCTTTAGTCGAAGCCAATTCTAAACAGACATGTTTTGCTTTAAAAGCACTAAATTTTTTTGCATTATCCGGATTTTTTTTAATCCAATGATAGATGCGATTTTGTGCTTGAGAGTTGCTATTATTGAGCAAGTAATCTTTGATTTCAGAATCTTTCATTTTACAGAAGCCTTTACTTATAAGACGTAAATTTTTGAAAGCCCCCTAATTCAGAACCAATTTTTTTTTTGAGATAAGTTTTTTTAAGCTAATCTTTATAATCCTTGAGAAGGGATCGCATTTTTTTTAATGCTTTAGTCAAGTGGTTTTCTACAGTTTTGACTGAAATATTTAACTCTTCAGCAATTTCATTTCTTCGATATCCTTTTATTTTACTTTTAATAAATACCGTTCTACATTTACCAGGTAAAATACGAATAGCCTTATCAATTTGCTCTTTTAGTTCTTTTTCAATGATTAAAGAGGCAGTTTGATCTTTTAAAGAAATGTAATTAATCCATGCTTCTTTTTGAGTGAAATCATCATTGCGAGTAGGTCTTGCTTTTTGTTTTCTTAAATAATCTAAACAATGGTTTCTGGCAGTAGCATAGATGTAGCCATTAAGGTTAGAATTTATTTGACTCCTTTTTTTCCATATTTTAATGAATACGTCTTGTAAAATATCTAAGGAATCTTCTTCGTTTTTTATATAATTAATGATAAAACAAAGTAACTTTTGATAATACAATCCATGCAATACCTCAAATGTCTTACTATCTCCAGAGCGAAGTAATTTTAAAAAGTCAATATTTCCATCCATTGACATGACACGCATTTTTACTCTACAGTAAACAGCTGATCTATTCTAAATTAAGAGAATACATTTTACGGTTTTAGAAAAAAAAGCAATAAATAATTGTTTAATAGAGTTGATTAATGTTCTTTGATTTGAGTTAGGGTAAATATAGGAATATATTCATTAAAATTCTGAAGTAGCGTGAAACGTGATACTTGGATATTTTTGTTGGGTCATTTGTAACGAAAAGGAAGAGTCGGCTAAAAAGACTAATCTACCTTCTTTATCTTTGGCCAAATACTTTGACTTAACACGACTAAAATCCATGTATTCCTCATTTTGGGTATCTTTAGCTTCGACCCAACAAGCCTTGTGTACATTCAAGTTTTCGTATACACATTTTGCTCCATATTCGTGTTCCAATCGATACTGGATAACTTCAAACTGTAAAGCGCCCACTGTTCCGACAATTTTACGCCCATTGAGTTCCAAAGTAAACAATTGAGCGACTCCTTCGTCCATCAACTGATCAATTCCTTTGTAAAGCTGTTTAGCTTTCATTGGATCAGCATTATTAATATACCGAAAATGTTCAGGCGAGAAACTAGGAATTCCTTTAAATAGAAGTTGTTCGCCTTCCGTCAGTGTATCTCCAATTTTAAAATTTCCTGTATCATGAAGTCCTACAATATCTCCAGGGTACGACTCATCAACAATTTGTTTTTTGTCTGCAAAAAAAGCATTTGGACTGCTAAATTTTACTTTTTTTTGATTTCTGACATGTAGATAAGGAATATTGCGTTTGAATGTACCCGATACGATTTTGACAAAAGCCAAACGATCGCGATGGTTAGGATCCATATTAGCATGAATTTTAAATACAAATCCAGCGAATTTATTTTCTTTGGGTTCTACTAATCGCAAATTACTCTCTTTGGGTAGCGGCTGTGGAGCAATATCAGTAAAACAATCTAGGAGCTCTTGTACTCCAAAGTTATTTAAGGCAGATCCAAAGAAAACGGGTTGTAATTCTCCTTTCATATACGCTTTTTGATCAAAACGGGGATATACTTCAGAAATTAATTCAATGTCGTCTCGAAGAAGGTGAGCTGCCTCCGCACCAATATGTTGGTCCAATAAAGGGTCTGATAAATTTTCAAAATCAATTCCTTCTGTGATTTTGGTTTTGTTTTCTTCAAACAAACGAAGTCGTTTACCCCAAATATTATAAATTCCCTGAAAATCATATCCCATTCCGATTGGAAAACTTAAGGGGACAACTTTAAGTCCCAACTTTTGTTCTACTTCATCTAACAAATCAAAGGCATCTTTTCCTTCACGATCAAGTTTGTTGATAAAGACAATCATGGGAATATTTCGCATTCGACATACTTCGACCAACTTTTCAGTTTGCTCCTCTACACCTTTGGCTACATCTATGACTACAATGACGCTATCCACAGCGGTTAGGGTTCGGAAAGTATCTTCTGCAAAATCTTTATGTCCTGGGGTATCAAGGATATTAATTTTTTTATCTCTATAAATAAAAGACAGCACCGAAGTGGCTACCGAAATTCCTCGTTGGCGTTCAATTTCCATAAAGTCACTGGTAGCAGTTTTTTTGATTTTATTGGATTTGACTGCTCCTGCTTCTTGAATGGCGCCCCCAAAAAGAAGTAGTTTTTCGGTAAGAGTGGTTTTTCCAGCATCGGGGTGAGAGATGATCCCAAATGTTCGTCGCTTTGAAATTTGTTCTATGAAACCCATAAGAATGCAAAAATAGTATTGTTTTTTAATATCACTACAACTGAACGATATTTTGTATTTTTACGGACATAAATAAATAATGGAAGAACAAGTTATATTAGTAGATGAAAACAATCAGGCTATAGGGTTAATGCCCAAGCTTGAAGCCCACCAAAAAGCGCTTTTGCACAGAGCTTTTTCAGTTTTTGTACTGAATGATCAAAATGAATTGATGTTACAAAAACGAGCTTTGCATAAATATCATTCTCCTGGATTGTGGACCAATACTTGTTGTAGTCACCAACGAAATGGGGAAAAAAACATTGAAGCTGGTAAGCGAAGACTTTTCGAAGAAATGGGCTTTTGTACTGATCTTAAAGAAGTGGCATCCTTCATATATAAAGCTCCTTTTGATAATGGACTTACAGAGCATGAGTTTGATCATGTGATGATAGGATATAGCAATGAAACTCCAGACATCAACCCTCAAGAAGTTGCTGATTGGAAATGGATGCCTATTGACAAAGTAAAAAAAGATTTAGCAGAACATCCTGAGCGTTATACGGTTTGGTTTGCCATCATATTTAAAAAATTTTATTCTATTTTATCATGAAAGTAACCGTATGCCGAAAAGCTCATTTTAATGCAGCCCATCGCTTATATCGTCCAGATTGGTCAGATGAAAAAAACCAAAATATTTTCGGAAAATGTAACAACCCTTATTTTCATGGTCATAATTACGAATTGATTGTTCATGTTAAAGGCGAGATTGATACAGAAACAGGTTTTGTGATGGACATGAAAGTTTTAAAGGATTTGATTAAAAAAGAAATCGAAGATGAGTTTGATCACAAAAATCTCAACTTGCAAGTCGAAGAATTTAAAAACCTAAATCCAACTGCCGAAAATATTGCCGTTGTGATTTGGGACAAATTACGCCCCCATATTGATGTCAACAAAGAATTGAAGGTCACTTTATATGAAACTCCTCGAAATTACGTTATTTACACTGGAAAATAACTAGTATGTCATCGACCTTATATCCACTACAGTTTGAACCTATTGGGAAGCACCGCCTTTGGGGAGGTACTAAGCTAATGTCCCATTTCAACAAACCTTTTAATCTTGAACAGGCGGGAGAGAGCTGGGAATTATCGGCCGTTTCCGAGGATGTTTCAATTGTCGAATTTGGAGCACTAAAAGGTCAAAATCTCAACCAATTGATCGAGACATATGCAGAACAACTTCTTGGAAAACATGTTTATAAACGTTTTGGAAAAGAATTTCCTGTACTTATAAAATTTATTGATGCACAAAAAGATTTGTCCATTCAACTTCATCCAAGTGATGCCATAGCAAAGGAGCGTCATAACTCTTTTGGTAAAAATGAAATGTGGTACATCATGGATGCCGATCCAGGGGCTCAACTTATCGTTGGGTTCAAAGAAGATATCAAAAAAGAAACATATGCCTCTCATCTTCGCGACGATCGCTTGGAAGAGTTACTCCATTATGAAACTGTTTCGAAAGGGGATACCTTTTTTATAAAAACAGGAAAAGTTCATGCTATAGGAGCAGGAGTTGTTCTGGCTGAAATTCAACAAACATCCGATGTCACCTACCGTATTTTTGATTGGAATCGTACAGATGTAAACGGAAACTTGAGAGAACTTCACACGGATTTAGCACTAGATGCTATAGATTATTCCAAAAAAGACGATTTTAAAATAAAATATGATCAAGGTGTCAATACGCAAAACAGCATGGTTGATTCTCCTTACTTTACAACCGATTTTTTGAACGTTAAAGGACATCAAGAAATTGATTTAAAACCACTAGATTCTTTTGTTGTACTTATGTGTGTTGAAGGAAAATCAACAGTTCATTCCAATGATCAATCCTATGAACTTAGCTCAGGAAATACTTTTTTGATTCCAGCAGCTCTTGATATTATTTTGATTAAATCCGATTCTGCAAAAATATTAATGGTCTATATTAATTAAACACACTCATATGGCAAGTATTCGAAATCTTAAAAAAAACCTCAATGATGTATTAGGTGAAATTATTGAACATGTTTTAGCATGGCAAAAAAATAATCCCAACGCTAATAAAAAAGATAGCGAAGCCATTGTGGATGAAGCCATCTTAGTCTTTGATGATTTAATTTCAAGGATTAATGCTAAAAACATACCCCGTCCAAAAGCTCATTTTAAGGCCATTTTGGACGTTATGGAAGAAAAAGCTGAGGCACTCGTGAACAAACTAAATGCTCTTTAGTAAGATTCAGTTATATTTTCTTTAAGCATTTTTCCATAACGGGAAACTTTTACATCCTCGCTCAACCTCTGGTACACGGTATCCAATAAAGACTTGTTTTCCAATTGGAGTTCCATTAAAGCAATGTAGGGAGAAACGACACTCTTCGAGTTATTTACGGCAAAATTTAAAGTATATAACACTTTGCGTTTTGTAAGGCTTTCGGATTGTTTTTCAAGCTGTGTAATGGTGTCCTTATTATTATTTTTTAAGGCATCAAAATAGGGTTTGATGAGCATCAGCTCTTCATCATTAAACTTTTGAATAGTAGCAACATATTCCTTGTATATATCCTGTGTTTTGGAACCTGAAATTTGAGCATCAATTTCAAATCTTTTTAGAGAAGTATGAATAAAAATATCGCCTTTTTCACCAAAGAAAGGAATACGATCGTTGTTTGGATCACCATCGATTTTTTTTAATTGTAGGTAAAATAACTCAGGTTCTTGAATTGTACTTCCTAATGTATAGGTCACTTTATCATCTATTTCAACAGAGTCGATAGCCATAATTAGGGAGTCCCTTACATGTTGCAAATAAAGGGTCCCTTTTTTAAGGTGATCAACTTCAACATGAACTTTCATGTTGTGTTCTTCAGAGGAACAGGCGATAATTAATAGTGTAACAAGAAAAGAGTAAACATATTTCATATCTAATCAAATTGATTGCAAATATCAATTTTTTTTTAATTCATTCAATAATATTTCTAAAAGTTAGATTGATTCTTGGAGTAACCTCTTTTTTTGTTTTTGCTATTTGATGTAACCAATAATGTTGTGTTTGATCTTCCATCATCAGCAAACAACCGTGGTCTAAAGGAAAAGTATAGCGCAAGTCTTTGTTTGTACGATGTTTGAGGTGAAAATTCCTAGTGGCTCCCAAACTTATCGATGCAATTACTGGATTTTGACCTAACTCTTTTTCATTATCCGCATGCCACCCGTTACTATCATTTCCATTTCGGTATAGATTTAGTAAAACAGCATTGAAATGGTGATTACTTGTTTTCTTAAGACGAGCTAAGAGCAACAATAATTCAGGAGTCATGGCATTTGGGAACAGGGTCAACCCTGAATATTTATAGGTGAATGGAGTTGTGCTGTGAAGTGAAGTCAACCTGGGTTGTTTATAGGTTTTACCATACACGGTTACCCAATCTTCTTTCCACGGAATATTGTGTAAAAAATAGTCATATAAATGATCAGCTTTTTTTGGGGTAATAAAATTTTTGAGGTAAAGAATTTTTGCATTAGGAAGTTTTAAACGTATGTTCATTTTTAATTTGATTTCGTTGATCTCTGATTTGAGAAGATAAAGAATTTATAAACTCAACATGAAACCTACGCCCTCAATATATAAAAAATCGTAAACAGTTCCCCTAAACTTTTTTGTGGATTATATCGTCAAATCTAACAGTTGTTAAAGTTATAACGCAATAATATGCTAAATCCAACCTTGACCAAGCTTAAATGAAGTCACAGATTAAGTAAAATACGCTCTATTTTTAAAAAAAGTAAAAAAGCTTGTGATAAAAAACATAAATCGCGGAATATTTGACTTGCTAGAAAGGATTTTATTTTTGTGATGGTGGTCAATTTAGAAACGGAAAAAAAGAGGTTAAAGCACGAATATAAAAGTTATCAAACAAAAAACCCGCCAAAATACTGGCGGGATTAATATTAAATAAAAAAAGTAGAGTTATTTTATCATTTCATAACTGCGTTTAATAAAGTCGGTTAGTTCCTTCCCTTTGAGTAAATTTTGAGATAATCGAGCCAAATCAAGAGATTGATTGATAAGACGTTCTTGCTTTTTCTTTGTTTTGGTATTTAAAATTTCACTTATTAGCTCATGGTTGACATTGACTATTAAGTTGTACATTTCGGGAAAGCCCCCTCCAAACATTCCTCCGCCACCAGTTTGCTGCATTTCTTTCATACGACGCATAAACTCAGGCTGTGTAATCATAAAGGGAGACGCATCACTAGACATCGCTTCAAGCTGAACCGTGTATGTCTCTTTTGGGACGACTGCTTCGAGAGTAGTTTTTAATTTTTCTTTTTCATCATCATTTAGTTTAGACAACTCTTCATCCTCCTTGGCAATAAGTTTATCTAAGTGGTCGGCATCGACACGTGCAAACCCAATTTTTTCTTCAGATGTTTCAAGTTTTTGGATCAAGTGTCCAACTATTGGCGAGTCTAATAGTAATACTTCATATTCTTTTGTTTTGGCGTTTTCTATATACGCATGTTGATCGTCAATATTTGAAGCATACAATTGAATGAGTTTGTCATTTTTATCCGTCTGATTAGTTTTTGTAACTTCTTTAAGTTCCTCTAATGTGTAGTATTTTCCAGATGTGGTGGGAAATAGATAATATTCTTTGGCTTTGTCAAAAAACTTATCCTCAGAGAGCATTCCGTATTCAATAACAATCTTAATATCATTCCATTTAGATTCAAAAGTTTCTCTATCCTTTTTGTATAATGATTTTAGTTTATCGGATACTTTTCGAGTGATGTAATTACTGATTTTTTTGACCGCTCCATCTGCTTGCAAATAACTACGTGATACATTTAGTGGAATATCAGGAGAATCAATCACTCCACGTAACATGGTTAAGAATTCAGGTACAATTCCTTCAACGTTGTCTGTTACAAAAACTTGATTCTGAAATAACTGAATACGATCTTTTTGAATATTTAAATCATTACTAATTTTAGGAAAATATAAAATCCCGGTAAGGTTAAACGGATAATCTACATTAAGATGAATATTGAACAAGGGTTCTTCAAATTGCATCGGATAGAGTTCTTTATAAAAAGAACTATAATCTTCGTCTTTAAGATCACTAGGTTTTTTTATCCAAGCAGGGTTGGGATTATTAATAATATCATCAACTACTTCTTTAATTTCCTTGGCTTCCTCTCCTTCTCCTTCTTTGGTGGTAATTTCCTTAGTTCCCATTTTGATAGGAATGGGCATAAACTTATTGTATTTGTTGAGTAATTCTCTAACTCGAGTTTCTTCTAAAAACTCTTTGGAGTCTTCGTCAATGTGTAAAATGATCTCGGTTCCTCTTTCAGTTTTTGAATGTTCTTCTAATTGATATTCCGGCGAACCATCACAAACCCAATGAGCTGCTGGTCCATCTTTGTAAGTTTTGGTGATGATTTCAACTTTTTCAGCAACCATAAATGCAGAGTAAAAACCTAATCCAAAATGACCAATGATTCCCGAATCTTTTGCCGAGTCTTTATATTGTTCTAAAAACTCTTCAGCCCCTGAGAAGGCCACTTCATTAATATATTTTTGGACCTCCTCAACAGTCATCCCTAAGCCTTGATCTATAATATGGAGCTTTTTTCCTTTGGAATCTATTTTGATTTCGATCAAGGGATTACCGTACTCCACTTTAGCCTCTCCTATGTTGGTGAGGTGTTTTAATTTGAGAGTCGCATCAGTTGCATTCGAAATAAGCTCACGTAAGAAGATTTCGTGATCACTGTAAAGAAATTTTTTAATAAGCGGGAAAATATTTTCAACCGCAACATTTATTTTTCCTGTTGTCATTGTTTTAAATTTTAAATACTCTTACCAAAAAAAATACCAAAAACATATAGCTGACAAGCTGACACTTAATTTGTTTAACGTTTAATTGTAAATGTTAAACATTTTAATTACTTTTGTATTGAATTTATAAATATTCCTTGGGGATTATTGCTGTGAAAAAGTAAATTCAATATCTTATAGTTGTTTATTTTTTTGGTTAAGTTGTTTAAAACGACACACAATACATTGTGTGTCGTTTTTTTTAATACGTTATATTTACCCAAATAAAAAAATATGTACAACTCAAGAATAGTTGGTTTGGGTCATTTTGTGCCAGAACGCGTTGTCACTAATGAAGATTTATCAAAAATTATCGATACCAACAACGAATGGATTGTTGAACGCACAGGAGTACACGAACGTCGTTTGGTGGACCCTAATTCAGATGAAGGGACAGCCACCATGGGAGTTAAAGCTGCTCAAATGGCCTTAAAGCGAGCAGAGATTAGCAAAGACGATATTGATTTGATTGTATTTGCCACATTAAGCCCCGACTATTATTTCCCTGGCTCTGGAGTAGTATTACAAGATATAATGGGAATGGGTACTTGTCCTGCTCTTGATGTAAGAAACCAATGTTCGGGATTTATTTATGGCCTTTCGGTTGCAGATCAATTCATTAAAACAGGGATGTATAAGAATGTGTTGGTAGTAGGTTCCGAATACCACTCAGGTGGAATGGATTTTACTACACGAGGACGAACTGTTTCTGTTATTTTTGGTGATGGAGCAGGGGCTGCAGTGCTGACAAGAGAAAAGGACAATACCAAAGGAATATTGTCAACACACCTTCACTCTGAAGGTAAATATGCTGAAGAATTAACTATTATAGGACCAAGCACAAAACGATGGATCCCTCAAGTTGTTGCGGACTATGATGAAGATGATTTTAGATATCATCCTTATATGAATGGTCAATTGGTATTTAAAAATGCCGTAGTTCGTTTTTCTGAAGTGATTAATCAAGCTCTTGTTCACAATAAAATAAAAGCTGAAGACATTGATCTTTTGGTTCCGCATCAAGCCAATCTTCGAATTGCTCAATTTGTACAAAAGAAATTTCAATTGAGAGATGATCAAGTGTATAATAATATCATGCGATACGGTAATACCACTGCGGCATCTATACCTATTGCCCTTTCCGAAGCATGGCAAGACAATCGTATCAAACAAAATGATACAGTCATGTTAGCCGCCTTTGGAAGTGGCTTTACTTGGGGGAGTGCACTGTTGAAATGGTAGTTGTTGGTTGATAAAGTAATGCAAAGCCAATGAAGCTCAATCCTCCATTAAGGGCTAGAATAAAAAAACCAAAGTCAAATCCGAATTTCTTTTTGAGGTAAAGACTTATAAAGTAGCCCAACAACGGACTTATCACAGCTACAACTGGAACCCACTTATCTTTTAGATTCCATCGCGTCATTATGCCTAGCGTATATATCCCTAGTAAGGGACCATAAGTATATCCAGCAAACACAAATAATTTTGCAATAACGCTTTCGTCAGCAATCAAATAATTAAAAGAAATAATGACTAAAATTAGCAAGATAGAAATACCAATATGTACTTGTTTTCTTAGCTTTATTTGCTCTGTTGGAGTGTGTTTTTTTTCAATACCAATCAAATCAATACATATGGAGGTGGTCAGTGAGGTTAGTGCCGAATCAGCACTACTGTAAGCAGCAGCGATCAATCCCACCATAAAAAATACTGCTACAATAGGATGTAACCCTGCCTTTGTAGCAATTACTGGAAAAAGCTGATCTTTGTGTATATCTAACCCCTGTTGTTGCGCATATACGGTGAGCAAAGCCCCCAAGGATAAAAAAATTAGATTAACAATAACCAAAACAATTGTAAACCAAAATATATTTTTTTTGGCATCGTCTAGATTTCTACAACTTAAATTTTTTTGCATCATATCTTGATCAAGCCCCGTCATCACAATTGCAATCAGTGCCCCAGCGATAAACTGCTTCCAAAAATATTGACCATTGTAGGGATCATCAAAAAAGAATATTTGAGTTAAATCACCAGATGAAAACCAATTTAGGGAGGTATTTTCGAAATTAATTTCCTGAAAAATAAAATAGAAACTCAAGCCAAGAGCGACCAGCATAAAAAAGGTCTGAAGGGTATCGGTAAAAACAATGGTTTTAATCCCTGACCGATGGGTATAAAGCCATATAAATGATATTGTTACAATAACCGTGAGCCAAAAAGGAATTCCGATGGCATCAAAAATAACCCATTGTAATACATTAGCAACTAAATAAAGACGAAAACTCGCACCAACTACTCTTGACAATATAAAAAAAGAGGCGCCTGTTTTGTAGGTTGCATTTCCAAAACGAGTTTCTAAATAGCTGTAAATTGACGATAAATTGAGTCGGTAATATAATGGAAGCAAAACGGTGGCAATAACAAAGTAACCCACTATATAGCCCAATACCATCTGAAAGTAACTAAACTGAGTGGATTCTACCCAACCAGGAACCGAAATAAAAGTTACCCCCGACAAAGAAGCCCCAATCATACCAAAAGCCACTAAAAACCATGGAGATGAACGATCGGCAATAAAAAAGGTGCCGTTTTCGCCTGTTCCTCTAGTCAATCGCTCAACGCCCATAAGTGCCCCAAAGTAACATAGTATAATAATTAAGATGGTTGTAGAAGACATTTACACAAATTTCTCAAATATAAGGAAACGCTTTAGGATTTACTTAAATAATGTACTTTTGTCCCAATGGATTATGCATCTGAGCTTGTCAAAAATGCTGTAGAGGAAATTGCTCAACTGCCTGGAATTGGGAAACGAACGGCATTAAGGCTTGTTCTTCATTTACTCCGCCAACCCGCATCCCAAAGCGAACAACTGGCAGAAGCGATTAAGGACGTTAGGACTAAGGTACAGTACTGTAAAAAGTGCCATAACATTTCAGATAAAGAAATTTGTGATATTTGTTTAAATTTGAACAGAGATCAACAATTGATTTGTGTAGTGGAAGATATCAGAGATGTATTAGCTATTGAGGCAACAGCACAGTTTCAGGGGTTGTATCATGTATTGGGAGGCAAAATTTCGCCCATAGAAGGAATTGGTCCCCAACAGCTACAAATTCCTTCTCTGATCAATAGAATTAAAGAGGGTACAATAAAGGAGTTGATTTTTGCATTGAGCAATACCATGGAAGGAGACACCACAAATTTTTATATTTACAAACAATTAGGGGAAACAAATTTGAAGATTTCGACCATTGCCAGAGGGATTTCTGTAGGAGATGAGCTGGAGTATGCCGATGAAGCCACTTTGGGAAGAAGTATTCAAAAACGTATTCCTTTTGACGGATCACTTTAAAAAAAAAACTTGAAAATATCTATTGTTATTTTGAATTACAACGTAAAGGTTTTCTTAGATCTTTGTCTTTCAAGTGTAGTTAGAGCAATAAAAAATATCGATTCCGAAATTATCGTCGTAGATAACAATTCTGTAGATGACAGCGTTGGAATGGTCAAAACCAAATACCCAGAAGTTCAATTAATCGTCAATGACTACAATGCGGGATTTCCAAAAGGTAATAATATTGGTGTGGATAAAGCCTCAGGAGATTATTTGTTTATTTTAAATCCTGATACGGTACTTCCCGAATGTTTCTTTGATCGATTATTACGTTATTACAAAGACCTTCAAAATGTAGGTATTGTAGGATGTAAGCTAATTGATGGTTCAGGAAATTTTTTGATGGAATCAAAAAGAGGTGTACCTACCCCAGTAGTAGCATTATCAAAAGTATTAGGGCTATATAAACTCAGTCCAAAATGGTTTGGGAACTACTATAATATGCGGTTAGATAAAAATAAAAATGGAGCGACGGATATTTTAGTTGGAGCATGTATGTTTATGAAAAAATCACTTTATTATGAACTGAATGGTTTTGATGAAGGTTGTTTTATGTATGCCGACGATATTGATCTTTCGTATAGAGCCCTTAAGTCAGGGTATCAAAATTATTATTGTTCAGATGTAGAGATGATTCACTTTAAGGGGGAAAGTACCCCCAAAGATTTGAACTATCAATTTCGGTTTCGAGAAGCTATGCAGTTTTTTTATAAAAAACATTTTAATTACAACTGGTTTTTATCCATTTGGCTTGGTTTTTCTACTAGCTTTTTTAGTGTATTAAAGTGGTTTTATTCCTCTAATTCAGAGCAGATGAGCGCTCATCAGCCCCTAAATTATATTTTGGTTTCTCAGGACGAAGTACTGTTTAAAAAACTTTGTCAGCATATGGTTGTTCCAGTAACTCAAGCCACATCACTGTTGCACGTACTACAACACGATTACCAATCCTCAACAGAAATAATATTTGATTTAAAATGTCTAAACCTCAGTGAAGTAATTCAATTTATGGAAGTTCACAAAAACAGATACACGTATAAATTTTTGATGGAGGATCGTGCAGCGCTTATTGGAAGTCAAAATAGCGTGAGCAGGGGAGAAGTATGGATATTGAACAACAACTCCAAACCGGTGGAATACAACACCGTTTAAATTTGTAACTTCGCAAAAAATTTTGTGTTATGGCATTTTTCAATTTGATTTTGCCCGAAATGGGTGAAAGCATAACTGAAGCAACTCTTTCTCAATGGCTTGTAGAAGTGGGTGATCAAATCAAATCAGACCAAGCTGTTGCTGAAGTGGCTACTGATAAAGTTGATACCGAAGTCCCAACTGATGTTTCGGGGATCGTCATTGAAAAAAAATTTAAAGAAAATGACGTCGTTAAAGTAGGAGAGGTTCTTGCGGTTATCGAAACTGATCAACCCATTGATGCATCCACCTCCAATAGTACATATATCCAAAAAGATGACCAAAAAGCTAAGTTTGAAAAAACAATAAAAGAACCTTCTCAAACAGAACCCACTAAACAAACGATAAAAGAAGTTACTTCCTATATACCAACAAACGAAACCGAAACCTCCAGCATCAAAAGCGATTCCGATCGATTCTACTCCCCTCTAGTTAAAAGTATTGCTAAATCAGAACAGGTTTCTCAAGAAGAACTTGATCAAATTAAAGGGACAGGTAAAGATAATAGAGTTACCAAAAAAGATATTTTAGAATTTCTAAAAAACAAGACTTCATTAGCACCAACCAATCCTAATCCTCAAGACACCAATCCATCCCTAGCGAATCATCAACAAGCTCATTCTACCCTTAAAGAAGGTAAAGTGGAAATGAGTCGAATGGAACAACTCATTTCGGATCATATGCTCCACAGTCTAACAACTGCTGCTCATGTCCAATCTTTTATTGAAGTTGATGTGACAACCCTATGGAACTGGAGAGAAAATGTAAAAAATGATTTTTTGAAAAGAGAAGGGGAAAAGCTTACGTTTACCCCTATTTTCATGTTATTAGTCGCTCAAGCCTTACGAGATTTTCCCTTGTTAAATAGTTCTTTAGAAGGAACTACCATAATCAAAAAGAAAGATATAAATTTGGGAATGGCAACAGCATTACCAGATGGTAATTTAATTGTTCCCGTAATCAAAAAAGCCGATCAACTGAGTTTGTTAGGTTTAGTAAAAACGGTTAATGATTTGGCGATTCGCTCTCGACATGCACAATTACGTCCTGACGAAATTAAGGAAGGCACCTATACGGTTACAAATGTTGGAATGTTTGATAGTTTAATGGGAACCCCTATTATCAATCAACCTCAAGTGGGAATATTAGCCCTTGGAACAATACGAAAAGTTCCAGCTGTGGTTGAAACCAATGAAGGAGACTTTATAGGAATACGCAAAAAAATGATATTGTCTCACAGCTTTGATCACCGAATTATTAATGGAGCTATGGGGGGGCTTTTTATTAAAAAAATTAAAGAGCTCATTGAAAATTGGGACATCAACTACCAATGCTAATTTTATGGAACTACTATTAAAACGCCCGATTTGTTTTTTCGATTTAGAAACCACTGGTACGCATATTGCAAAAGACCGAATAGTTGAGATTTCAGTGTTAAAAATTTATCCTGACCAAAAAAAGGAATCGAAAACATGGCTCGTGAACCCAGAAATGCCCATTCCGCCTCAAACGACAGCAATTCATGGAATTACCAATGAAAAAGTAGCTCATGAACCAACATTCAAACAAATTGCTAAACAAATTTTTAATATGATAAAAGGGGCTGATTTAGGAGGATATAATTCTGATCGTTTTGATATTCCTCTTTTAGCCGAGGAAATGCTAAGAGCTGAAATAGATATCGATTTTAAAAAAATATATTCGGTAGATGTTCAAACCATTTTTCATAAAATGGAACAGCGTACGCTATCGGCGGCGTATAAATTTTATTGTAACAAGGAGCTTAAGGATGCCCATAGTGCAGCTGCCGATACTCATGCTACTTATGAAGTTTTAAAGGGACAACTGGATCGATATACTGAGCTTGAAAATAATATAAAAGCTTTAAGCACTTTTACAACTCGCCGAAAAAGTCTTGATTTTGCAGGGTATATTCAACAAAATAAAGAAGGTGTCGCCATTTTTGGTTTTGGAAAACACAAAGGCAAAACTGTTGGAGAAGTTTTGGACGAAGAACCTGGTTATTTTGGTTGGCTCCTGGAAGCAGATTTTCCTTTGTACACCAAAAAAGTTTTGACTTCATTACGACTTCAACGTTTAACAAATAAATCTTCTTAATGAAAATTATTTGTGTAGGACGAAATTATGGGAAGCATATTGAAGAGTTAAATAATCAACGACCCGATGTTCCTGTCCTTTTTATGAAGCCCGATACGGCGCTGGCTCAAGTGAGTCAGCCATTTTTTATTCCAGATTTTTCTAAAAATATACATTACGAAACAGAAGTATTAATACGCATAAACCGGATTGGAAAACATATTGCGACTAAGTTTGCCCATAAATATTACAATGAGATTGGGTTAGGGATTGATTTTACTGCTCGTGATGTGCAAGACGAATTAAAAAAGAAAGGTCTTCCTTGGGAAAAAGCAAAAGGTTTTGATGGCTCGGCTCGAATAGGCAATTGGTATGATAAATCGGAGTTTGAGGACATTAATAATATATCTTTTCGTTTAGAAAAAAATGACGAGATTGTTCAGCAAGCTCACACAGGGATGATGCTTTGGAAAATCGATGAATTAATAAGTTATATATCTACATTTTTTACCTTAAAAATAGGAGATATTTTATTTACTGGGACTCCCGCGGGAGTGGGAGCTGTTTACCCCGAAGACCGCTTGGTCGGGTTTATAAATAATCAAAAAACTTTTTCGTTTAAAGTCAAGTAATGAAAGCACAAATTGTCACGATAGGCGATGAAATCTTAATAGGTCAAATTGTCGATACTAATTCGACCTATATAGCAAAACAACTCAATTCTATAGGAATTGAGGTTTCGCATATTCATTCCATTTCAGATACGGAAGAAGCAATTATAGAAACATTATCGTTGGCTCAAGATTGCGTAGATCTGGTTTTAATTACTGGTGGATTAGGTCCCACTAAAGATGATATTACTAAACATACCCTTTGTAAATATTTTAATGACCATCTTGAAAATAATCTTGAAGTTTTAGCACATATTGAAACTCTTTTTGAAAAATATATTGACTTACCAATCAATGATTTGAATCGAGCTCAAGCCCTGTTACCATCCAAAGCTACGTATATTAAAAATTCGTACGGAACAGCAGTTGGGATGTGGATGAAAAAGAATAAAACGGTATTCATTTCTATGCCCGGAGTTCCGTATGAGATGAAGAATATGATGGAGCATTTTATTCTACCTAAGCTTCAATCCGAATTTGATCGACCTGTTATTGTGCACAAAACCATGATGACTTATGGTTGGGGAGAAAGTGTCATTGCTGAAAAAATTAAAGATTGGGAAAATAATTTACCACCACACATCAAATTGGCATATTTACCTAACTTAGGCCGTGTACGTTTGCGTCTGACGGCCAAAGGGTCATCTAAAAAACAACTCGAAAATCAAGTGATATCATTGTTCGATCAGTTATATCCATTAATTGGAGAAATTATAACAGGATTTGAATCTGATCAATTAATTGAGGCACAAATAGGGGACCTATTAAAATCAAAAGGATTATCATTTTCAACAGCCGAAAGCTGTACAGGCGGACGTATTGCCGCTTTAATCAGCTCCATTTCTGGATCATCAGCATATTTTAAGGGGAGCATTATAGCCTATGATACTCAAGTAAAAATAAATCAGTTGGGAGTTTCGCCTGAACTTATCAATGCACATTCGGTAGTCAGTGCTGAGGTAGCGTTGGCTATGGCTAGAGGAGCACGAAAAGCCCTAGGTTCTGATGTTACGTTATCGACTACAGGAAATGCAGGTCCATCAAAAGGAGATTCTGAAGCTGAACTCGGAACTGTTTATATCGCTCTAATAACTCCTCACTCCGAAGAGGTTTTTCCCTGTAACTTCGGAAAGCACAGGGAAAAAACACTACAGAAAACGGTGAATAAATCTCTTGAGGTATTGTTAAAGTGTGTAAAGTAGTTCCTCTTAGAAATTTTACTCACTATGGCTCATTCTTTTAAAAACAATTTTTTAGTTCCAATAACTTCGCCAGATTCTCTTTGAATATGAACAAAAAATAAAGTACCATTATTTTTCAAGTAAGAGATATCAAATTTCCTTTCTTTTGTATTAGGGAAAGAACTCATCAATGCTCCTGTGACATTGAATATTTTTAAATGGATTGCTCCTTGATATTCGATGTCTAGATTAAACGTATTGGAGGTCGGATTGGGATAAATCATACTTAAAGATTGACTGAATGCCTCATTTTCTACCCCCATAGTATTATTTTCAATATGAATTGACTCCACAACAATTCCGTCTGCTGAATTATCTCCTTGGTGGCGAATCGCAATTCTGCACGAAGTCTCTCCTGATGGTAAATGTGAAGAATCAAGGGTTATTACTCTGGACACTGGACTTCCACCACTATCTGGATCTTCACGTAATAAAAGAACATTGAAATCACCAACTTCGGTAGCATCACCATCTCCAGATGTTGGTAAAGTTGATGATGCTCCAGAAGTACTTAATCGTAATTCCGCAAAACTAGGACCAATGTCGTAAAAAACAAAAGTAATTTCATCCCCAACATTTAAATCCACAATGGGGCTAACCATCCAATCACTTACAGCGGTAGCTCCACCCGTGCCGCCATGAGAGGTCCAACGAGATTCGGCACCAGAACCTGCAGCTGAAAATGAGTTTACTGCAACAGGTTCACTATCGTCTATTCGAGTCCAATCCGAAGGGATACCATCACCATTCGATCTAAAATCAACATCAAGTATAGGTGGATCCACCATTCGTGTAATATCAAGATATCCTACATCTAAAAAATCAGCATTATTCGTATTGTCAAAATGACGTATGGCTATTTTAAAATCGGTTGTTCCTGATGGAATGTCACTTTCAGGAATATTAGTGGTGAAGATGTGCCATTGACCATTATTTGGAAAATTATCATCAGGATCTCCAGTAAAAAGAACTGTTGTAAAGTCTCCAACGTCTGTTGTTGCGTTACCGTTATCAGGCGTTGGATTTGTTGACGTGGCTCCATCAGAACTAAGTCGAACCTCTACACTTGAAGACCATCCGTTGGATCCAGCAACTTGAAATTCAATTTGATCATTTGCCTGAAGCAGAAGTACTGGACTAATTATCCAATCACTGATAGTGGGTGACCCTGAAGAATATCTAGATCTCAATCCCCAAGTTTCCGCACTAAAGGCAGTCACATCTGTTGATGGTTCGCTATCATTAACGGAGGTCCACCCTTCAAATCCATTTGCAAAATTGTATGATGCAACTGACTCAGTTGTTTGCGCGATTAGGATTTCTGGGGTAAAAGCTAATAAAATTGAAATAATAAATAGGTGTTTCATGATATAATGTTTAGGGTTTTGATATGGAAAAAATAAAAGAACTCGTACTTCAAAGCTGTAAAGTGTAGAGAGTAAAGACAAGCACATTATTATCCTATTGGGTTCCTTTCTTATCTTAAATGGATGGAGGGTGGTGTAAAATCAGTATTACCAATCAAATTTTAAAAGAGTACCTTTTTTAATCAATTTAACATGCATGTAATTGGATGTAATGATCTTTAAATATTAGATTTGATTTAAGACATTAGAGATTGTGAGCATATCAAATTATTCCGGTACAGTTTACAATTTATTATTAGGAATTACATCATTGAGTGTTTAAGTCTGTTTTACTCTGATGTGGTCTCTGAGCCTTTCACTTTTTGGATGGGTTCTGTATTTCCATTATTTTTATCAATACGGCCCAATCATCTGAACGCTACTTAATAACAGAGGTATCAATCCCTTACTTATTCTACCATCTAATATAAACTTGTTTTTTTTGGATGCTTTTTTTGGCAAAATGTTGTGAGCATTTTAGTCGTTTAAACTATTCACAGATGTTACTAAAATGAGTAATTTGATCTACCCATATTAGGTTACCATTGATATTAGCATCGCTAATCCGGTGGCGAAAAGCAATTCGTGATGAAACAGGCGAAGTAGTAAGATTACTTATATTTACCGTAGTCCACGTCCACTGAGTTGGAAAAGTATTGGTCATTTCATTTGGATTTAAATCGAGTAAAACGGTTTGAAAATCACCAACGTCTTGGGAGTCGTTGAGTTGAGGTAGTATGGAATTCTCTCCATTTGTACTTAAACGAACTTCCAATCGATCGGCGTACGTATTTTGGTCAGCCCCTAACACCCAAAAACCAATGACATCATTGTTTTTTAGTTCAATCACTGGAGAAATTAACCAATTACTCACCTGACTTCCTAAGCTGCCACTGGCGGCGTTATAGGAGCTTGTTGTTGTTCCGCCATAATCATTAGTCCATCTAAAAAAGTCAGTGCCGATGGGAAAGCTTGCATTTACAGTATCCCAGTCAGTGGGGATCACAGAAGTAAAGGGCTCGGAAAACAATGTAGATAACACAATACAACTATTAGAGCTAGGACTTTCTTCGTATGAAATAATAGTGGTATATCCGCCATCATTAGAAGTGAGGGAATTAGATTGGGCGTTGAAGTTAAAAGATTGAATTTCTTTCTCACCAAAAATAAATGGTTCGACCAAGGTCAATCCTTGTTCAGTGAGGTCAAATGCCAGTTCAATATTTTGTTGTTCATTATTGTTGTCTAAATAACATACTGTCCCTGTTCTTAACCCTTTATCGCCGACAAAGGAGCCGTCAAATAATATTTGATTATTAGCATCGACGACTTTAAAAATTCTAAAACAATAAGGTGGACTAAAATCATTTTCTAGTGCTTTGACGTAAGTTTGAAAATTTTTAATTCGTTCTTTATCTTCAATATTTGCAGGTGTCAAGGTTAGTATTGTTGATTGAATGCCGTCAGCATCTGTTTTACTTTTTAATATAATTTCATCTGGTTGAACAGATATAAAATTAAATTCAAACTCTCCTTTCAATTCAAATTGATTAGCTTCAAACAGAAAATGAAAAGCAGAATACGATTCAATTACAAGTTCAGGAAGTTGAGATTTTGAGACTCGGTAAGTAGTGGGTAAATCTACTTCGCCAGCATTAATATCGGAAATAATTTCTAGGCTCAAATCAGGATTAAATTGTAGATAGATGTTATGCTCTAAAGCTTCAGCATTTGGCTGGTAACTCAATTTCCAACCTTGTGGCGCTGACTGCAATGTTTCAATATAATGTTTTAATTGAACGTTAACTCGCTCACCAATTGGTGTTGAAAACACATCATCATCTTCCTTGGCATCCTCACACCCAAAAAAAACTACAGCGATAAGTACAGTAACAATAAAAGGGTTGATGTTTTTAATTAAATATTTCATTGTGTATTTTCTAAAAATTTATCTCTGACCTTAAGCAAATCTATTCCAGCAATATTATTAAAATACTCTATTACTTCTTTATACTTTTGCTCGATGCGTCTTTTACCTTCTTTGGTATTGATACAGAATTCATATTGTGAATCAATAGGACAACTTAGGGTATCATCAAAAAAATTGTCTTTGAAATCTTCCTCACTGTTGGTAATAATATAAGCAACCAATTCGGCGAAATCCTCTGATACCGCTGAGGTTCCATAGGGAGATACCATGCCTCTGATGATCGCATCTGCAGGGCTAAGGTTAGACCAAGAACCAGGGGAAGTATAATCTGTTCCTGATAAGGCATAAAAATTGGTGTAATCAAACCCTAAATTTTGATCTACAATATGTGCAAATTCATGGGTTAGCGTTCTAAAAAGTCTTTTGATCCATTCTTTATCTTCTAAATTAAAATTATTTACTTCTGTTACCGTCACTCGAACTCCAGCTTCAGCCACGCCCAATACAATGGTTCCATCGTCATTAAAAAAAGCACTTCCTACCAAGACCAACTCAGAAGGAAAATAACGTTTAATGAAACTATCATCTCCATCTGCGCCATAAATAAAAGGTTCGATCCATGCCTTTACAATAAGATCGGCCATGGGCTTTACAAATTCGGTTTTTACTGGAACGGCTTTATAGGCATTTGGAATATATCCTTCCGCATACTTATATATGATTCTTGTATTGTAAGGCTCAAAAAGTTCATTGAGGTAGGCATCAATCTCATTTTCAACATAAAATTCCTCGTCATTTAATGAAATGGGGTCTTTCAGAGATTCTTCTTCGTTACATGAAGTGATAAAAAGAATGGATAAAATTAAAATGATCTTTTTCATAACTAGAAATTTTAACGTGGATTTGGAGTCATTCCAGCACTTATTGCAGCTTGTGGAATTTGTATTTGTCTTCTTGGATCATCAGCAGGTAAAATAAAAGTGTCAACTAATTGTTGTGAGTTGAAATCATAAAATTCATGAACGACTGGAATATGATGTCTTTTTATATCAAACCATCTCATTCCATACATAAAAAATTCTTTATTGCGTTCATCAAGCAATGTTGACAATAAGGCGAGTTCATCAGTTGGTTGATTGTAATAGAGTTTGAGTGTCTCTAAGTTGTCAGAATAAACATTTCCGTAGTATCGCTTTTCAGCTAAATAATTTAGATATTCAATAGATTTATCTATGTTTCCTTGACCTAAATATGCTTCTGCAACATTGAGAACAACCTCTTCACCTGTAATCAGAAGGGCTAGTTTGTAGCCAAGTCCAGTTTCTGAGGACAGGGTTTCCTTAAAAAAATATTCATTAAAACGAGGCAAATCAGCACCACCGTTGGCTAGGCTCCAAACACCTGCTTCATTTACTCGAGAATCTCCTAGACTAGAGTTTGGATTAATTGGACCTCTATATAGGGCATTTAATTCATTTCGATTGAGTCGATATCCATAGGAACTTCTTTGAAACCAGCTAAAGGTTTCCGACATTAATATGTTTGCTTCTATGGAGGGTTTTCCATAAGCTTCTCGAAGTGTATTGTATTCGGAGATTACATCATATACACGTTCTAAGTTTCGGATGTAAAGAGAGGGGTCATTTTCGATCAGTTCTAATCCATATTTGATACAATTTTCGTAATCTTGCTTAAACAAATAGAATCTAGTAGCAAAGGCTAAAGCTGCTTTTTGATTAAACCGGAACTTGGTTGTTCCTTCAAAAAATTCATCATTGATATGGGGTAATGCTTCAGTCAGATCTCGTTCAATTAAAGTATAAACTTCTTCAACAGTATTCCTTTGGTATTGTGTCACGAAAACCTTTTCGGGTTTTACCACATAGGGAACACCTAAATCATTACTCGCTGTTGATTCATTGAAGTGTTTACCAAACACATTAACTAACATAAAATGATGATAGGCTCGCCATAAAAGGGCCTCACTTTTAATGGCATTTTTTAGGTCACTATCCTCAAAATTTTCTAAGGCTTCCAAGGCATGATTTGAAGAAGCAATTCCAGCATAAGCACTGTTCCAAAAATAGGTGGGACTATCTTGCCAAACATGGTCGGTATCTTGCCAACGATAGTAATCGTCATCATAATTACGAATCCATATTTGGCCAGGTATTTGTGTGGATGCTAAATCAGTATACCAGTCTGTAAATGCGTGACTTGCATAAGGGTATGAAGCTCCACTTAACTCAGATATTTTGTCTAAACTATTCAACTCAATTCGATCATCGGGTTGTTCCTCTAGGAAGTCATCACAAGAAATCATTAAAACAAAAACCAATAAATAATAGCTCAAAAGTTTCATAGGTTTAAAAATTTGTGTTTAAAGAAAAAGTAATGACTTTGGATAATGGAAGTGCGACACCACCTGAATTAAAAAACTCAGGATCCTGTCCTTTCAATTTATCATCGCTAAAGAGTAATGCTAAGTTTTCAGCCAATACTTTCAGTTGCAATGAACGAAGCCCAAGTTTTGAAAATATTGGTTTGGGAACATCATAGGACAAAGAAACAGCTCTCAACCGAACATAGCTTCCATCAGCAATAAATAAATCACTGAGATTATACAGATTGTAGGTATTTCCATTATACTTAATTAGGGAATCAAAATCTAAAATTGAAGGAATAGTAGTATATTCTTCATCTCCTGGAAGGGCCCATCTATTTTTGAGTTCCCCTGGTAAGGAACTGAAGTCGTTATAAACACTTTGATAGTTTCGATCAAGACGAATTTTATAATCAAACTTAAAGGACAAATTAGCTTGAAAAGAAAAATTCTTATACTTAAATGTTGTAAAAAAACCACCAACTCCGCTTGGTGTTGAGGTTCCTTCATATTTTAAAACTTTTTCAAGATGATCATTTCTTTGAATATCTATTTCGGTTACTACTCTAGTATTTCCTTCACCATCAGGAATATAAAAAGTAGGAATGCCCGTTTCATTTAGTCCTGCAAATCTCACGGAATACAAACTGTTTATTGATCTACCCAAAATAGGTGTCCCCGTTTTACTTAAAGCGTCAAAATAATTAGGTTCACTTCTTAAGTCAGTAATTTTTTCGGTATGATATCCAATATTGAGCGAGGTTGTCCAGGAGAAAGAGGGTGTTTTTATATTTTTAGTTGTCATTGAAAATTCAAATCCATTAATATCCATTGCGGCATAATTTCCCCATTTGAATGTTTCCCCACCGACACCGTGGGTTCTAATAACCCCAATCAAGTCAGAAGCATTACGACGATAATATCCCAACTCTCCTGAAATTCGTGAATGAATCATTCCGAATTCTAAGCCTAAACTAAATTCACGTAATTTTTCAAATGTTAAATCTTCATTTTCTAAATCTTGTATAAAAATTAAAGTTTCACGGTCGTAAGGGCGAAGAGGTGGTTCTGCCTGAAGGTTTAGCGTTGCACTAGTTAAAGGTCCACGACCCCCAGTTAGTCCATAAGTTAATTTGAGTTTTAATAAGTTAACCCATTTGTGGTTATGTAAAAAATCGGAGTTATGCATATTCCATCCACCACTAATGTTCCAAGTGGTAAGATATCGGGCATCCCTTGAGTCACCCAATAAATTTGAACCATCATAGCGGAAGGTAGCATTAGCGAAATAATTTTCTTTATGGGCAAAACTTATTTTAGAGAAGAATCCAGCAAATCTTTCATTAAAATTGGATAACGAAAAATACTGTTCACCCTCAAGAACTTGCTGGCGTATGATATCGGGATTCACATTGGTAATAAAACCTCGGTCATATGAAATTCCAAACCCGTCATATCGTTTATTTTTTCTTTTACTTTGACGAATTTCTTGACCCAATAATATGTCAAGAGTATTATCTTGATTAAGGCGTGGCTTCCAGTTTACACTGTTACGAATGTAGAAATAGTTTAATTGATTTTCTTCAAATATATTTAACCCTCCCTCAGGAAGAACACTGTAGGGTAACTCTTCAGGGTGGTCAGGGTCATTAAATAAAAAAGGATTTAAAAGTAATATTTCGGGATCATCGGCTCGATATGCCATTGCTTGGTTTGACGTATCTTTAATAATATGTTCTTGCTGGGTGATTGCTCTTCGAAAATTAAAAGTTGATGAAATTCGCAAATTAGAAGTTATTCGTCGTGTAAAATCCCCTTGAAATGAAATATCAGAGACGTCAATATCGATATAATTTTTATTTAGTTCATCGATAATATTAAAAGGAGAAAAGTTTCGCCTAAAAAACTCAAGATTTCCATTTTCGTCATAAGGGGTCATGCTACGGCTGGTATTTAGAGCAAAGCTGTAGGGGTTGATATCGAATTCTCTAGAAAATTCCCCTGTAATTCTGTTTAAAGATCTGTTGTTGCTTCCTGCAACTCGTTGGTCTCTAATGCTTGCTTCAATTTTTACGTTCAATGATGTTTTTTCATTAAAACGATACGTGCTACTCAACTTTGCATTATAGCGCTCAACTTGGTCAGCTATAGTTTGACCTGGGTCTGATAGGTAACCAAGTGAAAAAAAGTAATTTGTCTTTTCGCTGCCTCCTGAAAAAGATAAAGTGTGTTGTTGTTGAAAAGAAAATGATTTGAATAAAACATCAAACCAGTCGGTATTCGCGAGTTGATACCTTCTTAAAAAGTTATCATTGATGCCATTTCCAGATCCCCAGGGAATACGTTTTTCATTGATTTCGTTAAACATTTTTCCAATAACTCCATATGTAGGAGCAATAACGGGAGAGGCTGTATTAATCAAGAATTTATCTACCATTTCTTTATAAACCGACATTTCTTCTTGAGAGTTTAATATGTCAAATTGATTATAATTGGGTCGTATTCTTCCTGTGAGAGTAGAGGTATAACTTGATTTTAAATCTCCAAAGCTCCCTTTTTTGGTCGTAATAATGATCACGCCATTTTTTGCTCTTGCTCCATAAAGCGCTGTTCCAGATGCATCTTTCAATATCTCAAATGATTCTACATCATCTGGGTTGAGTCCTGCTACTGCTGAACCAATTAGCGAATTGACATCTCCAGAAGCTAAATCTCCTTGATCTAACTCAACATTATCTTCTAATACCACTCCATCTACTACCCAAAGAGGATTATTATTTCCATTAATTGAGGTATTTCCACGAATTGTGATTTGTGGGGATGCTCCAAAAGCCCCAGAAACATTAGCGACTACAACTCCAGCGTCTTTACCTTCTAGCATTCTACTGGCATCGCTTATCCCTTCAATGCGTTCTCTTTGTAGATCTACCTTAGTCGAAACGCCTGTAAATAATGTTTTGCTAATGTCTTCGTAGCCTGTTACTATCACTTCTTTGAGTCGAGACACATCCTCTTGCAAAGCAACATTAATTTGTTTTTGACCGCTAAATGGTATTTCAATGGTCTTGAATCCAATGAAAGAAAAAACTAAAGTATCATTTATTTGAACTCCCGTAAGGGTGTAATTCCCGTCATAGTCAGTTTGTGCTCCTTGCAGTGTATTTTTAATAAATACACTTGCTCCCAATACGGGTTCCCCTGTATCTTGGGTCGATACAACTCCATTGATTGTTTGTTGGGCAACAACAAAAAACCCTGTTAGCAAAAGAAAGGTCAAGATAATCACATTTGATTTCATAATGTGTGGGTAATTGGGGCTTAAATGTGGGCAAGGTAATGGGGGAGGAATAAAATAAAAAGACCATTTTTGGTATATGAAGACTTAATATTATCCAAATAACTCAAAGCATCGTTATCAAAAAAATAAGTTTTATAGCTGCTTTTTGTTTGAGCCTATTAGGGATTCATTTTTTCGATCAATTTTTTTTTGTATTCGGTAGGAGTCATTTTTTTGATTTTATAAAATATTTTTGTGAACTGTGCCCTACGATTAAAGCCGACCAAGAAAGCCACTTCATTTATACTCAAATCTAAGTCATGGGTCATTAGTGTTAAAGAACGACTTATTCGTATTTCGTTTAAAAAAGTAAAAAAGGTTTTGTTGTAATGGGCCTTAAAATATTTACAAAATGAGTTTCGAGTCAAACACGCAATCGCAGCAACTTGATTGAGGTTAATTTGTTTGTTGTGATTATTAAGAGTGAAATCGATAACATTGCGCATACGTACCCCTTGATCAGATGAAATTATGGGGTTTAAAGTGTTAAAACTTATCGCTTCAAACGAACACATTTTTAAGCACTCAAGCAATGTTAAAAAGTCAATTTTACGAGAAAGTCCTTGTTTTTTATGAATAGTTTTAAAAATATTAATTGCTTTTTGTGTGCCTGAAGTTGCGATAAAACCATATTTACCTTGTTGAAAGAGCTTAATAATATCTTTGACCTCAGCTTGATTGATCAATCCACCAACCAAATTTTGGACATTGAAATAAAAGCTTTGCATTTCAACTTTTTCACAGTTTTTATCTGAGACAAACATGTGTGGTGATTCACTTCCAATAATGATTAAATCTAACGGCTTGTAACTTTTAAAGGCTCCATTAACAAATAAAAGACCGTTTCCTTCAATGATAAGACTTAACTGCACCTCTTTATGCTGGTGAAGTTTTGGATATAAACGCTTACCTCTGTCCACTTGAAAGTATAGCTCAGAAGGTAAGCTTTTTGGGATGATAAACGATTGTACTTTCATGACAGACTGGGACTTAGTCAATCAACAATATAATAAAAATACTTAAATAACCATATTTTTTATTTAAAACGTGGTCGTTTACGACACGGGCTTAATACATCTATATTGATCAATGGCGAGTTACCCTCTACAATTTGTTGAACAAGTTTTCCGCTAATAGGTCCTAAACTCCAACCCATCATGGCATGACCCGTAGCTAAAATTAAATTCTTGTGTCCTTTGACCTCTCCAATGTAAGGAAGACCGTCGTAGGCGAGCGGTCTTAAACCCGATCTAGTATTAAATACGATATTGGGGTTAACTTTTAGATTAGGATAGAATTTTTTGATGTTTTTTATAATAGTGTTCACTCTTGCGGAGTTGACATGTGTACTTACTCCCGATAATTCCATTGTACCAGCAAATCTTGTAAATCCTCGCATAGGGGTTATGGCCACTTTACCTTCAACAAGGAGGGTAGGTAATTCGATTCCTGTTTGGGTACAATGATCAAAAGAATACCCCTTACCAGCTTGCATACTTATATTTATTCCCAAAGGATTTAAAATATCTTTACTCCAAATACCTGCACTTACAATAAGTTTTTCAGCTTGAAATTCATTGAATTTTGTGCTAACTTGATACCGGCCATGTGGGATGGGACTTATGGATTTAACGGGTTCATTTAAAACAAATTCAACTCCTTTATTTTTTAAGTAATTGATTAATTGAGAAAAAAATATGGAGGGAGTGCAATGCGCATCAAAAGGATAATACACCCCCCCTAAAACATCCATTTCGATTTTTGGTTGCATTCGGTGAATATCATTTGGGGTTAATTCTACAGCCCGTGGATCGTATTTTTTTGAAATGGATAATTTCTTTAATTCTTTTACTCGTGCTTTTTCTGTTTGATAAGCCATTAATAGTCCAGATTTTTGAAAATGAAAATCAAAGTCTTTAGAACTGAACATCTCTTGATATAAAATTAAACTTTCCATATTCAGTTCCCATAAAATATCTGAGACTTGTTCAGCATTATGACGAAAAGAAGCTTTCACAAAGCGATATAACCACCTATATAAATCCAAATCTAAGCGAGGTTTAATAAATAATGGGCTTGAGCGATCGAAAACAGTTTTCAGGCCTATCGAAAGTGTAGATGGAGAAGCTAGAGGAATAAAATGACTAGGTATTATTAAGCCTGCATTCATCAAAGAAACCCCAGTACGAAGATTAGAACGGTCAATAACAGTAATTTTGTGCCCCTTTTTAGCGAGATAATACGCACTACAAAGCCCAACAATTCCTCCTCCAATAATTAGACAATTACTCATTTAGATAACTTGAAAGCCAGTTTTAAAAGGATCCTCATCGTCCAAAATAATTGAACCATAACCTATTATTCTTGCCTTACCTTCGATGCTAGGAACAATAGCAGGGTATTTACTTATTTTTAATTCGGACTCTACTCGACCAATAAACACAGAACCAATAATACTTTCATGGATAAATGAATCACCTGATTTGAGTTTACCTTTCATGTACCATTGTGCCATTCGGGCTGAGGTACCAGTTCCACAAGGAGATCGGTCAATAGCCTTATCTCCATACAAGACCGCATTACGGGCAGTTGAATGTTTTGATAGTGGCTCACCTGTCCACAAAACATGTGTCAGATTTTTGATTCGCGAATCTTCTGGGTGTTCAAAAGTGTATTGTTGACCTAGATACTCGCGAATAATTCTGCCCCAACGAATTAGCTGACTAACTTCATAATGAGAAATACCTTTAAAATTTTTTTGAATATCCACAATAGCATAAAAGTTCCCTCCAAAAGATATATCCACATGAAGTTGACCCAATTCAGGACAGTTTACTTCAAGGTTTTTTAGAAATACAAAAGATGGAACATTAGTAAATTTTACTGAAGTTACTTTGTTTTCAATTTCTGAATATTGGTACGTAGCATTTACCAAACCTGCTGGAGTTTCAACTTTCAGATGTCCTGGGTTTTTTGGGGTAATTAATTTATTTTCAATTGCAATTGTAATGGTACCAATGAGGCCATGACCACACATGGGCAAACAACCACTTGTTTCGATAAACAACACACCGGCATCATTTTTATCATCAGCTGGGGGATATAAAATACTACCACTCATCAAATCATGTCCACGGGGTTCAAACATTAAACCTTTTCTAATCCAATCGTAATGCTCTATGAAATACAACCGCTTAGCTGAAATTGATTTCCCTTTCAATTTTGGAACTCCTGATGTTATCAATCGAACAGGATTTCCGCAAGTATGTGCTTCAATGCAATGAAAAATATGTTGTGTGGTTTTATTTGCTTCCATGTTTAGCAACATTGGGTAGAAGTGAATCAGGAAAATTTTGATAAGATACAGGGCGTAACCAACGTAATGAGGCATCTAAACCAACAGAAGTAAACCTAGAATCAGTTGTTGCAGGATAAGGCCCTCCATGATGCATATTTGGATTTATTTCTACCCCTGTGGGTACTCCATTAAAGATTAGTCTTCCTACTTTTTGTTGGAGTAACTTTAGTAAAGAAATATTTGACATAAGTTCTGTTTCGGTCGCCATTATTGATGCTGTAAGTTGTCCTTCGAGTGAACTTATAACCTTGTACAAATGACTAAAATGCTGACATGAGATCACCATTGCTAAAGGACCAAAAACTTCTTGGTGTAATTCTTTATCTTTAAAAAAATCCAAACCATCAACATACAACAATGTTTGCTCTACTTCTAATATATCTTCTGAAGAGTTAGGTTGATCCGTAACACACGTGGTATATTTATTTTTTAAAAACTTTTCTTTAAGCTTATTAAAATTAGCTTTTATATTAGCATGAACCATTTTGCCCTTTGGAAGTTGGTTTAAGCGGCTGGCTATCTTTTTTGAAAAGATTTGAAGCTCCTCACTTGAGATTCCAATAATAAGACCTGGGCAAGTACAAAATTGTCCTGTTCCCAATAATATTGCGTCTGCCAACTGCTTGGCAAGTCGATCAGCATTTTTTTGTAACATTTCAGGTAAAACAATTACGGGGTTAACACTTCCCATTTCGGCAAAAAAGGGAATAGGCTCATCCCTTTTTGTTGCAATATCGAAAAGTTTTCTTCCAACATATTGGCTTCCCGTGAATCCCACCCCTTTAATATTTTTATTATTGATCAATTGAACTCCAACATGATGATTAAATCCTATGAGATGAGAAAATACCCCTTTTGGCATATTTGTTTTTTCTATTGCTCTACTAACAGCTTGAGCTACCAAAGTCCCTGTTTGAGCGTGATAGGGATGTGCTTTTACAACAACTGGACAACCAGCAGCAAGTGCTGAAGCAGTATCTCCTCCCATTGTAGAAAAGGCCAAAGGAAAATTACTTGCCCCGAAAACTGCAATGGGGCCTAGAGGAACATAGTGCTTTCTCAAGCTTACAGGAGATGAATAATCGTTGGTAAATAAACTTCTATGAATTCGTTCAAAATAATGGTCTTCAATCGCTTCTGAAAAAAGACGTAATTGTGTAAGCGTTCTTGAAAGCTCATTTTCTGCTCGTTTTTCATCGTAAGCTGTTTCCGAACAATAACATAAAACAAGTTCCTTTTGTATGGTTTTGATTTCTTTTATTATGGTATTTAAAAAGTCACTTTTTTCCTTGACTGAAGTTTGGCTATATTTTTCAAAAGCATTTGAGGCTAGTTCACAAGCGTATTCAATTTCTTTGCTAGTAGCATCTACAAAACAAGGAGCTTGAGCTCTATTTTTTTTAAAATGGAATGACTGGAATTTTTCATCCCTTTGAGAACTGAAACGACCTTCAATTAAACTGCCTAACATCTTTTGTTGTTTCATAGTTGTGGACGTGTTTGTAAACTTGTTGTGATTATTTTAGTGACTGCCTCAAGCTCTTCTCCTTCAAGAGGCTTTCTTGGAAGTCGAACATAAGGTGAGGACAAGCCAACACTACTTGCTGCAAGCTTGATATTCTGAACTAATTTTGATGTAATATCTAGTTCCAAAAGAGGAAAAAACCAAGAATTGATTTTTCGAGCTTCTTCTAGTTGTCCTGATTTTATCAAATCGTAAAGACGAACCGTCTCAACAGGAAACGCATTGACCAAGCCAGCGACCCATCCATCAGCTCCAAGAACTAAGGATTCAAAGGCGAGCGTATCTACACCACAAAGAATTTTTAATCTTGATCCAAAACATTTTCTCAACCGAATAATGTTTGAGGTATTCCGTGTGGACTCCTTTACGGCTTGTATATTTTTTCTGCTCAATAGCTTTTCAAACATTTCGATCGATACTTCTAAGTTGTAATCAACCGGATTATTGTAAATCATTATGGGCAACTCTGTACAATCAGCGATAGTCAAAAAATAACTGACCATCTCATTGAAATCTGCTAGGTATCGCATAGGAGGAAGTACCATGAGTCCGTTTGCCCCATCTTTTTCTGCTTGTTGCACTGCATGAAGTGCATTTTTTGTCGTAGACTCTGCAATGTTTACGATGACTGGAATGTTGTGATGTTTACTAACACTTTTCGTTTCTATGGTTAGTGTTGACTTTTCATTCATGGTCAGTGTGCTCGCTTCCCCTAAAGATCCTCCGATAATTAGCCCGTGCACGCCTGACTGTATTTGAAAAAGAACATGGTGTTTTAACATTTGGGTGTCGAGATCATTATTTTCGTTAAACGGGGAAATTAAGGCTGGAAAAATCCCTTTAAATATGCTCATTTATTGTAGGTTTTGATGATTTGTAGAATAATAAAAAGTATAAAACACCCGCTAAGATCATTGTTTTAATACATGATTTATGAAAGATGGTCAGTTTTGGATAATTTAGCATCTTCTCCTGAATAATTATGAGGGTCGTTGATTCAAGGCGTAAAAAATAGTTGGTTTGATTGAGCGCATTGTCAGTAAAGAGGGTTATGTTTTTTTTTAAAATCTATTTTGGTTGCAGCCTTCAAATAGGTCTAAACGCCCTAATTTTTTTTAAATATGTAGTCAATTTTGAGGGGTAAATTTTGTAACATTCACATTAAAAACTACAAAGAAAAAATGCAACTTAACAAAGAGTAAGCCTCAGTTGCCCAGTTGATGAAAATTAAAAAAAACATCTTGAAAAGATTTGTCAATAGATGAAAAAAGTTGTTTATTTGCACTCCGTTTTAGAAAATGTAAATTTAACGATGTCAAAAGTTTGTCAACTTACCGGAAAAAAAGCCATGGTTGGAAACAATGTTTCCCGTGCAATGAATAAAACCAAGCGTCGCTTCGAAGCGAATATTATAAAAAAACGCTTTTATATTCAAGAAGAAGATAAATGGATCACGTTGAAGCTATCGACGTCTGCTTTAAAAACGATTAACAAAAGAGGTCTTGCTGCTGTTCTAAAAGAAGCACATTTACAAGGTGCTATCAAATAATTAATGAATCATGGCAAAAAAAGGGAATAGAGTTCAGGTAATACTAGAATGTACAGAGCATAAAAATTCGAATATGCCAGGTACATCTCGATATATCACTACAAAAAACAAAAAAAATACGCCAGATCGAATTGAATTAAAAAAATTCAATCCCATATTAAAGCGTATGACTGTACACAAAGAAATTAAGTAATCATGGCTAAGAAAACTGTTGCAACATTACAAACTTCATCCAAACGTTTGACCAAGGCTATCAAGATGGTCAAAAGTGAAAAAACGGGTGCTTACACATTTGTAGAGACGATCTTATCTCCTGAATCAGTAAATGATTGGTTAAAAAAATAACCTTCAATACACACACAATTTTATTGAGCCACTTTAGTGGCTTTTTTTATTTTTAGTTATTTTTGACTTATGGGAATATTTGGTGATGTTTTTTCAAAAAAAAAACTAGATAAAGGATTAAAAACCTCTAATACATCTTTTGTTAATAAGCTCGGTAAAGCTTTAGTAGGTCGAAGTACCATTGATGCTGATGTTTTGGACGAGTTAGAGGAAATTCTCATTACTTCTGATGTAGGAGTGGATACTTCCCTTAAAATTATTGAAAGAATAGAATCTCGTGTGGCTCGGGATAAATACTTAAAGGTAGCCGAATTGCAATCCATTCTGAGAGAAGAAATAGTTCGTTTGCTGTCTGATTCGGACACTCAATTAGCAACGTCAACGCCTTATATAATGATGGTGGTTGGAGTGAATGGAGTGGGAAAAACCACTACGATAGCTAAATTAGCACATCAATTCACCCAATCTGGAAAATCGGTGGTGCTTGGAGCTGCTGATACTTTTAGAGCTGCCGCAGTTGATCAGTTACAAATTTGGTCTGATCGAGTAGGAGTGCCCATGGTAAAACAACCGATGGGAAGTGATCCTGCTTCAGTGGTGTACGATGCTGTTCAGTCAGCACTGACACAAAAATCCGACATGCTTATTATTGATACTGCTGGTCGTTTGCACAATAAAATAAACTTGATGAATGAACTTACCAAAATGAAACGAGTAGTTCAAAAGGTAATTCCTGATGCTCCTCACGAAGTGTTATTAGTATTGGATGGCTCAACAGGTCAAAATGCCTTTCAACAAGCCAAACAATTTTCTGAAGCTACCCAAATCACTTCGTTGGCCATCACCAAACTTGACGGAACCGCGAAGGGAGGCGTAGTTATTGGGATTTCTGATCAGCTCAAAGTCCCAATAAAATATATTGGTTTAGGGGAAGGCATTGAAGATTTACAGCAATTTAACCCTAAAGAATTTGTAGAATCGTTATTTTCTTAAAATATTTAAAATGAAGTATTTTTTTATTTGTTGTTGTTTATTATTTGTAAGCTGTGAATTAAGTTCATCAAATCAAATGAATGAAAAAGATGAATTAGAGCAACAATCAAATCACCCCAATCCTCGAATGAGGTTTAAGCTTATTGATTCTAAATTTATAAATAAAAACAGTATATGGGAAGATTTTGATGATGAATTAGTTGGTTTTAAAAATGAATATATAAGCTTAAAACCTTTTATTTTAGAAAAGTCTATTCCTGAAATTCAATCCTCAATTCAAAAAGGTAATTTGACCTATGAACAATTAGTCAAGTTTTTTATTTATCGAATTCGTTTGTTTGAAAATAATCCAGAAAAAAGGTTGAATGCCATTATCGCATTAAACCCTAATGTTTTGGAGCAAGCCAGACAAAAAGATAAGTTTTTTGCTAACGAGCCCAATCAGTCACTAATTTTTGGAATGCCAGTTTTATTAAAGGATAATATTAATACAAAAGATATGCCCACTACCGCTGGAGCGGCAATACTAGCAACGAACCGTCCTAATGAAGATGCTTTTGTGGTGAATCAACTCAAACAAAATGGAGCTCTAATTTTAGGAAAAGTTAATTTGAGTGAGTGGGCTTATTATTTTTGTACAGGTTGCCCTTTAGGGTATAGTGCCATTGGAGGACAAACCTTGAACCCATATGGGCCTAAGGTTTTTGAATCAGGTGGATCAAGCTCTGGAAGTGGTGTTGCTGTTGCAGTTAATTATGCAGTAGCAGCTGTAGGAAGTGAAACATCAGGCTCTATTTTGTCTCCCTCCAGCAAAAACTCAGTAGTGGGACTTAAGCCTACTATTGGAATGATTAGTAGGTCGGGTGTCGTTCCTATTTCACCAACATTGGATACTACTGGACCTATGACCAAGTTTGTAGTGGATAATATGCTGTTATATGAAGCGATGTTAGGAAATGATCCAGAGGATGTTTCAATGAAGATTCAACACAATTCTAAAATAAATAGTTCTGAGAATCCAAAAACCGTGCGAATTGGAGCTTTTAGAAAGCTCGCCAGAAGCGATAGCTTGTATAGAAATGCGTTAAAAGTTTTAATAAATACAGGGAACCAAGTGGTGATGATTGACCCCCCCAAGGTTGATTTGGACGGTTTTTTGAAGTTATTGAATTTCGATATGAAAAACGCCCTTCCAGAATACTTAAATAGCAAAGCTTTTTTTGATGGAGAAGCTCGGTCGGTGTCTGATATCATCCAATATAATCTATTAAATATGGACCTTCGCGCGCCTTATGGACAACAAATTTTTGAAAACATAGAACGAGATACCACTGCGATAACAGAAATTGAAAAAATTAAAAAAAGACTAAAACTTGAAGGACGTCATTTTTTTCAAGCTTTCATGAATAAATTTGATTTAGATGCTGTAGTTTCGGTGAATAATAACCATGCCAGCTATGCCGCTGTGGCACATTATCCAGCACTTACCGTACCGATGGGTTATACCGCGGAAGGAGAACCAAAGGGACTTACCTTTATCGCCCCATCCTATGAGGAACAATTACTCTACACATTGGCTATAGCATATGAAAAAGCCACTGACATCCGTCAATCACCTAACTTGTACCCATAATTTTTATGCGAACAAAAAGTCTAAAAAATAATAAAATTAATGTAGTTACTTTAGGGTGCTCCAAAAACATTTATGATTCGGAGGTACTAATGGGTCAACTCCGAGCAAACAACAAAGAGGTAGTCCACCAAGACGAAGGAAATATTGTCGTCATTAATACTTGTGGTTTTATTGACAATGCGAAAGAAGAATCAGTCCAGACAATTTTAGAGTTTGCCGAACAAAAAAAGCAGGGTCTTGTGGATAAAGTTTTTGTAACTGGTTGTTTAAGCGAGAGATATAAACCTGACCTTGAAAAAGAAATCCCAGACATCGATCAGTATTTTGGAACCACAGATTTACCTCAGCTTTTAAAAGCTTTAGGAGCCGACTATAAACATGAACTCATAGGGGAACGTCTAACAACCACTCCCAAAAATTACGCTTACCTCAAAATATCAGAGGGATGTGATCGACCATGTTCTTTTTGTGCCATTCCATTGATGAGAGGCAAACACCGATCTACTCCCATCGAAACATTAGTTATCGAAGCTCAAAAGTTGGCCTCTCAAGGGGTTAAAGAACTGATTCTTATAGCTCAAGATCTTACATATTATGGTCTTGATTTATATAAACAAAGAAAACTGGCTGCATTATTACAAGCTTTGGTCAAGGTTGATGGTATTGAATGGATACGACTTCATTATGCTTTTCCAACAGGTTTTCCTGAGGATGTTCTTCAAATTATTCATGATGAACCCAAAGTATGTAACTATATTGATATTCCTTTACAACACATTTCAGATCAAGTGTTAAAATCAATGCGTAGAGGAACTACCCAAGAAAAAACGAACGCTTTGATTAAAAAATTTAGATTAAAAGTACCACAAATGGCGATTCGAACAACACTTATCGTTGGATATCCAGGAGAAACTGAGGAGGATTTTCAAACGCTCAAAAATTGGGTTAAAGCTATACGATTTGATCGTCTAGGCTGTTTTACTTACAGTCATGAAGAAAATACGCACGCCTATGATTTAAAGGACGATGTTCCTGAAGAAATAAAAAAACAACGCGCCAATGAAATCATGGAGATTCAGTCTCAAATTTCGTGGGAGTTAAATCAAGAGCGAATCGAACAAACGCTTCGTTGTGTTATTGATCGTAAAGAAGGTAATTTTTATGTTGGACGTACCGAATTCGACTCACCTGATGTGGATAATGAAGTCAGGATTGATGCTACTCAGCACTATTTGAAGGTTGGAGATTTTGTAGATGTATATATTACCGAAGCAGGAGATTTTGATTTGTACGCAGTGCCTAAACCCCAATAATTTTTATCATATAGTTCTTTTGTATATTTAATCCATGAATAAGGCTTCAATTCCTTTTGAACAAACCAACAAGTTTTCAGATATTATTTTAAAGTATCTTCGAAATGATGAATCGCTTCGTGTATTCTTTGATCAGTCTTTTTCATCTGAAAATATAACCAAGCAAGCCCTCAAAAAAACATTCAGTTCAGATCATCGGCAGCTGTTGCACCAACAATTAGAAAAACAATATCAACTACTTCCTCAAAAACAAGAGGTTATCAATAACATTGATCGACTTAAAAAATTAAATTGCTATACCATAACAACAGGACATCAATTAAGTTTATTCTCTGGGCCTCTTTTTTTTATGTATAAAATTATTGATGTTATCAATATGGCAAAACAATTAAATAAAACAGATCCAGATCATGTATTTGTTCCAGTTTTTTGGATGGCCACTGAAGACCATGATTTTGAGGAAATAGCGTCCTTTAATTTTAAAGGTCGTGGAGTTCGTTGGGATCAACAAGCCCAAGGAGCAGTAGGGATGTTAAATACAGATAGTCTTTCCAAAGTATTTCGTGAATTCACCAAAATTTTAGGATCCACAGTTAACGCTCAAGATTTAATCCAGATTTTTAGTGATGCATACCTCAAAAATGATTCGTTAGCTGATGCCACCAGAGCATTGGTTCATCGGCTTTTTGGGGATTATGGACTTGTAATTATTGACGCTTCTACTCCAGAATTCAAACGACAGTTTGTTCCCTACATGGAAAAAGAACTCTTTGAAGAACTCGGTTTTAAATCAGTTACTGAAACTATACTTGCACTACGTAAGATGGATTCAGCTTTCAAACCACAGGTGAACCCCCGTGAAATTAATCTTTTTTATCTGACAGATTCTTTTCGAAAACGAATTGTCAAACAAGATAAAAAATTTAGGGTATTAGACACCGAATTAGTGTTTACCAAAAAACAAATTCAGGAGGAATTGACTCGATATCCAGAACGTTTTTCTCCAAATGTTTTGCTTCGACCTTTATACCAAGAGACTATTTTGCCCAATGTGGTGTATGTTGGAGGAGGAGGCGAAATTGCCTACTGGTTACAGCTCAAAAGGTTGTTTGATAAAACTGAACTCAACTTTCCAATACTAAAACTTCGCAGTTCAGCACTTTTATTAACCCAAAAACAACAAAAGAAATTAAAGGCGTTATCCATTTCATATAGAGAATTATTTTTGAGCCGATCAAGCTTTATCAATCATCGTGTTCGACAAATTAGTAACATAAATATTGATTTTTCCTCTCAAAGAGAATTACTTAAAAAGCAGTTTAAGGCCCTTTATCAACTCGCTGAACAAACGGATGCTTCATTTGTTGGAGCAGTAAAAGCTCAAGAAGTAAAGCAACTCAAAGGATTAGATGTTTTGGAAAAACGCCTATTAAAGGCTCAACGGATAAAACTACATGATCAAATTGAACGAATGACTAGCTTGCAAAGTGTTCTTTTTCCTGAGGGTCAACTGCAAGAAAGGATCTTAAACTTTAGTGCGTTTTATTTATTTTATGGGGAACGATTTATTCCCGATTTGATGAAAACTATTGATCCGTTTGAGTTAAAATTTTCCATTATAACACTAACGGAGTAAGAAAAATTGTAAAACAGGGATGACGTCCCCTATATAAATTGTATTTTTGGACATGCAACATAGAGTTCTAATTCTTGATTTCGGATCTCAGTACACGCAGTTGATTGCACGAAGAGTACGAGAATTATTTATTTTTTGTGAAATACATCCGTACAATAATCTCCCAAAAAATCTATCTGATTTTAAAGCTGTAATTTTATCAGGTTCTCCATTTTCGGTTCGCTCTGATGAGGCTCCTCATCCAGATTTGTCACAAATAAAAGGGAAAATCCCTTTACTAGGGGTGTGCTATGGAGCTCAGTATTTAGCTCATTTTGGGGGCGGTCAGGTAGCTCCCTCTACTATTCGTGAATATGGAAGAGCAAATCTTAACGTTATTGAAAATCATCCTTTATTTGACAACATCAACTTGGGTGCTCAAGTTTGGATGAGTCATAGCGATACCATTAAAAAATTACCGACTGATGGGGTATGTCTGGCAAGTACAAAAGATGTCAAATATGCGGCATATCGAATTGAGAATGAGGCTACTTTTGCCATACAATTCCATCCAGAGGTTTATCATACTACTGAGGGCAAACAATTACTTGAAAATTTTTTAGTTGACCTCGCAGGATTGCCACAAGATTGGACTCCTGATTCTTTTGTTGACATGTCTATTCAACAACTTAAAGAACAGCTCGGGAATGAACAAGTAGTTTTGGGGTTGTCCGGTGGAGTAGATTCATCTGTTGCAGCTGTTTTGTTGCACCACGCCATAGGCAACAACCTTCATTGCATATTTGTTAATAATGGTTTGCTGAGAAAAAATGAATTCGATAGTGTTTTGCATCAATATGAAGGAATGGGGCTTAATGTGAAAGGAGTTGATGCTTCGGAGCGATTTTTAGAAGCTTTGAAAGGTTGTAGTGATCCGGAACAAAAACGAAAAGTAATCGGACGAGTATTTATTGAAGTATTTGACGATGAAGCAAAAGCAATTCAAGGAGCCAACTGGTTGGCTCAAGGAACGATATACCCCGACGTTATCGAGTCCATTTCTGTGAATGGCCCTTCGGCAACCATAAAATCGCATCATAATGTAGGCGGATTACCTGATTTTATGAAGTTAAAAGTAGTTGAGCCCTTACGAATGTTGTTTAAAGATGAAGTACGTCGAGTAGGGGCCTCATTAGAAATGTCATCGGCCTTATTAAGAAGACATCCTTTTCCAGGCCCAGGACTGGCTATTCGTATTTTAGGAGAAATTACAGCCGAAAAAGTAGCCTTGTTACAGGAGGTAGATGCGATCTTTATTAATGGTCTTAAAGAAAATGGATTGTATGACGCCGTTTGGCAAGCAGGAGCAATTTTATTGCCCATTAATAGTGTTGGGGTTATGGGAGACGAGAGAACGTATGAAAAATGTGTGGCCCTTCGTGCCGTGGAATCTACTGACGGAATGACTGCTGATTGGGTGGATTTACCCTACTCATTTTTACAAAATATATCTAATCAAATAATTAATAAAGTAAAGGGAATCAACCGAGTTGTTTATGATATTAGCTCAAAACCACCTGCTACAATTGAATGGGAGTAAAATGAAATTGTATTTATATATGTTAATGTTCTTGGCTGTTACGATAGGTTATACCCAGTCGGATCAAGATGCTCATTTTTCACATTTTCTTATTCACAAGGTAAAAAAAAATGAAACTATTTTTGGTTTAACTCAACAATATAACATTAGTGAAGAACAAATCATTCGCTATAACCCAAAGGCTGCTCAAGGGTTAAAACGGAAAATGAAGTTGCAAATTCCACGCTATCATAAAATAAAAAAAGTTGAGAGCCAACCTACAATAAAGATACATACCGTTAAACCCAAAGAAACCCGTTGGCGAATTGCTTTTAACTATGGAATTAGTTTGGAAGCATTATATAAGCTTAACCCAAACATGAAGGAGATATTGGAAATAGGGGATGAAATACGTGTCCCCAAAAATAAAAAACCAATCCAAGAGATTGATCCAAACTTTAATTATTACAAGGTACTTCCAAAGGAAGGCTATTATCGATTGGGTATCAAGTTGGGCTTAAGCAGGGAAGCGCTTGAAACTTTAAATCCATCATTACTGGTCAATGGATTGCAAGATGGAATGATCATCAAAGTACCAAAAACATCATCACAAAACTTTAGGGTTGAAGATAAGTTATTGATTGAAAAACCGAATCTTATTGACAGTACACTAGCGCTTCCCAATATCAAAATTGCTTTAATGGCCCCCTTTAAGATTCGCGAGCTCAAACTGGATTCTGTTCAACAAACCAAAAATTATCTTAACCAAAGAAATTTAACTACAATTTCTCTGGACTTTTATGGTGGAGTTCAACTCGCTTTAGATAGATTAGTCCAGGCGGGTCTAAGTGTTCAGTTGTCTGTTTTTGATACCGAAAATAAAAGTTCTACGATCGACAGTATATTACAGTCTAATATGGAGCTCAAACAAGTTGATTATATCGTTGGACCATTTATCCCTAAACATTTTAATAGGGTATCCTTGCGAGCTGAACAATATGAAATTCCGATAATTTCCCCTTTAAGTTCCAACCCTGTTATCATGCGATCAAATGTTGTACAGTCTATTCCTGAGGAGTATCAACTGCGAGAGCAAATGAAATCTTATATTGACTCTTTAGATCTAACTGAAGAAAATCCGTGTGTACTAATTATTGCAGATCAAAAACATGATCGTATTGCAAATCACCTACTACAAAAATTTCCTTTAGCAGAACGTATCGTTCCGGATTTGCAATATGGATTTGTAAAACCTGACTTGGTTGATTCTTTGGCGACCTCCTTAGAACCTAATTGGGTGTTTTTAGAAACACAAGATATGAACTTGACTATGAGTATTACTTCAATGCTCAACGCTCAATCGAGCGAAAACCGTCAAATTCGTTTATTTACAACCTACAGGACCAATGTTTATGACAATGAAAACATAGCCTTGTCTCATTTGGGAAATTTAAAATTTAGCTACCCTTCATATTTTTGGGAATCTAACACAGATTCGTTTATGATTTTTTCCGAAAAGTATAAAGAACGTTTCGGAAAGCTCCCAAACCGTGAAGCCATACGAGGTTATGATCTTATTTTAGATTTAGCCCTCCGAACTGCGATTCGACGTCGATTAATTGAAGGTTTTGAACTTGGAGAAACGGAGTATTTGCACAACCGATTTCGTTATGAAAAAGATCTAAAAGGAGGATACCGAAACATCGCCACATATATTATAGAACACCAGGGTTTTGAAACATATGAAGTGCTAGATTAGGGTTGTCTTTTCAAGTTTATACTCTGTTGTTATAGCGTTTCTTTTTTGTACTTTTGTTACGTTTAATTTTTTATGCATTAATTTAATGCCAGATACCAAATATATTTTTGTAACTGGAGGTGTTACCTCCTCACTAGGAAAAGGCATTATTTCGGCATCTCTTGCGAAACTTCTCCAAGCGCGTGGTTTTAAAACTACGATTCAAAAATTTGATCCTTATATCAATGTTGATCCAGGAACTTTAAATCCTTACGAGCACGGGGAATGTTATGTCACTCAAGACGGTGCAGAAACTGATTTGGATCTAGGACATTATGAACGATTTTTAAATGTTCCTACCTCTCAAGCTAATAATGTTACTACGGGCAGAATATATCAAAGTGTCATTGAAAAAGAGCGAAGAGGGGAGTTTCTAGGTAAAACAGTCCAAGTAATTCCTCATATAACAGATGAAATCAAATCTCGTATGCAATTGCTTGGTCATTCAGGCAATTATGATGTCGTGATTACCGAAATTGGAGGTACTGTTGGAGATATTGAATCCCTACCTTATATAGAAGCGGTACGTCAATTGCGTTGGGAATTAGGAGACAATAATGGATTGGTAATCCATTTGACTTTAGTTCCTTTTTTATCAGCAGCTGGCGAATTAAAAACCAAACCAACACAGCACTCGGTAAAAACACTTATGGAAAGTGGAATTAATGCCGATGTGTTGGTGTGTAGAACAGAGTATGAACTCAGTGAAGATATTCGAAATAAGTTAGCTTTATTTTGTAATGTAAAAAGAGAAGCCGTTATCCAATCGATAGATGCGAAAACGATATATGATGTTCCGCTATTGATGCAGGAAGAAGGGTTAGATAAAGTAGTATTAAAAAAATTGAATCTTAAAGATTTGTCTGTTCCTGATTTATCTCTTTGGTCAGATTTTTTGAATCGACTTAAAAATCCAAAATATACCGTTAAAATTGGGTTAATAGGCAAATATGTCGAACTGCAGGACTCCTACAAGTCTATTCTTGAATCTTTTATACACGCTGGAGCTGCCAATGAAATTAAGGTAGAAGTTGTACCCATTCACTCTGGATTTATTAATAACTTAAATATTTTTAAAAAAATTGGTCATTTGGATGGCATACTGGTGGCCCCTGGTTTTGGGGAAAGAGGTGTTGAAGGTAAAATAGCCGCTATTCATTATGTGAGAGAACACAATATCCCATTTTTTGGAGTTTGTTTAGGAATGCAAATGGCAGTTATTGAATTTGCTCGAAATGTTATGAAATATTCTGATGCTAATTCAACTGAAATGAATCCCGATACTTCTCACCCTGTGATCTCTTTAATGGATGATCAAAAAGATATTACCAATAAGGGAGGCACCATGCGATTAGGAAGTTGGGATTGTACTATTCTGCCCAACTCTAAATTACATCAGATTTATAAAAATCTTGGTGTACATGAACGTCATCGCCACCGTTATGAGTTCAATAATTATTATTTTGAAGATTTTCAGCAAGCTGGGATGTTAGCTTCAGGTCAAAACCCTGATACTAACTTAGTAGAAGCTATTGAGTTGCCAAGCCATCCGTGGTTTGTAGCGGTTCAATATCACCCTGAATATCAAAGTACTGTTTCTGAGCCTCACCCCTTGTTTACAGCTTTTGTGAAAGCTTGTAAATTATATTCCCAAACAAAAACTGTTTAATATATTTTTATGGAAGAACGTAAAATAGACCCATTTCAACTCATTGGTTTTGCTTTGCTAGCAGGATGGTTTCTTTGGATGATGAGTACTCAAGAAATCCCGGAGTCCCCATCACCCGACACAGCCGAAACAACTTCTACGGCTGTTATAAGTGAGGGTAAAAATAATATGCAGGAAACAGATGAACCTGAATCAATTGAACAAGAAGTTCCTGTGGAGACTATAGTTCTAGAAAATAAGGTCCTTAAACTTACTATAAGTGGACAAGGAGGATTTATTGAAGAAGCTGTTTTAAAAGAGCACACTAATTATTTGGATCAACCAATTCATATTATTCAAGACAAAAATAATGCATTTGATTTGTCATATAACACAGGATCTGCTGGTCAAAAACATAGTTTAGATCAAATATTTACTCCCACACTTTCCCAAACATCTGACGGACAAGAACTCAGAATGAGACATCGAATTACCCCGAGTCAATTCCTGGATTTTATTTACACGCTTCCAAATGAAGGGTACAGGTTTTCATTCGATATTGTTGCAAAAGGGCTAAATAACAGAGAAAATGAAGCTACATTGAATTGGACTCAACAAGGATTTAGACATGCTAAAAGCGCTGATTATGAAAACAGATACACCCAACTGGTGTATGAATATGAAAATGATAAAGTAGGAACGCTCTCTGCTGCTGGTGATGATGATGACCAAGACAAAAAAGTATCATGGATATCATATCGTCAACATTTTTTTAGTATGATTTTGATCCCTGAAAACCCCTTTAAAACGGTGGATTTTGTTTCCGAAAATATTATGGATAGCGAAAGTGAAGACTCTAAGTTTTTAAAACGATTTGAATCTTCAACAACCCTTCCAATTATTGGGGGAGACATTGCTACAAATTTTGATTGGTTTATAGGTCCAACAGATTATAATTTATTACGACAATATGACGAAAACTTATCCGATTCTATTTCTTTTGGATGGGGAATCATCGGATGGATCAATCGTTTTGTGTTTTTTCCTTTATTTGGTTTTTTAAGTAATATGTTACCTTATGGAATCGCCATCATTGTAATGACAATTATTGTACGTTTGGCATTGTCACCTGTAACGTATAAGTCGTATTTATCGCAGGCTAAAATGAAAGTTCTAAAACCTGAAGTAGCTGAAATTAATGAAAAATATAAGAAGGACGCCGCTAAAAGACAACAAGAAACAATGAAGCTCTACACTAAGGCAGGAGCAAGTCCTTTGGCAGGTTGTGTCCCTGCTTTGCTTCAACTTCCTGTATTTTTAGGGTTATTTTATTTCTTTCCCGTAGCTTTTTCTTTGCGAGGTCAATCTTTTTTGTGGGCGGATGATTTATCGTCTTATGACGTAGTAGCCGATTTACCTTTTTCCATTCCTTTCTATGGAGATCATATTAGTTTATTTCCCATTTTGGCTTCTATTGCTATTTTTATTTATACCCGTATGACTGCCGGTCAACAGATGCAAACATCACAGCCTGGTATGCCTAATATGAAATTTATTATGTACTTAATGCCCTTAATGATGTTATTTTTCTTTAACAATTATGCGAGTGGACTGAGTTTGTATTATTTTGTTTCTAATTTGATTACCATATTTATCATGTTGGTGATTAAAAACTATATCATTGACGATGCCAAAATCCATGCTCAAATTGAGGAAAAGAAAAAGAAACCTCGAAAACAAAATCGTTTTCAGCGTAAGATGCAAGAGATTATGGAACAAGCGGAGCAACAACAAAAAGCAAACCGAAAAAAATAGCTCTTTATTTCGGTAACTTTGCAGAAATATGACTGCTCAAAAAAAACGTGTCGTTGTTGGTCTGTCTGGAGGTGTAGACTCAAGTGTTTCCGCTTATCTTTTGCTTAAACAAGGGTATGAGGTGATCGGTTTGTTTATGAAAAACTGGCATGATGATTCTGTTACTATTTCACAAGAATGCCCATGGCTTGAGGACAGTAATGACGCCATGTTAGTAGCCGAAAAGCTGAAAATACCCTTTCAGACCGTCGATTTGAGTGACCCCTACAAAGCGCGTATAGTTGATTATATGTTTCGCGAATACAAACAAGGCCGAACCCCTAATCCAGATGTCCTTTGTAATAGAGAGATTAAGTTTGATGTCTTTTTAAATATTGCCTTAGATTTAGGAGCCGATTTTGTAGCGACAGGTCACTACTGTCGAAAAAAAAAATCAGAAACCAAGAAAGGAGAAATTTATAGTTTGTTATCAGGTGTGGACGCAAACAAAGATCAATCCTATTTCTTATGTCAACTTAACCAGGAACAACTATCTAAAACATTATTTCCAATTGGTGAACTTACTAAAACAGAGGTACGGCAGATCGCTCACAAGCAAGGGTTAGTTACTGCTGAAAAAAGAGACTCACAAGGATTGTGTTTTATTGGCAAGGTTCGCTTACCTGAGTTTTTACAACAACAATTACAACCAAAATCAGGAACCATTATCCAGATTGATAAACAGCATTTTGCCTATAATCAAAAAGAGGATTTGACTTTAAAAGGTCTTTCAAGACCCTATCGTTATCAATATGATCAAGGTAAGGCTGTGGGAACTCATCAAGGAGCTCATTATTTTACCATTGGTCAGCGTAAAGGACTTGCAGTTGGTGGAACTGCGGAACCCTTATTTATCATTGCTACAGATGTTCATAAAAATATTGTTTATGTAGGTGAAGGTAAAAATCATCCAGGACTCTATCGAAGAGGCTTATTTATCGATGCCTGTGATTTACACTTTGTTCGCCCTGATTTAGCACCAGATATCGGAAGTTCCATTTCCATTATGGCACGTATTCGCTATAGACAGCCTTTAACCCAGGCGGTATTACACCGAAAAAAAGAAGGTGCATATCTTATTTTTGACACTCCACAGTCAGCCATTGCTTCGGGACAGTTTGCAGCTTGGTATTTAAATGACGAATTAATTGGATCGGGAGTAATTGCCTAAATAGCAGTTGAGTTTCGAAGTGTAATATGAGCTGAATTCATCACAGTCAACAAGGTCTTAACTCCTACCTCATCATAAATTATTTATTTTTTAATAACCTGTACTGTATGACAAAAAAATTATATTAAAAAAAAAGATGTTAAACCCCATTGGATTAAAAAAATCGTATTTCAATTTTGTTGAGACTAAAACACAAGTTTGGTAAGAATTTTGTCATTAATCAAATTTATGAATATCCTATTCTTCAATGGTTTGAAGAAAAAGGCTCTGAAATAGGATTCTTAACTTATTTGTTTTCTCCTTTTGAATTAATTAAAATATATTATTATTCCAGAAAGCTAGACTGAATGTTCATGTATATACGACACCATTTAAACAGTGTTTTTATATGAATGAACTTAAATATTTATCTTGTTATTTATAATCATGTGGTATGTTTTCCTTAGATGGAGGTTGAAGCTTAAATATTCTTTTCGATAATACAATAATTTGCTAAAAAAAAATGTAGTAGTGAGCAACGGTTTCTGAAGAAATAAGTTTAATGCCGTAATAGGCTTTGAGCTAAAAACCAAATTCAATTGTTTTTATAGATTAAATTAAAAGTATAAAACTCAACTTAATTCTAAAGCTACAAAGTCTAAAACGATTTGATTTTCTAAAAGGCTATCAAATGTTTCAGCTTTTCTAATCAAACGAAATTCATTATTGATCCAGAGTACCTCGGCAGGGCGATATCTAGAATTATAATTACTTGCCATCGTAAAACAGTAAGCACCTGCATTATGAAAACACAAGACATCTCCCTCTGAAATCTCAGCAATACGCCGATTGTTGGCAAAAGTGTCCGTTTCACATATGTATCCGACTACGGAGTAAAAACGTTCACGTCCGTTAGGATTGGTAATATTTTCAATGTGATGTTGTGCATCATAAAACATCGGACGAATAAAGTGATTGAACCCACTATTGACATGGGCAAAAACAGTGGAAGTAGTTTGTTTTACAACATTAACCGAGGTTAAAAAATAACCTGCTTTACTCACCAAAAATTTACCGGGTTCGAAAGCTAAAGTGAGTGGCTTTCCATATTCTTTGCAAAATGCATTAAAGCGATGACTAAGCTTTTTTCCTAATTCTTCGATATTCGTTTCAATGTCATTAACATTATAGGGTACTTTAAATCCGCTTCCAAAGTCTAAAAAATCTAAATGCTTAAATTGTAAGGCAGTTTTAAACATAATTTCTGCGGCATGAAGAAATACATCAATATCCAAAATATCACTTCCAGTATGCATATGAATACCATTGATATTCATTCCCGTGTTTTCAACAATTCTTAAAATGTGTGGGGTTTGATGAATACTGATACCAAATTTTGAATCGATATGACCTACGGAGATATTAGCATTACCTCCTGCCATAACGTGAGGATTAATACGTATACAAACAGGAACATGGGGGTGTTTACTTCCAAATTGTTCTAAGATGGAAAGGTTGTCGATATTAATTTGGGCACCAAGTAGAGCGACTTCTTCAATTTCTGACAGAGATACACCATTGGGGGTATAAATAATTTTTTCGACAGGTACACCCGCTGCGATACCCAACTGAACTTCTTGCAAAGACACGGTATCCAGTCCTGCACCCAGGTGATGCATATACTTAAGTATACTAATATTGGATAAGGCCTTAACAGCATAATTAATGCGCAATTGTTCTACAGAATTAAATGCATTAGATAACCTGTGGTATTGTTGGGCAATATAATCGGAGTCATAAACATACAACGGACTACCAAATTGTTGGGCAGCTTCGGATAATTGTAATGTGGTCATTCTTGAAATTTTCGACTAAATTAGCTTTCTACTTATTTAGGGTCAAATAAAATCACGAATATTATAAAAATAAAACAAAATGTTATAATCATAACAATATAAATTTATTATTTAGGTATTGTTAACCATTGGGTTTTTTTATTTTTGCTTGCTAATAAACTACACACGATGAACTTACATGAATACCAAGGAAAAAATATTTTAGCTTCAAATGGAGTTCAAATTCAGCGAGGAAAAGTAGCACAAAACCCTTCTGAGGCAGTAAAAGTTGCGAAGGAACTTAATAAAGAAACGGGAACTTCTTGGTTTGTGGTTAAAGCGCAAATTCATGCAGGTGGTCGTGGTAAAGGTGGAGGTGTAAAGCTTGCTAAAAGTATTGATGAAGTAGCACAAATTTCAGATGCTATTATCGGAATGGATTTGATTACTCCACAAACCCCACCTGAAGGAAAAAAAGTACATCAAGTTTTGATTGCTGAGGATGTGTATTATCCAGGGGATGAAGAGCCCGAGGAATATTATATTTCAGTTCTTTTAAACCGAAAAAAAGGATGTAATATGATCATGTATTCTACTGAGGGTGGTATGGATATTGAAGCGGTTGCTGAAGCAACACCACATTTGATTTTTACTGAAGATATTGATCCAACTCTTGGGCTATTGCCTTTTCAAGCTCGTCGTATTGCCTTTAATTTAGGCTTGAGCGGCAAAGCATTTAAAGAAATGACCAAGTTCGTGGCTTCATTATACAAAGCATTTATGCATGCCGATGCCTCTTTGTTTGAAATAAATCCTGTTTTGAAAACATCTGATAATAAAATTTTGGCTGTTGATGCCAAAGTAACATTAGATGAAAATGCCTTGTTCCGTCATAAAGATTTTGAATCTTTGCGTGATTTAAGAGAAGAAAACCCCACCGAAACAGAAGCTCGTTCAGTAGGGTTGAACTATGTAGCCCTTGATGGCAATGTGGGGTGTATGGTAAATGGAGCTGGATTGGCAATGGCAACGATGGATTTGATCAAGCAAGCAGGAGGTGACCCAGCCAATTTCTTAGATGTTGGTGGTACGGCTGATGCTGCACGTGTTGAAACGGCTTTTCGATTAATCTTGAAAGATCCAAACGTAAAAGCTATTTTAGTCAATATTTTTGGAGGGATTGTCCGCTGTGATCGGGTGGCTCAAGGAATTGTGGATGCTTACAGAAATATGGGTGACGCTATACAAGTTCCAATTATCGTACGCCTACAAGGAACCAATGCTGATATTGCCAAAGAACTAATTGATAATTCTGGATTAGAGGTGCATTCTGCTGTTGCTTTTCAAGAGGCTGCTGACAAAGTCCAGGAAGTATTGGCTTAATGATTTAGACTTAACGCATAATTTTCTAGGTCATTTTTGGCTTTCATAGCTTCAGCATTGAGACTCGAGTTTAACATGTTATTTTGTTCATAGGGATCTACAGTTAAATCGTATAACTCTTGACTTTCACCGCCATAATCAATCAGTTTGTATTTTTGATTTCTTATTGCGTAGTTAGAGGTGTTATTTTCCGTTAAAAACGTAACATAGTTATATTCTTTATGGTTGGAATCGCTTTGAGAAAGTAGAGGGACAAAACTTTTACTGTCGTTTAATACATCTGAAGAATTCCCAGCTAAATCACTAATTGTTGCAAATAAATCGATGACATGAACAAGAGCATTTTCTCTTACTCCGACTCTTTGAACAGATTTCCCAGCCACCACCAATGGAGTGTGAATTCCTCCTTGATAAAGTGTCCCTTTGGATTGACGTTTTAAATAAGGTTTTTGAATTACATTCCTAGGAGTTCCATTATCCCCTAAAAAAATAATAACGGTTTCCGCTAAATCGATATGCTCCATTAGCCTTCCTAACTCATGATCTATATTTTCAATCATAGACATATAATAGGGTGTTGGGTTGTTGTCTATGGAATTTGAATCGGAGGGTAATTCCGCTTGCTGATGAGTCCCCGTTGGAGGAAGGTGTAAGGGAGTATGCGGACTATTATATGCAAGCCAACAAAACCATGGTGTTGTTTGGTTTTTTATCCAATTTAAGGCTAAATCGGTATAGAGTGACGTTGCATAAGAATTTTGATTGGAGGTAGCTCCATTTTCCACAAGTCGCCAATTATAATAATCATTCAACCCCCCTTTGATTGAGCCTGCAAAATAATCGACACCCATAAGATTGGGGTCTTCTAATCCGTTAGAAAGATGCCATTTCCCAATCAACGCATGAGAAAAATCAGCATGGACGTTATCTACTTGATCAAAAATAGAATTTTCCTCTAAACTAATAGATGTTCCGCTCTCAACATTAAGAATTCCCGTTCTGAATCCGTATTTACCAGTCAAAATTGCAGCTCGAGTAGGGGAACAAACAGGATACGCCATCGTATTGTCAAATGTAATACCTTGACTCATTAATGTTTCTAGATGGGGCATATTTGGCTTGATATTTCCGACGTTATAATTGGGCGTGGCATCAACACCCATATCATCGGCAATAATCAGCAAAATATTAGGGGGTTTGGAAACTGAAGAAGGATTTTCAGTGATCGTTTCTTCGGGTGATGTGTTACATCCCCCAAAAAAAATAGTCAAAAAAAGGATCAAAAATTTGTTCATATCTATTAGAACCTAATAACGACAAAAAGTTAAACTATAATTTTTAATAATTGAATATCTGAAAAAATTATAAAAACAAAAAACAAAGGATTAGTTACAAATTTTCTTGATAAATTTTAATAAGATCCCTCAGCCGAGCAGCTTCCATAAAATCCAATTCTGTCGCTGCTTTTTCCATTTCTTTTCTAGTTTTACGAATTCGATCTTGAATTTGAGTCTTGGAAAGAAAAGTAATGTCTTCTTTGACGTTAGTGTTTTTTTCAATGGATTTTACTTCGTTATCTTTTTGAAAAGCGTCTTCAATTTTTTTGTTTAAGGCCCTAGGAATAATCCCATTCCGTTCATTGTAAGCCAATTGTTTTTCTCTACGGTATTGTGTTTCATCAATAGTTTTTTGCATGCTTTTGGTAATTTTATCAGCATACATGATGGCCTTTCCGTTAAGATTTCGAGCTGCCCTTCCAACAGTTTGAGTAAGTGAACGAGCACTTCTTAAAAACCCCTCTTTATCTGCATCAATAATAGCCACCAAAGAAACTTCTGGAAGATCTAATCCCTCGCGTAGTAGATTTACTCCTATAAGTACATCAAAAAGACCTTTTCGTAAATCTTGCATAATTTCAACTCTTTCTAATGTGTCGATATCACTGTGTATGTAACGGCAGCGAATAGAAATTCTAGATAGGTATTTAGTTAATTCTTCAGCCATACGTTTGGTGAGAGTTGTCACTAATATACGTTCATCCGCTTCTGCACGAAGTTGAATTTCTTCAACTAAATCATCAATTTGATTCAAACTTGGGCGAATTTCGATTATAGGGTCTAGCAGTCCAGTAGGACGAATAATTTGTTCTATGTAAACCCCAGCAGTTTTTTCCAGTTCATAATCTGATGGGGTTGCACTAACATAAATTACTTGGTTTTGTAAGCCTTCAAATTCTTCGTACTTGAGCGGTCTGTTATCCATGGCAGCGGGAAGTCGAAACCCATATTCAACAAGATTTTCTTTTCTGCTTCTGTCACCACCATACATGGCGTGTACTTGAGATAAGGTAACATGGCTTTCATCAATAATCATTAAATAGTCGTCAGGAAAATAATCCAATAAACAAAAAGGACGCGTTCCGGGTGAGCGTCCATCTATATATCGGGAATAATTTTCAATACCAGAGCAATAACCCAGCTCACGAATCATTTCGAGATCAAAGTTGGTACGCTCCTCTAGTCGTTTTGCTTCGAGGTGTTTTCCAATCTCTTTAAAGTAATCGATTTGGGCAACCAAATCTTCCTGAATATTATAAATGGCATTTTGTAATACTTCAGGTGAAGTAGCAAACATGTTGGCGGGATATAATGTAAGTTTTTCAAAATGCTCAATAATTGAATTATTGAGAGGATCAAAGACTTCTATGGCTTCTATTTCGTCTCCAAAAAAATGTATTTTAAAAGCATGATCAGCATAACTAGGGAAGATGTCCACCACATCCCCTTTTACCCTAAAATTTCCATGCAAAAACTCAGCAGTTGTTCGAGCATATAAACTCTGAACCAGTTGATGAAGAAATTTTGTTCGAGGAATAATTTGATCCACTTCGATTGAAATAACATTTTTTTTGAACTCTACAGGGTTGCCTATGCCATATAAACAAGAAACAGAAGCAATCACGATTACATCTCTACGTCCAGATAATAATGAAGAGGTGGTACTTAGTCGAAGCTTTTCAATTTCATCATTAATAGACAAATCTTTTTCTATGTAAGTTCCGCTAGTAGGGATATAGGCCTCGGGTTGGTAGTAATCGTAGTACGAAACAAAATACTCAACGGCATTATGAGGAAAAAATTGTTTAAACTCAGCGTATAATTGTGCGGCTAATGTTTTGTTGTGGGCAAGGACCAACGTTGGTTTTTGGGTGTGTTCTACTACATTAGCTACCGTAAAAGTTTTTCCAGATCCCGTAACTCCTAAAAGAGTCTGAAACTTTTCTTTTTGTCCCATTCCTTGCACCAATTGTCGAATGGCTTCAGGTTGGTCTCCTGTGGGTTTAAAGTCTGAAATGAGCTCAAATTTCATAGCTGCGCAAAATTAGTACAATTCTGCTACAAGTCACGCTTTTGAAGTAGTCGATAGCTTAAATAATAAAATACAAAAGTCCAAAAAAGGACAATCAACAAGGCACTAAAGTCAAAATAAGAATCACTGCCTACGTTTTCTCCAATTTGAGAAGCAATATTTTTAACTACGGATAAGCGAGAAAAGGGTTCGCTTAATGTATTGGAAATGGAGTTGAGCGGAAAAAATTGACTGATATCTTGAGCATCAATGGAGGAGTTTTTCAGGAAACGCCATTTGAGCAGTCCGAACAGAATCCCTTCAATAAATTGCCAAACGCCCAAAAAACCCAGCGCAAATGCAGATCGTTTGATCAGAACTCCAAGAAATAAACAAAAAGTAAAAAACCCTACTAGCTTAACAAAATATGCAAAAAGAAATTCCAATTCGCTAAACACAATGCTTAATTCAGTATAATTTGAAAAACTGAACCCAAGAATTAAAGAAACTACAAAAATAAATACAACAGAAATACTTGCAAAAAAAAGAACCATAATCATTTTTGAATTTAAAAATTCTCTTTTGCTTAATCCATCAATCAGATTTTGTTTGAGGGTTTTGTTGCTGTATTCATTGGCCATCATTGATACAATAATTACGGCTAAAAAAAGTTTTAATAAGCCAGCGATAAAACTGTTAAAATGCCATATGTACGGAAAGTTAAATATTCCTTGATCGGCAAGGTGAAAATTAATAGGTCCAATTTTAAAATTGATCGAGGCCACTAAAGCAATTGAGGTCAGTAGGATAAAATACATCACGACCAGCACTCTACTCGATCTATTGGCAATTAATTTATAGTATTCAATTAAAAAAAGTCGTTTCATCGATTATCGTTTTGAGTAAGCTCTAGAAATTTAGACTCTAAGCGTTCAAATTTTTTCACAAAATGGGTAATTATACATTTTTTTTCGAAAAGCCAGTGACTTAATTGTTCAGCATCCATTTCTTCCTTTAGAGGAGCAATAACAAGGCCTTTTTCTTGTCTAATGACACCAATTTCAGGTCGAAGCTTCAGGGTTTGAATTAATTTTTCTTCGTCTGTTGAAGCCAATTCAAAATATCCAAAGTTAGAACGAAGCGCATCAACTCGTCCCGAGTACTTCATTTTTCCATTTTGAAGTACGATGACGTGTGAACAAACTTTTTCCACTTCATCAAGCAAATGCGACGCAAGCAAAATGGTAGTTCCCTTTTGAGCGATAGTGGTAATAATATCTCGGATTTGAAAAATTCCTTGAGGGTCAAGTCCGTTCGTTGGTTCATCTAAAATTAAAACTTCCGGATCATTGAGTAAAGCTGATGCAATGGCCAAGCGTTGTTTCATTCCAAGTGAAAAGGTTTTAAACGCATGATCTTTTCTGTCTAATAATCCTACTAACTCTAATTTTTTATCAATAGCATCTAGGTGGATTTGTTTAATTTCACAAACAAGTCGCAAATTTTGATAGGCCGACATATAGGGATAAAAATTAGGACGTTCAATAATCGCTCCTACTTGTTTAAGTGCATGATGGGTACTTATTTGTTTAAACCATGAGAATGATCCCGATGAGGGGTTTACGACATTTAAAAGCATTCCTAGCGTAGTAGATTTTCCACTACCATTTGGACCTAAAATACCATAAACATTTCCTTTTTCAATAACAAAATTGATATTGTTTACGGCGGTTAAGGAACCAAATTTTTTTGTGAGAGCTTGAACGGTAAGTAGTGTAGTCAATGGGTTGAAATTTCCTTTTAGCGAATTTAACAGTTTATATTTATTTTAAGATCATTTCCTTAGAATTTTATTTTTTTTTACTATTTTTTTTGGGGATATATTTTGAAATCTTTATCTAATCAACATCACTGCTTAGGTCATCAACATACAATCACCCCTTTAGATATAAAATAAAATTTTGATAATCTATGATGGCTCCTTTTGCTTCTAAAATATCGGAGCCTAGTACCCCATCGACTTTTTTTACTCCATTTCTTATAAAGGCATTATTTATGTGATCGATACTGAGTAAGGTAATTTTGTAGTCTACGAGCTCCGAACGACCAAACATAACAGCATTTCCGTATGAGTATTTAACATTTAAATCACCTCCAACAACAGTAACACTTTTTACAGAATCACCTGTTTTTAACTTATATTTTTCCTGGAGTTTTTGTTCAATGACCGTAACACTAGCACCAGTATCTAAAATAAAGTTTCCTTCAACGCCATTAACACTCCCTTTTAAAATAAGATGACCTGTAACAGACTTTGTTAGTTCAATTTTGACATAACCATTTTTGAGCAGCTCTTTTTCGATAGGCGAAGTAGCCCAAGCATAAAAGGAAATAAAAAATATAAGTGAAGTGGAAAATACTTGATTGAAATAAGTTACTTTAGTGGAGTATTTCATTAGAAAAGATTGAGGGTTCGTAAAATATAACGATTAACTTGTAAGAGTGTTACAAACCTAAATTTATGTTGTATTTATAATCATGAGCGAAAAACTTATTGTTAAAAAAAAACCAAGTTTTCCAATAAGTCCTTTTTTAAAAGACTATTTGAATTATTACAATCGCATGATTCAAATTCCTGTTTTTTATGAAGATTTAAAACGATTTTCAGGGTCAATATCCGTTTTAGACAAAAACGATAATGATACATTATGGGTTCGAGCATTTTATACCGATTCGGAACGACTTGAATTAAATGAAAAATTAAAAAGAGTGTATACCTTGTTATTGTCTGATGGGAGTTTAGACACTATGAAGTATCTCAATGTTGATGCCATTGACTTCTGTACATTTGGAAACTCAAAGCCTTTTAGAGTTAAAATAAGAAATATTCTCAACGACAATTTTGTATATTTCTATATAAAAAAAGCGGATGCTTCCCGTGCATATGGATTAGAATTAGAGCATATGTTGTCGCCTCACAATTTAAATTTTTTGGTGTATGAAAACACGCTCATCGAAGAACACATCGCTGGAATTCCTGGAGATGAATTTATCACTGATTTTTTACCTAAATGTACAAAAGCTGAAAGAAGTCAAATTGCAAAAGAATTTGTAAAGTTTAATGAGCGATGTATGATTCGGTTATTGGGTGATATGCGTGCTTATAATTATGTTATTGTACCTACTCACGATTTTGATCAAGTGGTATATAAAATACGTGCCATAGATTTTGATCAACAAAATTATGAGGGCAAGTTAAAAGTATATCGACCTCAGTTTTTTAAAGAAAACTATCCTATGGTTGCCTTAGTACGGGATCACCTAGGCAAGCGGTCAGTCGATCAATACAAAGTTGAAGAAAGATCTATTATTGCTAAACGTATTTTGAGTAATGAAGTAAGATTGTCCCAACTATTAAAGTGCATGTTAAAGGATCATTTATCCATTCCAGATCATATTGAACAACTCAGAGGAGAAATTTATGATCATATAAAAGACAAAAACTTTAAACACAGCAGAAATATGGGTGAAATTATGCGTTCAGCATTTGAATTTGTCAAGCGTAATTATGAAAACCATGAGATGCTCCGAAATGAATAAATCCTAGTAAACATTTTCAATATCGTTCCACAAATCATCGTTATTTAAATCTTCTTCCTCTGGGTCAGCTTCAAAGTTTTTTTCTGGTGGATCCTCAGGAGTTTCCCCATAACTATTGATAAGATTAGGATATGAAGTTCCATCAACATGCTCTCCGATATCTATCAATTCAACAAAAAAGGTCCACATGTTAAAAAAATCATAAACATACAGCATTCTTTTCTGCTCTTCGCTGAAAAGAGAGGACAAATTTGTTTCAGACATGATCTTTGTAGATTCAAGACCCTCACTGATATTAAAAAGAGCAATTTCTTCTCCTTGGTTCCAATCGTCATCGCTCACATAGAAAGAAGCCATTTCGGAACCACCGAAACCAAAGGCTTGAGTAATAGCATTATGTAAATCTTCAAAGGTGAGTTCCTCTTCTAATTCGATATCCCTAAAAATATCATCTTTTGCGTCTAATATGATTCTAAATCGAAATACCATAATATTTAATTTTAATTCGTAATATCCAATACCATTGAAGGCCAAAAATAATAGTTGCTAGTAGTAGATGTAATGATTGTGTTCCAAATGGAAAATCAATATAATACATCAAAATTCCCAGTACAATTTCCCCTATAATACAAACTAAAATCCAATTGATGTAAGTCGAATGTAGCTTTTCAGAACGGACTTTTAGAAATAATATCATATTGACGATAATGACAACAATAGATAATGAGCGATGGATGTAAAATGACCATTCAGGGTTACTTAACCATAATTGCGCTTGAGTATATCCCCACTTATCAATTTGTAGATCAACAAACTGACGAACTTGCACCCCTAAAATAAATTGTATTAAGGTAAATCCAAACGCTAAGTAAAGCAAATGTTGGATGGATTTTGATGGGTAGTTTGGCATTCCAAACGGTTTTGCTAAAGCTCTTACCCAAAGCAACAAGGCGATGATTACTAGCGCCATAAACATATGCAATGATATTTTGTGAGGAAGCAAATTGGAATCAACGACAGTTTTTCCGAGCCAAGCTTGAAACCCCATCGCTAAAAAAACTAAAAAAGATAACGCAGTTATTTTTGAATTCTTTTTTAAGTGACTAAGACTAATAATAAAAAGCACAAACACCGCAATGCCAGCTAAAGCACCTAGCAGTCTATTAATGAATTCGACCCAAGTGTGCAGTGCATTGAACTCCGAATAATCATGTTTAGTATAAGGATTCCAATAATCGGGATTAAAACGTTCTGAGCTTGTGAAATCAGTTGCCGCTACAGCCAAGGATTCTTCGACGATGATGACGTTTCCTTCTTTGTAATCGTGGTGAGCTATCCAATTGAGTTCAGATCGATCTGTTGGAGGAATTAAATATCCAAAACATTTAGGCCAATCTGGACACCCCATTCCACTTCCAGTCATTCGAACGATAGCTCCTGCAAAAATTACGAGATAAACAATTCCAATAGAAATACTCGTCCATCGAAGGGTGTGAACATTCATAGGTTTTTGGGTTTTAGTCCTAACAATTTTGCTTTAGTAAACATTAATTTTTTTGCACTTTCATATTCATTTGGGATTTGACCTTCCAAAATAGCTTCTTTAATATGTTCTTTAATTAAACCAATTTCTCGACAAGGTTGAAGTTCAAAGATACGCATGATTTCTTGTCCGCTAACAGGGGGTTGAAAATTTCTCACACGGTCTCTTTCTTCTACTTGTTGTATTTTTTTGGCTACAATTTGAAAATTTTTATGATAACGATCGAATCTTTTGGGATTTTTGGTAGTAATATCAGCTTTACAAAGAGTGAGTAAATCCTCAAGAAGCTCTCCTGCATCAAAAACTAACCTTCTTACAGCTGCATCGGTTACCATATCTTGAGAAATGATAATGGGTCGTGAACTCATATAAACGAGCTTTTGAACATATTTCATTTTATCGTTAAGAGGAAGTTTTAATCTCTTAAAAAGTTGATACACCATTTTTGCACCAATAAATTCATGGCCATGAAAGGTCCAACCCACTTTGGGGCTAAATTTTTTGGTAGGCGCTTTTCCAATATCATGAAGCAAGGCCGCCCAGCGTAACCAAATATTTTTCGAATAGGTACTTATGTTATCCACTACTTCTAGGGTGTGATAAAAATTATCTTTATGTCGCTGTCCCTCTACCTCTTCAATTCCTTTTAAATCGGTAAGTTCAGGGAGAATGGTTGACAAAAGACCCGTTTTTTCAAGCAGTAAAAAACCCGTTGAAGGCTGTGAAGCTTCTAATATTTTAGTTAATTCAACTACAATACGTTCATTGGATACGATATCAAGTCGAGGGGCAAAATCAAAGATGGCTTGAAATGATGATGGGGCTATGGTATAGTTTAATTGTGTGGCAAAACGGATAGCTCGTAGCATACGCAATGGATCGTCATCAAATGTAATTTCAGGACTTCTAGGCGTACGGATGGAACGGTTTTTTAAATCTTGAACGCCGTTAAACGGATCGATAAGCTTCCCAAAATATTTTTCATTCAATTGGACAGCCAAAGCATTAATAGTGAAATCTCTTCTATTTTGATCATCTTCAAGAGTTCCATTTTCAACTACTGGTTTTCTGCTATGACGTTGATAGCTCTCTTTACGAGCTCCCACAAACTCAAGCTCCCAATGGGTTGTTTTTATCATGGCCGTACCAAAATTTTTGAATACCTGAACCTTGGGTTTTTCTTCTAAGTTTCTCGCCACTTCATGAGCCAAATCGATCCCGCTACCAACACAAACAATATCAATATCTTTTGGTTTTCCTCTTTCCAATATGACATCTCGAACAAACCCCCCCACTACATAGGTATCAACGCCAAGGCGGTCACCAGAAGATCCTATAAGTGTAAAAAGAGGATCTTTAAAATAGGTTGAAATTGTTTCTAAATGTATCAAAATCGTAGGGTTTTTAGGCTTCTGTCAGGCATTAGCTTTACTACTTTTGACGGCTGTCCAGCCATACTATTAATGGGCAAATTTACGACATCATCTACCCCTTCCAAAATATTAGAATCGATTTCCTTAAAATCATGGGTAAATGGCATTCCACTTCGGTTGGCTGAGGTACTAATAAGCGCCTTACCGAAAAGATCAATAAAATGAGTAAGGATTTTATTTTTTGGAATTCTCAATGCCATACTACCGTCCTCACCACAAGCATTATGTGCTATTGATCTCACTTTTGGGTAAATAATGGTGAGGGGTTCTGAACTATTTTCTATGCTTTGAGTAATGGATTTATCTAATTTCCCCGTATATAATTGAAGCATTTCAATGGATGAAACCAAAGCAATTAAGGGTTTGTTAAAAGGTCTTTTTTTAAGGGAATAAATTCGATAAATAGCCTCTTCTTTATTTGCATCACAGCCGAGCCCCCAAACAGTTTCTGTAGGATATAATATAAGTCCCCCTTTATCAAGCGTTTTAAAGATGTTTTCAAAGGGATTCATAACGCATCTGTTTTGTAATTTTTGCTCTCAAATGCGTTTCATGTGCTTTAAGCTTACATATCAAAAACCCTTTTTTACCATCCAAAAATCCCCCTCGAACAAAATAACTTACAAAAAATTTAAAACCTGGTTTCAGCCATATCTGAAAAAGGCTTATAGGAATATCTTTTTGGTACAATTCCTCAGCTCCATATTGCGCATAACGTTCTATTTTTAATTTATAGGCTTGATAATCGGTAGCCGTATAATGGATGATTTCTCCTTTTAATTTTCCAATATTAGAGGTTAATTTAATTTCTTCATGAACTCTTTTGTCTTGATATTGGTGATGCTCTTTTTTAAAAAATCGAATAACTTTGTCCGTTTGCCAGCCAGAATAACGAATGCGTTTTCCGAGAAAGTAATTCTTCCTTTTAATCCAGAAAGCAGTGTGCTTAGTTGAAGTCTTGAGTTTTGATAAAATTTCGTTTTGAAGTTTTTCTGAAACACATTCATCTGCATCAAGCAGGATAATCCACGGATTAGAAGCTTTAGGAATGGCCCAATTTTTTTGTGCTGCGGGATAATCGTATTTACGTTGTAAAATACTTGCCCCATAGGACTTACAAATGGATACCGTCTGATCGGTACTAAAAGAATCGACAACTAATATTTCATCAACCCATTTAACAGACTCAAGAGCGCGTCTAATATTTTTTTCTTCATTAAAGGTGGTAATGATAGCTGTTATTTGAATCTTTTTTGAGTGGAGTAAAAACTTTTCAATTTTTTTAAAAATGATTTTTTTATCAAAAGCACGAGAAACATGTTTTAAAGCAGCCTCTCCCATTGTTGTAATCAAAGACCTCTGGTGATAAAATTTAAGAATAGCCTTACAGAAAAAATCGAGTTCGTTATGTGGGGTTAATAGTCCTGTTTTTTTATTTATGACAACTTCAGGGTTGCTACTGCTATTAAAAGCGATGACTGGCTTTTTGCAGGCGCCAGCCTCTACAATAACATAACCAAAACCCTCCCATAATGATGATAACAAAAACACATCACCACTCATATATAAATTGATTGGATTTTTGACAAATCCCACAAATTGAATGAAATCTTCTACTCCTAGTGACTGGGCATTAAATTTTAAAGTTTTCAATAGCCTTCCTTCACCGCCAATAATCATTTTAAACTGAACTCCTTTTTCTTTGAGCAAGGCAGCAACTTTGATTAAAAAAATCTGATTTTTTTGTTCCTCAATACGCCCTAAATTGGTAAAGACAATTTCATTTTGTTTTTTTTCATAATAAACGTCGAAAGAATTTTTATTAAATTGTTCTATATCAATTCCATTTGGAATAATACTTACGCGTTCTTGTGGGAATAAAGAGGGGTTTAATTCCAAAATACAATTGAGTGTAGCTTTAGAATTCACCAACACTTCGTCAACAATATGTTTATATAAATAACGGTTTAATGCAGTGTTTTTTACCGGAATAGCACTTCCTCTTCTGTAAATAATGCGATTAACATTTGCTAATTTAGCTGCAATACCCCCTACTTTTAAGTCCTGTGACAGATTGATGACTACCGTACTTATTTTCTCTGTTTTGAAAACCTGAGAAATTTTAGCATACTTCAAAGGGTTTAGGATACTTAAGTTTGATATGGATACTCCTGTATGTGGGATTGTTTTCGATTTTGCTTTTTGAAATAACACACTTTTTTTGTGACAAACAATGTGTACTGAAATTCCTTTTTGATGTAAAAAATCAGCAGTTTCAAGATGCCATTTTTCTCCACCTCCCCAAGGAATAGCGGTATTAAAAAAACAAATAGTTTCCATTATTTTTTTATTGTTTGATATACTTTGTATAAGTTATGAGCAATAGGATGGTCTTCAAATTGTTTTGCATGTTCAAGCCCGTCTTGAATAGTTTTTTGGTAAAGGCTTTTATTTGATGAAAGCTCAAGAATAACTTTCTTTAAATCTGTTGAATTTTTTGGATCAACATAAAATGAGCTTGGTCCTCCAGCCTCACTAAAACAACCCCCTTTTGAACTAATCACAGGAATACCACTACACAGCGCTTCCAAGATAGGAATTCCGAATCCTTCAAAAATTGAAGGGTAACAAAACAAATGGGCTTGTTGGTAAATTGCGGGGAGGTCTTCAAATGAAACATTGTGAAGGAGATGAACACGATTTTCCATTTTATGGTTTTTAATATACTCAAGTAATTGATTCACGTAAGGAGTTTTTCGACCCACGAGCACAACATGATGATCAGTATTAGCAACAGCCTCCAGAATAAGGTTCACATTTTTTCTTTTTTCTAAAGTACCTACACTTAAAAGGTATCTTCGGGGTAGTTGATATTTAGCATGTATTTTATCCAATTCAACTGATGAACATTTTTTTCTAAACTGAGCATGGCACCCTTGGTAAATGACATCGATTTTTTCAGAATTTATATTTAAAAAATCAATAACATCTTTTTTAGTTTGTTCGCTGATAGCAATAATTTTATGGGCAACCTTACATGCGTGTATTACTTTTTGAAGATGAATTTTAACATCGATAGGAGTATAAAGCTCAGGGTGTCTAATAAAAATAAGATCATGAACGGTTACTACACTTGGGACCTTAAGATTTTGAGGTAATTCTCCACTAAGCCCATGAAAAAGATCTATTTGATCACAATGTATTTGGCGAGTTATTCCGATTTGTCGCCAAAGGGATGAAAAGTATTTCCAAAGTCCATTGGGCAATTTAATATGAATATTAGATTTGAGTTCAAGACGATTAATTTTTGCTTTTTTTGGATTGTATAAATACAAATGATCCAAAGGGCGATAATGAGAAATGATTCGTATCACATCTCTTCCATAATTTCCCAGACCACTGGCATTATGGAAAACTCTTTTGGCATCAAATCCAATTTTCATAAAACAAAATTAACCCATTTTTTTTATTTGCTTTACCTTTGATTTCATGAAAATAAGCGGTTTTACTTTTCTTAGAAATACGTCTAAGTTATACTATCCAATTGAAGAGTCCATATTATCTATTTTAGACTTAGTTGATGAATTTGTAATTGCACTCGGAAAAGGAGATGACGATGATGACTCTTTTCATAGACTTAAAGCCATTGGTTCTGATAAAATTAAGATTATTCATACGGAGTGGGATATAGATAAATTCCCTAATGGAATGGAACACGCTCATCAAACAGATATAGCAAAACAAGCTTGTTCGGGAGATTGGTTGTTTTACTTGCAAGGGGATGAAGTTATTCACGAAAAGGATATTTCTATCATTAAAAAAGCATGTGAACAATATCTTGATTACCCTCAGGTAGAGGGTTTTTTGTTTGAATATTTGCATTTTTATGGCGATTATAAACATTATTTCAGAGATCATTGCTGGTACCCTTATGAAATAAGAATTGTTCGAAACGATCCTGAAATTCATTCTTTTGAATCGGCGCAGTCGTTTAGAAGAATTCCCAATTTTGATGGCGTAAGCTATCGATCTAAAGAGGGATCTTCAAAATTAAAGGTTGTCCCTTTGAAGGCTACTGTTTTCCACTACGGTTGGGTACGACCGCCTAGGTTGATGCGTAAAAAGCGAATGTATTTTTCAACAACCCATCGGGGAAAGTTGGTAGCTCAAGCAGAGTACAAAAAGTATGAGGAAGTATATGATTATGGTAGGATTGATTTTTGCTTAAAATTTGAAGGAACACATCCAAAACTTATGAAATCAAAAATACGAGAGTTGGATTGGCAAGATAGTTTACGCTTTAGTGGGCCAACTGTTATAGGCCGACCAAAAGCAAAGCATGAACGTTTTAAATACCGTTTAATTATATGGATAGAACGTGTTTTTTTTGGTGGAAAAGTTCTGGGAGGTCATCAAAATTACATTAAATACCGACCTTAACCCTCAATTAATGAAGCATAAACCGCTATTGTCTCTTTTATATTTTTGGACCATTGAAAAGATTGAGCATATTGAAACGCATTATCTAATTCGTTTTTATTTTTTTGTGTCAGTGTGTCTATTCCACCAGCAATTTCGTCGATATCAAAGGGGTTTACGAGAGCTGCGTGACCGTTTGTTACTTCGGGGGCCGCGCCTAAAGTGCTTGTTACAATGGGGAGATGATTATTCATCGCTTCTAAAAGAGGCATTCCAAATCCCTCGTATAATGTGGGAAACACAAAACCCGATGCGTGTTTGTATAAGGACTGTAGCTGAAGATTATTCACGTAACCCAAAAGGATTACTTTTTGATAATGGTCGTTTTTTTGGAGATATTTGAAGACCTCTTCATTTCCTAGTCCATTTTTTCCCACCACAAGCAAGGAGTGATTTTCACTCGCATTAGATTTTAAAAAACCTTTGACCATATTTAAGGTATTCTTACGGGTACTTACTCCTCCCACACTGAGCAAGTAAGGTGTTTTAGCGTAAATATTAGTTGTACTAAAAGATAACGTTTTAACAATAGGTGCTAAGTGGATAACATGAATTTTGTGTTCAGGAAAATCAAAAAAACGTAAAAAATCCTCTTTAGTTTTTTGACTCACTGAGATAATAGCATCAGCATGCTTACTGATTTGGTTGAATAACTTAATTCGTTTTTTAACAAAGTAGGCACTAGCAATTTCAATTCCTTTTAATTCATCCACCATAAAAGCTAAGTCGTGTATGGTCGCTATTTTTTGGACTCCTTTTAGATTTAAAAAAGGAGCATGTGTGCAGTGAATAATATCTATTGAATTCAAGTTAATCGAATTCCAGTACCAATGTGTAGGATAATTATATGTAAATGGTGCCAAATATTTTTTTTTAAAATATCGGTTGATCGGAAAAAAAATGTGAGGAGAAACTGAAGAATTTTCTTCAAAATTTTCAATGAGTTTTTGAATGTAAAAAGGTATTCCAGTATACCCCTTGGAAAAAAGGGTTGATCCTTCAAAGCCTACTTTGATGGCGGAGCTATTATACAGAGACATTATGTTCTCTTAAGGCATCATTGAGAGATGTTTTTTTATTCGTACTCTCTTTTCGTTTACCGATAATGAGTGCACAAGGAACTTGATAATCACCTGCAGGAAAAGTTTTGGTGTACGTCCCTGGAATGACAACGGATCGAGCTGGGACTACTCCTTTTGATTCTACAGCTTTATTTCCGGTAACATCTATAATTTTTGTAGAAGCAGTAAGGACAACATTTGCCCCTAATACAGCTTCTTGTTCAACACGAACCCCTTCTACTACAATACATCTTGAACCAATAAAAGCATTATCTTCTATAATTACAGGCGCAGCTTGTAAGGGTTCTAACACTCCCCCAATTCCAACACCTCCACTTAAATGTACATTTTCACCAATTTGAGCACAGCTGCCAACAGTTGCCCAAGTATCGACCATAGTGCCCTTATCCACATATGCACCAATGTTTACATAACTAGGCATTAAAATAGTTTCGGGAGAGATATATGCACCATGTCGGGCAACTGCGTGAGGTACTACACGAATACCTTTTTCTTTATAGTTTCGTTTTAATGGAATTTTGTCGTGGAATTCCATGGGTCCAGCTTCTAAAGTTTCCATTTGTTGAATAGGAAAATACAACACGACAGCTTTTTTAATCCATTCATTAACGATCCATCCGTTGGGTGAGGGTTCAGCGACTCTTATTGTGCCTAAATCAAGCAAATTAACCACATCTCTAATGGCTTTTTGTGTGGTTGTGGACTGGAGCTGAGAACGATCCTCCCAAGCGGCTTCAATGATGGGTTGTAATGTGATCATGTATTATTTTTTTCAAATATAAGCGGAAACATGAAATTTTGATTAATCAAAAAAAAATAGTTTTAAATTTGCACAGATGAATAAAGCGATTGCGATAGATTATGGAACTAAAAGATGTGGATTGTCTATTACCGATGAGCACCAATATTTTGCTTTTGGTTACGGCGCAATATCCACTACTGATTTGATTCCTAAACTGCACGCTATTTTTGACCAAGAAACGATTTCAGTTTTAGTACTAGGAGAACCTAAACACCTTAATAATGAACCCTCTGATATTGAACAACATATTCAAAAATTTTTAAGGTATTTTGAAAAAAAATTTCCCTCTATAAAAGTTATACGAATAGATGAGCGGTTTACTTCCAAAATGGCAGTTCGAGCGATGGTCGATGGTGGAATGAAAAAAAGTAAAAGGAAACAAAAAGAAAAAATTGATGAAATAAGCGCAACACTTATTTTACAATCTTATATTGAACAAAAAACGAATCAAATATGATTTTACCCATTGTCGCTTATGGAGATCCAGTACTGCGTAAGAAAACAGAAAAAATTGATAAAAACAATAAAAATTTAAGTCAAACGATAGATAACATGTGGGAAACCATGTATGCAGCAAGTGGAGTAGGTTTAGCAGCACCTCAGGTAGGGTTATCCTTTCGTTTGTTTATTGTCGATGCTTCACCTTTTTCAAATGATGAGAATTTGGATCGTTATGAACGTAAAGAATTAAAAAATTTTAAATGTGTTTTTATTAATCCCGAAATTATTACCCAAATGGGAGCAACCGAAGATTTTAATGAAGGCTGTTTAAGTATTCCGAACATAAGAGAAGACGTAGCTCGTAAAACCCAAATAAAAATAAAATTTCAAGATATAAACTTTAAGTCTCACACGTTAGTTTTGGATGGAATTGCAGCGCGCATTGTATTACATGAATATGATCACATTGAAGGAATATTATTTACCGATCGGCTAAGTTCATTAAAAAAACGTTTGCTAAAATCAAGATTGTCACAAATCTCAAAAGGGAACATTGTTTCAGATTATAAAATGCGCTTCCCTCACAAAAAATTTACTCAAAGTTAAATGTCAAAAATATTAGAGAATCAGCTAAAAAGTCTCGGAAAATTGTTAACCACAATGGACGAGCTTCGGGAGAAATGCCCTTGGGATAAAAAGCAGACGTTGAAAAGTTTACGACATCTTACGATCGAAGAAACCTACGAACTCAGTGATGCTATTATAAATGAGGACATGACTGAAATTAAAAACGAATTAGGGGATTTGCTCTTGCATGTCGTTTTTTATGCTAAAATAGGGAGCGAGCATGGTGCTTTTGATATCGGTGATATTGCTGACGGAATTAAGGATAAACTAATTTCGAGACACCCTCATATTTATGGAGATGTTCAAGTTATCGATGAGGTGGAAGTACGACAAAATTGGGAAAAATTAAAACTTAAGGAAGGGAACAAAGGGGTTCTTTCAGGTGTACCTAATGGCTTACCTTCTTTAGTAAAGGCTTCCAGAATTCAAGATAAAGCATCGGGAATAGGATTTGATTGGAAGAATATTGACCAAGTTAAATATAAAATATCTGAAGAAATTGAAGAATTATATACTGAAATAGATCAGGATTCTCAAGAAAAGATTGAAGAGGAGTTTGGAGATGTATTATTTTCTTTGGTCAATTACGCTCGTTTCTTAAAAATAAATCCAGATGATGCGCTATCCAGAGCAAATAATAAATTTATTCGGCGATTTGAGTATATGGAAAAAAAAGCCCAGGAAAATGACAACCAACTTATCAATTTGAATTCAAACGAACTCGAAAATTTATGGGAGTTGGCCAAGCAAAATTTATCGAAGTAACTGACGTAAATGTTTTTTCTTGTTCAATAATTCATTGACATTTTCTTGAAACTTGGCTACATCATTTTGAACCTTTTGAACGATAGGATTTTTTAGTTGGTGCTCCCCAAAAAACTGTAAATTGGTTTCTAGCTGTAAAATATTTTGATTGGCTTCATCAATTTTTCGTTGAATTTTTTGAAGTTCTTTATAAATTTCATCCTTATTGCCCTCCATGCTTTCTAGTTGCATCGCATACATGGTCTCCTCTGAACTTTTTTTATCCAAACCAATAGATGTAAAGGCTTTTAACACGGCTTTTTTAAATTGTTCTTCAATCCTTCTTTTACTTGTGGGTACAAAACCAATTTGCTTCCATTGCTTTACCCATTCTTTAATATAACTGATATTGTCATCAATATTGTCGTCAGGTTCAAAAACTTCGATAGCAGCCAGTATTTTTCTTTTTTCCTCAAAGTGGTGTATTTGAACGGCACTTTCTTTGTTTTTTGAATTATCCAATCTCTCAAAAAACACATTACAAGCATCACGAAATCTTTTCCATGTCGTTTCGTTATGTTTTCTAGAGGTAGCACCAATGGTTTTCCATTTTTTTTGGAGCGTAATAAACTTTTGGGTGGTACTTTTCCAATCGGTAGATTCTTTGAGCGTTTCTGCTTGTTCGATAAGCTCAATTCGTTTAGAGAGATTGAGGTTATGTTCTTTTTTTAATTTTTTGTAAAAAGTATTTCTTTTTTTACTAAAGGCGCTCAATAATGTTTTAAAATCCCCCCATAACTTACTACTTTCTCCTTTAGGTACTCTTCCTAACTCGAAGAACGCTTCTTTTAGTCCGTCAATTGTTTTCGATTGTCGTTGAATATCACCAACATGTTGTACTAATTTTTCAACTATTTCTTGCATTTGGGCGATGATAAGCCGTTTTTTTTCTAGATTTTCAAGATTAAGTGCATCTTGGTTGTTTAAAAAAAACTGTCGTTTATCATGAATAATTTTAGTTGCTTGACTAAAACGATCCCAAATTTCATCACTTTGCTCCTTAGAAACGGGGCCTAATTCGTCCTTCCAACGTTTGTGAAGTACTTGCAAGTCTCTGAATGCTTTTACAACATCTGATGAATTTGCTAACTTTTCGGCATGTTCAATGATCTTTAGTTTTTCTTCTAAATTAAATTTATGGTCTAATTCCCTAAATTCTCTGTTAAGATGAAGATAATCATAAAATCTTCCTACTTGAAAGTGGTAGGTTTTCCAAAGGTTATTCGTTTCTGACCTTGGTACAGATCCTGTTTCTTTCCACTTTTTTTGAAGATTTTTAAAATGTTTATACGTACTGCTAAGTTGTTGATCGGTATCGATAAGCGAACGTAATTCTTCGATTATTGATAATCGAATCTTTAAATTTTTATTTAATGTTTCTTCGAAGTCTTTATAATACTTTTGACGCTCTGCTCGATATTTTTTTATTAAATCAAAAAATTCTTTTTTCTCTGGAATATGATGATTAAAGTCAGACTCATTTCCTCCATTGTCTAAGAATTTTTTTTTCTTTTCATCTATATAATCACCACATTGCGCGTTAAATTGCTGCGTTAATTGATCGACTATTTTTTTGAGATATTGAACTTTTTCATTTTTGAGAATGTGGTCTAACTTATCGACAATCTCTTTTAAGCTGAGGTCTTTATAGGCCGTTTCTTTTTGCTCATGATCTGTTTTTGTGCCTTTATTTTCGGCATCAATACTTACTTCTTTTAGAGGTGGTTCATGACCATCAATTGATAATGTAGACTGATCTTGTTGAGCTGAGGTATTTTCTTTTTCAGTTAAAGGGACTTCTTCTTTATATTCAATGATTTTGGCTGTTTGTTCAGCTACCACTTCTGATGTCGAACCTCCTTTTTGATCAGAATTTTCTGGTGCAGGAGCATTTAATTCCTCGTTAGGCGCTGATTTAGATAACTTCTCTGAGTCGGTTTTTCCAATATTGGGGGGGCTTACCCGCTCGTTACTTTGGTTATCATCAAGAAGTTCATTGTCGGTATTTTCCAACATAGCGAAAGGTTAAACAATTATATCACTAAGATACTAAATATGATGAGTCTTTAGAGAATAAATTTACATTAACCAAATTGACCAAGCTGCTTCTGCTTGTTCTACCAGCATTTGATATCCGTTTACAATAGTTGCACCTCTTTTTTTTCCTTCAGAAAGAAATTTTGTTTCACCAGGATTATAAATCAAATCATACAACAGATGTTTTGCTGTTATTCCATTGTAATCTAAATCAGGCATTTGATCTACTTTAGGATATGTTCCTAAAGGGGTACAGTTGATGATCATAGTATATTCTGACAAAAAATATTTGTTGAGTTCTTTGTAGGTGATGCTGTGATTTGATTTTGATCTTGAAACATATTGATGTTTGATATTTAAACTATTTAAACTATATACAATGGCTTTGGAGGCTCCACCAGTTCCTAATACCAGAGCTTTGCGATGTTCTTTGTGATATGGTCTAACTGTTTTTTCAAACCCGACGCAATCTGTATTATGCCCTGTTAGGCTACCATCTTTTTCAATCTTTATGGTATTAACCGCTCCAATTTCTTTTGCCGTTGGCGATAGACGATCCAAAAAAGGAATAACTTCTTGTTTGTAGGGAATAGTAACGTTTAAACCAGATAAATGGGATTGTTTGAGAATGTTTTTTAAGGCTGATATTGAGGGAATATCGAAGTTTTCATAGCTACAATGGATTAATTTTTCAGTGTTGAATTTTTCCGTAAAATATCTTTGAGAAAATGAATATCCAATATTTTTTCCTAATAGCCCAAAACGGTCACGATTTCCTTCGCTTTTCATAGATATCTAAAATTACAACTATACTAATTCCTAACACGATACAAATAATAGTGAAGATATGATTTTGAACAAAACCTTGTGCATTTTCAGGAGCTTCAATATGCCAAGGCCAAAGGACCAATAAAGAACCTAATACAAAACCAATGATAGCGGCATTTAATCGTTTACCGTAATGTTTTAGCGCCCAATGAAGTAGATTTGATAACACCACAAGACCTGTTAATGAGCCTATTATGAATACCCCGAAAATGGTCAATAAATTCAATCTTTCAGGAGATAAAATACGCTCCCAATTCCAATATATGAGATCGATTACACTCCAACCTACGGCGTTGATAGCGTCAACCATTAGCAGTACATAATTCCCCATTAAAATTAAAAGAAAAGATCCCGAGAGCCCTGGTAGAGTCATTCCAGTTATACTAACAAATCCACATAAAAACACAAACCATAGATTCTGGTTTTCATTAGCTGGATCCAAAATACTTAAAATTAACCCAATTGAAAACCCGAGGACACTATAGGTGATATATTGGTGTTTCCATTGACCAAAATCTCTGAACAGAAGCACACATGAATACACAATCATTCCAAAAAATAAAGCCCATATGTAACGTTCGTAATATAACAAAGCATAGTCCAAAACAACAGAAACAGTAAAATAGCTGATAATAACTCCTAAGCTAATAAGCCCAAGAAACTTTCCATTGATGTAAATAATAAAATTTCTAAATCTACCATTAGCGAGTAAAATCAACGACTTGAAGTTTAAACGCTGTAAAGAATAGATAAACTCTTCATAAAAGCCGGTCACTATTGCTACTATTCCACCAGAAACGCCAGGAATTTTATTTGCTACCCCCATAGCTAAGCCTTTTATGACTAAAAGAATATTGTCATTGAGGTTACGATTATTCATTAGATATTTTTAGTTTGGCTATTTTTTCTAAAATAATAACAAATATTATCGCCAATACGGCAAGCAATAACGCAGATTCCCAATGTGAGTTCCCTTCATAATGTTGAGGAGTAACGGCCAATTCTTTTAAGGGAACTTGTTCACCATCGCTATTGGTATATGATGCAAGTACTTTTTTCCATGGCCATATTTTGTATAGTGAACCAAGCATAAAGCCCACCAATACTGCAATAGTAGCGTCTTTATATTTGTTAAAAAGCCAGTTTAATATTCCAGAAAATAATTTCAACCCAATAAGTCCCCCAATAGCCATCACTATAAAGATAACAAAACCTTCACTTTCAAATGATTTGAGTTGATCAATAGCTTTTAAAGCCGTTGGATAAACTCCTAAAAGAACTAAAATAAAGGCCCCAGATATACCTGGTAAAATCATGGCAATTACAGCAATAGAACCACAGAAAAAAAGATACAACAGTGAAGTTTCTGATTGAGATGCGTTAAGTTGGGTAATAGAAAAAGCTACAATTATCCCGATTAAAACTCCAATAAATTGAGCCAAACGCCATTTCATTATTTGTTTTCCAACAAAAAAAGCACTCACAAACACAAGTCCAAAGAAAAATGCCCATAATTGAATTGGATACTCTTCTAATAAAAATTTTAAAAAACTACCCAAAACCAAAACACTGGTTAGTATACCAATAAAAAGCGTGAGCAAAAACGAACCGTTTAATTCTTTCCAAGCTTTTTTTCGATCACCAAGGAATAGTGCTTTAATTTTTGTGACATCAATACCATGTATGGAGGCAATTAATTCTTGATAAATATTGGTAATAATAGCCATCGTTCCGCCCGAAACCCCTGGTACAATGTCGGCTGCACCCATAGCCATTCCTTTAAGAAAGAGGATAAGCGATTTTTTTATTATTTTCATAGCTGTAAAAGTACAAAATGGATATGGAAAATAACCTAAATCGTTAGTGCTCTTTTAATCAGAGGAGAAGAGTTAAACTCTGGAAAATGTAAATAAAAAAGGTTTAATTCTTTAGGGTCAAGTAAATAAGCATTCTTTAGAAAAAAGGCCGCTTCTCGCTCCCGTTTTAGCATTAAATAAAAGCCAGCGATTAAAAAGTTAAATTTGCTATTTTCAGGATAGAAATCCAAGGCTTGTTTCATTACTTCAATTCCTTTTTCATAATCCTTTAGGTTTAGCAAGCATTTTGCCCAAGAAAGCCAGGTTTCTAGTTCGTAATTTCCTAGAGCAGTTAGTTCTTGATGAGCGACATCAACCTCTTCCAAGAAACCCAAAACTTCATTAGTTTTAGCATATAATTTCCAATAAGAACCATTGGAATTATCTATCTGAAGAGCCTTATTGATATAGTAGCGTGCTTTATTAAAATCTTTAGCGTCAATATGATATTCTGCAAGTGCTATCCACCCTTTATCAAATAGAGGATCATGATGTATTGTTTTTTTGAAAAATCGAAGTGCCAAAACTTTGTTCCCTAATTTACTATGACAACTACCCAAACGAAACAAGGCAAATGCTGTGGGGTCGTCAATGGATAAGGTCATTTCATAGAAATTGATCGCTTCATTAAATTTGCCTAATTTTTCTAGTGTTTTACCCATTTCCATGTGAGCACCAATAAAGGTATCGTCACAAATGATGGCAAAATCAAAAGCTGTTATGGCTTCTTTGTATTGTTTTAGTTGAACATATTGACGTCCTAACTGATGCCAAATTATTTCGTTGTAAGGGTCATTATTCAGAAGTTGATCCATAAATGAAATGGCTCCTTGTGGGTCATGTAGGGATTCAAAACAGTACACTACATTGTAAAGAGCGTGTTGGTCATTTGGGTCTAATTCAAGACATTTAATAAAACATTCTTTAGCCATCAAAAAACTATCGATATACAAATACTCCATTGCTAAAAGAGCATAAAGTTCATAAGGCTCATCAGAAAAATTTAATGCTTTACGGAGCATCAGAATGGCTTCTTCATGCATGTTTTTCTTTGAAAGAATTACTGATTTATGAAGATAAACGATGTCATTATGAGGCTCTAGTTCGAATAAAAAGTCAATAATATTTTCGGCTTCCCCGATTTTATTGTTCAATAACAAATATTCTACTTTTAATATTTTTAAAGCAGCGGCACTAGGGTGTTGTTGTTCTCCAATCTGAAGCGCTTTTTTGGCAAGTGCTAAATTACCGGTGTCTATATAGTATTGACCAATTTCTTCAAACTCCGTCGCATCAAAGAAAAAAACTTTATTTGTCTTTAACATTGATTCGAAGCGATTTACGGGAATATTAGAAAATTTATCAAAATCTGAATTCATACATACATTTACACAGTTAAACTTAGGGATTAGCGCAGAAGTTTTTAGGCATATGTGCTATAATTTTCAACAATTTAATCAACAAGCGAATCAAGGATGAAATTAATAATCTGGCATCCCTTCCGAATATCTCTATTTGAGATGTTTAGAGGCGGAGTTATTCGAACTGCTTTTTGTTCAAACAGTAAAAAAAACAACAGTAAACCATGATCTAAAGCCCTTGTTACAAGTTGATTGGCATATTCTTTATGTTTAAATATTAAAGCCAGCATAAGACCTTTTCCACGAACTTCTTCAATAAGGTGATGAGTTAATAGGGATCTAAATAAGTTTTCTTTTTCGATGACCTTAACCATAAAATTTTTGGATAAAATGGTTTGTAAAGTAGCATAACAAGCGGAAGCTATTATCGGATTTCCACCAAAAGTTGTGATGTGCCCAAGTTTTGGGGTATGTTGTAAGAGGTGCATTAAAGATGAGGAGGCTGTAAAAGCACCCACTGGTAGCCCTCCACCCAAACCTTTCCCCATCACTACAATATCGGGAATGATTCCGTAGTGTTCAAAAGCAAATAAAGTACCTGTTCGTCCTATTGCTGGTTGAATTTCGTCTAAGATAAGAAGGCACCCCACCTGATTGCAACGTGCTCTGACTTTTTTTAAATAATCTTTTTGTGGGCATATAAATCCAGCTCCTCCTTGTATGGTTTCTAAAATGACAGCAGCTGTTAATGATGTTATTTTATTTAAATCCGATTCATCATTAAACTTAATAAATGAAACTCCTGGTAACAAAGGGCGATAAGCACGTTTTCGTTCCTCAAATCCCATTACACTCATTGCACCATGCGTACTTCCGTGGTAAGCTGATTGTGCAGCGATAATTTCGAACCTACCTGTCGATCGTTTTGCGAGCTTCAAAGCTCCTTCAATAGCTTCCGTTCCAGAATTCGTCAAATAGGTTGTGGATAATTGAGGAGGTAAATTTTTCGCAATTAGTTGAGTCAATAAAACCGAAGGTTCCTGCACAAACTCTCCATAAACCATCACGTGCATATACCTGCGTAATTGTTTTCGTACAGCTCTGACAACTTTGGGATGTAGATGCCCTAAACTACATGCTGAAACGCCTGCCACAAAATCTAAGTATGATTTTCCTTTACGATCAAAAATATAGGATCCTTTAGCTTTTGCTACTTCAATTCCAAGCGGGTAGGGGGTGGTTTGGGCTTGATGTTTAAAAAATAATTCCCTTAGCGAGCCCATTATTTTTTCTTTTGGGGTTGGTCTTTAAATAAATCATTTTTCGAGCGAATGATTTCGTCTCCACGCCAACGAAACCCTGAAAGTTTTCGGGCATTGATTGGCATATCTTTTTCGGGATAAACAACTCCGTCAGGATTGGTAAAAAAAGTAACTTTTTTTATTTGGTTTTCTTCAACATCAAGCCGTAACGAACTACAGATAGCCCTATCAATTCCAACCAATTCTTTTGTGTCATCATCGTACAAGTAGTAAATCATTTCAGTATTCTGAATGACATCAACCGTTTTTAGCTTGTTATTGACAAAATCTCCTAACAGCCTAATCCCTTTAATTTGATTATAATTATCAATTCCCAGTGAATCTTTTTCGATCAAAAACGCATTATTGATAATTTTTAGAGAGTCTAACACTTCATTTTCGGGGTCGTTTATCAAATGGATAACGTCACCTGTCATTTGACTACCACTCGACCATAAAACAGGATTTTTAAATGAAATTTCTTGAGGAGTTAAAAACTGAATTTCTTTATCACTTAAAGGTCTTCGAAGTAATTTTGTTAGACCAGTTTGTTGATTAATATGAATAGAATCTGACTTGCCACTGAGATCACTTTTGAAAATGCGTACATTGTAATATCCTTTCATCATTCGCGCATCTGCGGGTCCAGTTGACACTAAAGTATCGGCGTGAACATATAAAGAATCTCCCTTAATTAGATTAACGGCTAAGGCCCGTCGTGTTATCATAGCCGAATCCAAAGCTTTAAATACTTCGGCGTAATCTCCCATTAATAAAGTTTTATTGAGAGTATCGGTCATAATGATGTTTTGGGTAGCGGAAGCGTATTGACGTTGATCATCAAAATAAATACTATCTCCTGTAATATTTCGGAGGTCATAGTCTATTTCAGCATTGTCTTTGAAGTATCCTTTTTTAAAAGTGGTGTCATAAAATCCTCTTTTGCAAAAAATATCGTAATCTTCTCCCACAATTGTGGTGGGTCCATAGAAGTACGCATGCTTATTTTCTGTGAAAAAATCAAGTTGTGTTGAATTGATTGTCGTATCATCATTTTTGATTTTCACCTCGGATACAAAGCGATATTTTTTTAAATCTAGATAATAAGTACCTTCATTACTTGTAATGGTAGTTGTTTCATCAGTAACAATACCCAATGTATTATAATAAGCTTCTTGCTTATTGCGATCGAGGTAAAGGGTGTCAGTTTTAAGGGTCATTTCAAGATTGGTTAACACCACATTACCTTTTGATTTTGCAAAACGTGTTGTACCATTGTATTCCACATAATTGGCCGTTAATCGTATGCTATCTCCCTGTTGAACTCGAACGTTTCCGTAGGCTTTAAATGAGTTTTCGCTCTTATAAAATAAGGTTTTATCTGACCAAATGTCCATTCCGTCGTGAAAAAGGTGAACTTGTTCTTTTATATCTTTAATCAAAATATTTGCTCCAGGATATTCTTTTTCATTTAATTGGAACGATCCAGCTTTTTTGATTTCAATAAGTTTTTTTTCTTGAGCAATACTAAGTAGACTTACAAAACTTAGTAGAAATATTTTAAGAGTCAGTTTTGACAAGGAAAATAGTTTAGTAATTAATGAATTTCAATAGTATTTTTAAATATTGTTTGTTTTCGATCAGGACCTACAGAGACAATCTTTATGGGAACATCTAAATATCGTTCAATGAAATTGATGTATATGTTTAGGTTTTTTGGTAAAGCATCTTCATATTCAAAAGTTGTTAGATCTTCTACCCAACCTTCAAATTCTTCGTAAATAGGTGTTAAATATTTAGGTTCAGTGCTGTAGGGAAAGTGTTTAACCGTTTGACCTTTATAATGATATGATGTACAGATTTTTAATTTTTTGAAACCAGATAAAACATCGGCTTTCATCATCATTAATTGGGTCACCCCATTGATTTCGACAGCGTATTTCAAAGCGACAAGATCTAACCAACCACATCTTCGAGCTCTTCCAGTGGTCGCACCAAACTCATTTCCAATACGGCCCATTTCTTCCCCTGTTTTGTCAAATAATTCAGTCGGAAAAGGTCCGCTTCCCACTCGTGTGGTGTATGCTTTAAAAATTCCATAAACTTCCCCAATTTTATTTGGAGCAATCCCTAATCCTGTGCATGCTCCAGCTGCAGTTGTGTTAGAGGATGTAACAAAAGGATATGTTCCAAAATCGATGTCAAGTAATGAGCCTTGTGCCCCTTCTGCTAAAATTTTTTGATTTGTATTTTGGGCTCTCATCAAAAAATGTTCACTATCAATAAAGTTAACGGAATTCTTAATATGGTTGATCGCATCAAAAAATTCATCTTCTAATTGATCAAGATCGAATTTCAAATCAACGTTATAATGCTTAATTAAATCTTGGTGTTTGTTGGCTAAAGCTCTGTAACGATTTTTCCAATCATCAAATTCTAAATCTCCAATACGTATTCCATTACGACCTGTTTTGTCCATATAAGTAGGTCCAATTCCCTTAAGTGTAGAACCAATTTTTTGGGAACCTTTTGCTTGTTCAGAAGCAGCATCCAATAGGCGGTGGGTGGGAAGTATAAGGTGAGCTTTTCTTGAAATCAATAAATTTTCTGAAATATTGATATGAAATGGACTTAAATTTTCGAGTTCTTTTTTGAATATGACGGGATCAATAACGACCCCGTTTCCAACAATATTAAGTGCTTTTGGGTGAAAGATTCCAGATGGAATAGTATGCAATACATGCTTAATTCCTTCAAATTCTAGGGTATGTCCTGCGTTTGGGCCGCCTTGAAATCGTGCAATGATATCATAGTCTTTAGTAAGGACGTCAACAATTTTCCCTTTTCCTTCGTCACCCCATTGGAGCCCAAGCAGTAAGTCTACAGCCATATATTAATTATTGGTTTGTTTCTTAGTTCCATAAAAATAGAGTGAATGTTGGTGGATGTCAATGTCAAACACTTCTTCTATGGATTTTTTGATCATGTGTATTCTAGGATCACAAAACTCTTTCACCTCCCCGGTATCAGTCAGGATAATATGATCGTGTTGTTTATCAAAATAAGATTTTTCATACTGGGCATGTTGGGGACCGAATTGATGCTTTCGAACCAAACCACACTCTAATAAAAGTTCGATAGTATTGTAAAGAGTAGCACGACTTACTCTGTAATTTTTTTCTTTCATTTTAAGATAAAGCGACTCGATATCAAAATGTTCATCACTATTGTAAATTTGTTCTAGTATAGCAAAACGTTCTGGAGTTTTTCGTTGCTTATTAGCATCCAAAAACTGGATAAATACATCTCTTACTTCTTTTTGGTTAGTATCCATAAATATAAATCAATCGTCAAATTTAAGCATCTATTTTTAATCTCGCCTCACTTTATCAATTCCATTTATTTTTTGGAGTTGGTGAATGAGTCTATTTAAGAGAGAAACATTTTTTACTTGAACTTCAATTCGACCTGAGAAAATTCCATCTTCAGACTCAAATGAAATACTTTTCATGTTGATTTCAATATTTTTAGAGATGACCATAGTGACCTCATTTACCAATCCAATGTTATCAATTCCCGAAAGACTCAAGGTTACTATAAAATTATCTTTGGTTGAATCTATCCATTTTGCAGAAATAATTCGATAGGCATAGTTTGAGTGAAGAGAAAGAGCATTTGGACATTCGCTTTTGTGTACTTTAATTCCTTCATTTATTGTGACAAACCCAAAAACATCATCACCTGGGATAGGATTACAACAAGAACTGTGTTTGTAATCTAACTTTTCTTCCCCTTTACCAAACACCAACATATCATAATTGGAGGTGATCACATCCATTTCTAGCGTATCAGATTTGTTTTTGGATGAATTACGCCGTCTAAAAAACTGGATAAATCGATTGTTTTCATCAGCGGCAAATTTTTTGAGTTTTTGATTGTCAATTGTACCTAAGCCTACTCTGTAATACAAATCGAGGGTGGTCTTTAGTTTAAAAAAAGAAACCATTGCATCAAGGGTTCGATCGTTAAACTTAAATTTCATCTGTTTGAGTTTACGCCTTAATATTTCTTTTCCTTCCGTTGCTATTAATCGTTTGTCGTCTCTCAAAATTGAGCGAATGCGAGTTCTTGCTCTTGAAGTAACGACAAAATCCAACCAGTTGGGATTTGGTTTTGAATTTTCAGAAGTTATAATTTCTATTTGATCCCCACTGTTTAGGGTGTAGCTTAATGGCACAATTTTGCCATTTACTCTCGCTCCTCGGGTTTGCATTCCAATTTCGGTATGGATATTAAAAGCAAAATCTATAGGGGTTGACCCTTTAGGTAACGATTTAAGTTCTCCATTTGGGGTAAAAACAAATATTTCACTAGCGTAGAGATTAAGTTTAAAATCTTTAACAAAATCAACAGCATCAGAATCTGGATTTTCAAGCACCTCTCGTAAACGATTCAACCAAATTTCTAGTCCTTTTTCACTTTGGTCTCCGTGTTTATACTTAAAATGTGCAGCATATCCTTTTTCAGCAATTTCGTGCATGCGTTCTGATCGAATTTGTACTTCAACCCATTTACCTTCAGGTCCCATTACAGTGATATGTAAGGCTTCATATCCAGTTGATTTTGGAGCTGAAATCCAATCTCTTAATCGAGTAGGATTAGGTCTAAAATGATCAGTAACGATAGAATATATTTTCCACGCTAAAAACTTTTCTTGGTTAGAACTTGATTTATAAATGATCCGAACAGCAAAACGATCGTAAACCTCATCAAAAGAAAGCTTTTTCGTTACCATTTTTCGGCGAATTGAAAAAATAGATTTTGACCTTCCTCCAATGTTATAACGAAGTTTTTCTTCGTCCAAACTAGTACCAAGTAAACGGATAAAATTATCGATGTAATGATTTTGTTGCTCCTTATTCTCTTCAATTTTATTTTTGATATCATTGTAAACTTCCCGCTCCGTATACTTCAACCCTAAATCCTCCAATTCAGTTTTGATATTGTACATGCCAATACGGTGGGCAAGAGGCGCATATATGTAAAGCGTTTCAGAAGCAATTTTCACCTGTTTGTGCTCAGGCATTGCATCCATGGTTTTCATATTGTGTAGCCGATCGGCAATTTTGATGATAATTACTCTCACGTCGTCGTTTAAAGTGAGGAGCATCTTACGGAAGTTTTCTGCCTGCAGAGAGATGTTTTTATCTTTTTTGAGGCTTGAAATTTTTGTTAAACCATCTACGATTTTGGATACTTGTCTTCCGAATAATCGTTCAAGATCATCCAGTGTGTAATGGGTGTCTTCAACAACGTCATGTAACAGGGCTGATGCAATAGAAATAGCACCTAAGCCTATTTCTTGAGCTACGATTTTAGCTACAGCAATAGGATGAAATACATATGGCTCACCTGATTTTCGTCGTTGGTCTTTATGTGCATCAACAGCCGTATCAAAAGCTAAACGAATCAATTTTTTATCTTTTTCAGATAGGGATTGATAACTTATGCGTAGAAGTTCTTTGTATTCTTTTGCTATTTGGGCATTCTCAGATAAAAGCTCAACTGGAGTCATAGTCTAAAAATACATAATTTTTATATTATTTACTATAAAATATTTGTCTTCTATTTTAAGCGTTGTCGGATTGCTTCAAATAATAATATTCCCGTAGCCACTGAAACATTCATGGAATCTACCACACCTAACATTGGAATCTTAATGTTTTGAGAACAATTTTTTGTCCAAAAAGAACTAAGTCCTTTTGATTCTGTTCCAACCACAATAGCTGAAGAAGATTTAAAATTAACATCGTGGTGTGGTACACTACCCTCTAAGTAAGCAGCATAAATGATGCTGTTGTGAGTTTTTAAAAAATCCAAAACTTCCGTGTTAGTTCCAGTACCAATGGGTACGGTAAAAACCCCACCTACACTGGAACGTATGACATTGGGATTATATAAATCTGTTTTTGGTGATGCCAACAAAACTGCGGTTACTCCTGCTGCATCAGCAGTTCGGAGTATAGCTCCGATGTTACCCGGCTTTTCAATCCCTTCAGCTACTAAAAATAATGGGGTGTCATTCACAACGGCTAATGTATTTATGCTTAGATCATTTTGTTTAAAAATCCCCAAGAGTCCTTCCGTTGAGCTTCTATAGCTTATTCGAGCATAAACTTTTGTTGTTACTTCAATAATCTCACAAGTATTTGGCAGGTATTCGTTCCATAATGAAAATGTTGATTCGCTGAACAAATCTTTACACCAAAATAGCTTAGTAAGGGTGTACCCCCCTTTATGGGCTAATTTAATTTCGCGTTTTCCTTCTACACAAAATGAGTGACGTATTTTTCTTTCTTTTGCTTTGTTCTGTAGTGCAATGAGATCTTTAATTTCTTTGTTTTGTGTGCTACTAATTAGTCTCAAATTATTAATTTTAAACATTAAACCCATGTGAATCTTGCTAAATCAATTTTTTTTGACAAAAAAACAATTATATTTGACAAAATACCCTATAAACAAACCTACAATGAAAAAATGGAATACGGTCATAATTGATGATGAGTTTAAGAATGTAGAACTCTTGGGGTACTACATCGAAAAATACTGTCCAAGTTTATGTATATCAGCTAAGTTTACACGCCTTAAAGAGGCCGAGCGCTATTTGCACTCAAAAGTACCAGATATTTTGTTTCTTGATATTATCTTAGATCAAGGAACAGGCTTTGATTTGTTAGAGAGAGTAATCAAACCTTCTACATTTGTTGTTATGTGTACTGCTCATGACGAATTTGCACTTAAAGCAATTCGTTATAAAGTCGAGGATTATTTGCTCAAACCCATTGAAATTCAGGATTTGGTCGACACCGTTCATAAAATTACTTCAAAATTAGCAGACTCCTCCACTCAATCTATTCCTCAAGCTAAAACAGAAAACCAATCCATTGTGAAGGAAGCTGTCTCTATTGTAAAAAAAGGAGGACTTGAACTTGTTCAATCTGATGATATTATTTTTGTTGAAGCAGTTACTAATGGGAATAAAACCAGATTGTTTTTATCTTCTAAAATTAAAAGTATCGAATCAAGGGATAATATCGGGTCTATTGAGGCAAAATTAAACCCAGATATTTTTTTTCGAGTAAATCGCTCTACAATTATCAATATTAAACATATAAAAAAAATAGATAGAAATGTTCATTATACTTGTATTATGACTAAAGAATTTCGAATTAAAATTCCAAGGGCTCAATACAAAGAATTACTAGTACAGATTGAAATGGTTTTTGGCATTAAATTATAGTTTTTATTATCTATATTTGGTTGTTTTCTATCACTAATACCAAGATGAAAAAAGTCGAACTAACCAAAAGAGCCATATCGATTGAGCAGAAGTATGGAGCTCATAATTATCACCCGATTCCAGTAGTGCTTCAAAAAGGAGAAGGAGTGTATGTTTGGGATGTTGAAGGAAAAAAATATTATGATTTTTTGTCGGCCTATTCAGCTGTTAATCAAGGACATTGTCATCCACGAATCATTAGAGCCTTATCAGAACAGGCGCAAAGATTAACTTTAACATCACGAGCATTTCACAACGATAAGTTAGGGTCGTATGCACAAATGTTAACCGAATTTTTTGGGTTTGAAATGATGCTTCCCATGAATACTGGAGCCGAAGGAGTTGAAACCGCATTGAAACTGGCTCGTAAATGGGGATATCAAAAAAAAAACATCCCAGAAAATCATGCCGAAATTATTGTATGTCAGAACAATTTTCATGGTCGTACAACAACAATTATTTCTTTTTCAGATGATATTACTGCAACCTCTGACTTTGGTCCATTTACGCCAGGATTTGTAAAAATTCCTTATAATGATGTTAATGCATTAAAAGAGACTTTGTCCTCACGCCCCAATGTCGTAGGCTTTTTGGTTGAACCCATTCAAGGAGAAGCAGGAGTTAATACCCCTGATGATGATTATATGCGTAAAGTTCAACAATTATGCAACGCGTATAATGTGCTATTCATCGCTGATGAAATTCAAACAGGTATTGCTCGAACAGGCTCTCTTTTGGCTGTTTGTGGAGATTGTAACTGTACCTCAAGCTGTGAACAACAATCAGACACCTACGCGAAACCAGATATCCTTATTTTGGGTAAAGCTCTAAGTGGTGGAGTTTACCCTGTTTCAGCTATACTTACCACCACATCTATTATGTCCGTAATTCAACCTGGAGAGCATGGTAGTACTTTTGGAGGTAACCCTTTAGCCGCTGCGGTAGCTATGGAAGCCCTACATGTCGTCCTAGAGGAACAACTTTCTAAAAATGCACGTGAATTAGGAATTTTATTTCGTAAACATATCAATGATTACATTGCCCACAGTACGGTTGTTCGGCTTGTAAGAGGTAAGGGATTGCTCAATGCCATTGTTATTAATGACACCGAAGATAGTGATACTGCGTGGAATATATGTGTCAAGCTGAAAGAAAATGGGCTTTTAGCAAAGCCTACACATGGTAATATCATTCGGTTTGCCCCTCCTTTGGTTATGAACAAAGAACAACTTTTGGATGGTGTCCATATCATAATTAAAACACTAGAGGAGTTTGAGGATTAATATTTTATTATGAAAACTATTTATTTTGATAACGCGGCTACAACTGGGTTAATTCCAGAAGTTGTTGAGCGTATGAAAATCGTATTAAGCGATATTTTTGGCAATCCTTCCTCTGTTCATGGAGTAGGCCGCTCTGCGAAGGCTTTAGTTGAAACAGCCCGTAAAACCATTGCAACACAATTTAATGTTAGCCCTTCTGAAATTATTTTTACGTCAGGGGGAACTGAAGGAGATAACATGATTCTTCAGAGTGCGGTTCGGCAGTTAGGGGTAAAAACGCTCATTACCTCTGCATTGGAACATCATGCGGTATTACACGCAGCGGAAGCCCTTGAAAAAGAAGTAAATATCCAAATAAAATATGTAAAACACCAAATTTGTGGCTCTCCTGATTACGATCATTTGGAATCGCTTTTGAGTAATGGAAGAGAAAAAAAGCTAGTAAGTTTGATGCATATCAATAATGAGGTAGGGACTAAGATGGATCTTGACCGTGTAGCTAAATTATGTAAACGATACCATACATTATTTCACTCAGATACGGTACAGTCAATAGGACATTATCCCCTTGATTTTTCGTCAATACCGATTGACTTTTGCGTTGGTGCAGCCCATAAATTTCATGGACCAAAAGGAGTTGGGTTTGCTTTTATTCGAAAAAAATCTGGGCTGGGTTCCCTTATTCATGGAGGTGCTCAGGAAAGAGGTCTTAGAGCAGGAACTGAGCCTGTTCACAATATAGCAGGTTTGGAAACTGCCTTTAAAATGGCGTATCAAAATTTGGAAAAGGATACCCATACCATAACGGATCTCAAAAAATATTGCATCAAAAGGCTAGAAGAAGTTTTTCCTGATGTTCAGTATAATGGAAAATGTTTGGACTTTTCTAATAGTACCTATACTATTTTGAATGTTCGCTTACCCATTTCCCAAGAAAAGGCATCGCTTTTAACTTTTCATCTGGATTTAAACGGTATTGCTTGCTCAAAAGGAAGTGCATGTCAAGCAGGAAGTGATTCAGGATCTCATGTTTTACAAGCACTTTTAGATGACGAGCAAATTAAGTTACCTTCTGTTAGAATTTCGTTCTCTAAATTCAATACAACTGAAGAAATAGATACCTTTATAGAGGTGTTATCTGCCTACGCCACTTCCTAAAAACGAGCTGACCATTTGAGATTAAAAACACGTGGAGTCATATAATTGGGGATACCAAACTGTCGTTGAGTAGAAACATCCCTCACCCAAATATTAGTGATGGAGTTTTGAACATCGAAAATATTAAAAATTTCAAAACCAATAATAAATTCTTTAAATGCACGAAGTTTATTTTTGTTGGTTTGAGTATCTTTTATTACGTAAAAAATGCCTAAATCTACTCTTTTATAATCCCTTAAACGAAGTTGATAATCATAGGGATCTGCATGGCTTGGAGAGCCTCCTGGAAGTCCTGTATTGTAGACCAAATTTAAATTCATCTTCAAAAAAGGCATTGAGGGAACATAATCCTGAAATAACATAGCAAATTTTAATCGCTGGTCAGTAGGCCGATTAATATATCCTTTATTGTTGATGTTTTCTTGTGATTTCAACAAACCAACGCTGATCCAAGATTCAGTTCCAGGAACAAATTCCCCATTTAGTCTTAAATCAGCTCCATACGCATAAGCTTTGGCATTGTTATTGGCTTGATATCGAATTCGAACATTTTCGAGGGTGTAAGGATTGATGTCCCATAGCTGTTTGTAATACACTTCACTTTTAAACACAAAAGGACGTTCCCAGAGCTTAAAACGATATTCGTAGCCCGACACAATATGCAGAGATTGTTGAGCTTTCACCTCTGTATTAAGAGTACCAGTTTGGGTTCTTAATTCTCTATAAAAAGGGGGTTGACCATAGTGACCAATAGCTAATCGATATAAAAGATGTTCTTTGTTTTTTGGTTGCAGGCTAATTTGTCCTCTGGGACTAAATATGGCTTGTGAACCTCCCTCAGAAATGCTCCACGCTTGTGCACGAACCCCTAAGCTCATCCAGATCAACCAATTGTTCAAAAGTGTTTTCTTGTTCCATTGTAAGTAACCAGACGCACGTTCGATAACTACATTATTGGTGGCGCGAACGTTTTGAAAGGGAACAATTGGACCATAGAATGCGGTATAGGGTTGATCTATTTTATTTGAACCACTAGGTGGTCGTATTGAAAATCCTGCAGAGTCTATAACCTCCCATTCTACTAATCGATCACGTACGTCCTCACGCTTTAAAGCAACACCCCAATCCCATTGTTGGTTGTTTTTAATGTGACGGCCTTTTATTTTGGTTTCTACAATCAAGGCATCTAAGTCGTTTCTACCATGTGTAAGCTGAGCCCCTACTGCTTTAGTGAACCGAACATCTCCTAGATCATTATCTCCAATATTATTATTTGGTTCCCCCAAACGATATTGAGCTAAAATATCAAAGTGTTCAGATTCTGTGGAATGATAAGCAGACAAAATAGCCCGATAATTGTTTTGAGTGTTTGGGGAATAGGTAGCTTTTAAAGCACCTAAAACTGTTTGATAGCGATCTTTTTCATTCCCATCATAAAATACCACTAGAGCTTTGGGTTCAGCAAGAGTTCCAAAATTGGTTTGACGTGTCAAGGGTTCATATTGATAATCATTAACCGAGAAACTTGCCCATCCATTGATAAGCCATTCATCAGATAAATTTAGACTGAGATAGCTTTGCATATCAATGAATGTAGGTTTAAAGTTAGTTTCTGTTTCTTTACTATCAACCAATAAGCTATTGTCTCGATAGCGGATACCTGTCACTGCGGACAATTTATTTTTTGTATGTTCCCAACTAAGACTCCCGCCGAGTAAACTCAGCGTTGAACTCAAGGATTTTTGTGTTGGGTTTTTATAGGTAATATCAAGAACTGAAGACAGTTTATCTCCATATTTGGATTGAAATCCTCCAGCTGAAAATTGCACATTTTGAATTAAGTCAGGGTTTATAAAACTTAATCCCTCTTGTTGTCCAGAACGAACAAGTTGAGGGCGATATATTTCAATCTCGTTGACGTACACTAGATTTTCGTCATAATTACCTCCTCTAACTGCGTATTGTGTACTGAGTTCATTATTTGAATTAACTCCAGGAAGTGAAATCAATAAGTTTTCTACCCCAGCATTGGCCCCACTAATCGAACGAATGGTTTCGGGGGATAAAACGGTAATTCCCTCCACGGATCGATTTTGACTTGCGCGCACAATGACTTCACCAAATTGAGCAACCTGAGCATCAAGAACGGGATTAAATTCGTAAATTTCGTTTGGTGCAAGTTCAAGTTCAAGTGTAATATTTTGATACCCAATGTGGCTAAATTGAAGAGTTGTTTTTTTATTGGAACGAAATTCTAAACTAAAATAACCATTCGAATTTGTAGTTGTTCCTTCGGTTGATGATGTAATGGTCACATCTTGTATACCTTGACCATCATTATTAGTAATTACTCCCCTAATAATACCTTGCTGGGCCCAAAAAAAACCACTGCTTAATAGCATTATAAAAATGACCCTCTTTTTCATTCTTTTCTAAAAAAATGTATTTGCTGTTTTGTGGTATTTCCCACATTATCTATAACGCTTAAATCCAACATATGTTTTGTGCCTACTAATTTATAATAATCATTAAAGAAAAAAACAATCTCATGATTTTTCTTGTCAAATTCAAACAATACCCATTCTCCATTGATTTGTCCTTTGTACGATTTTATGCCTGTTTGATCATCTTTTATTCGGAACCTTAGGCTTCTGTAATCGCTTAACCATCTTTTATCGTAATTCCCTAATGCTTTTATTGTAGGACTTATGGTGTCGCGACCAATAGCATACACTCCCAAAACCTTTGTTTTCGTCTTAAATTGATTGTTCTCAATATTATCTGTCACAAAGTTCAGAGAATTATTATTGTTTTGAACCCCTAAAAACACACCTGGTAGTAGCTCATCAACATTCATTTTTACTGTCATGGGTTGAACTAAATATCCCTTATTGTTTTTAATAATTAAGCTGTCTTTTGTGAAGCGGATATGAATTGGAGTAGGTTCCAAAACCGATCCTTTCGGGAAATACACTTGCGCTTTTTCGAGCTCAAACAAATAATCTCGGTCATTTTTAATTATTTTTCCTCTTGGATTTGGAAATTTTGGAATTTCTATCTTTTGTTTTTTTCCTTTCACCGGGATAAGTAAGTAACGGTTATTACCAGCGATGTCACTCACTTTGATTTGATAGGCTAATTGGACACTGTCATAAACCTGTATAGCACCGTTATTTGTTTCCTTAATAAAATCAAGTTTGTTGTTGGGATGTGTGAAAAGTTGTTGAATACGCTCTCGATGGTGAGTTAAGTATCGATAATCAATTAATGAATTGATGTACTTTGAGTCTGAAAAAGAAAATGAATCGAATGAAATATGATGGATTCTTTTTCCATTTAATTCTGCATCAATTTGGTAGATGCCATTTTTGTTGTAAGAAAAATCTTGACGATCAAATAAAGAAATTCCAAAGCCGATCGTTCCGAAAGCATGAACATCATTAGCCTTATAGATGGAGTCATTAACACGATTAAAAATTAACTGTGTAGGTCTTTGAGAGGCATTAATTACAGCATTATCCCCCACTGGATACCCAATCAGTTTAGTGATTTGAGGAGGCTGTGTATCTTTAACTTTATAGTGTTTTTCAAGTGGGTTAAATGGTTTTTGAGAAGCTGTTTCTCTTAATTCAAAGTGTAAATGCGGTCCATAAGAATTACCTGAATTACCAGTGTATCCAATGATTTCATTCGTAGTTACAAGCAGTTCATTCGGCTCAGGAAAAAGTTCAATTTCAAAACGTTGTTTTTGATATTGATTCTTGCGAATATAAGCAGTGATTTTAGGACTGTATTTTTTGAGATGAGCATATACCGAGGTGTTACCGTCGGGATGGTTGATGTAAATTGCTTTTCCATATCCAGAAGTGGATATTTTGATGCGAGATACGTACCCTTTTGTCACAGTTTTTATTGGAAGTCCTTCTTTTCCTTGGGTTTTGATATCAATACCAGCATGAAAATGGTTGTTACGAAGTTCACCGAAAGTTCCTGATAATAATAGTGGGATATCCACTGGAGCATTGTAAGCTTCATGGAGTTGAGAAAACAAAGGACTTCCAACGATACAAATTATAAAAAAAAATAACCTTGGTAACATATATGTCAAAAATAGTCTTTTAGTCGAAATTCCAAAAGCTGCTTGTTTAAGTTAATACGGAATGTTAACTTTGACAATAATTGTGTGTTGTTAATGGATAATGTGTTAAGTATTTTAAACGTTTTAGATCAAAACAGCCAAGCGTTATTGGAACGATTGGAATTGCTTCAAAACGCTAATGCTACCTTAAAAGATTCTGTTAGAGAGTTAGAGTTAAAGTTGGAAAAAAAAACTGAAACAGCTCGATATTGGAAAAGCAAATATGAAGCTCAAACCACGGCAACATCAATAGTAGGCAATAATAGAAATAATGCTAAAGCTAAACAGCAAATAGATAAGCTAATTCAAGAAATAGACACCTGTTTAGGGCAGGTAATTATTTCTTAAAATTATATTAACGTGCAAAAAATTAAAGTGTCCATTGCTGACCGAGTATACCCGCTTAATGTTCCACATGATCAAGAAGCCATACTACGAGAGTCCGCTAGTCAGATTAATCAGATGATGAAACACTTTGAAAAAAGTTACGAGGTTAAAGACAAGCAAGATGTATTGGCCATGTGTGCTTTACAACTTGCTGTCCAAGCGAATCAAGAAGCTGATAAAATTGCTTTTTCTAAAGATCGTGTTCATGAGCGATTGGAAGCGATCAACGATGTGTTGGTTGCAGCTCTTGATCAATAAAAGTTCTCTATTATATTGTAAAATTATTGCCTGCATCAGTGCACTTTTTGATAAACTCAACGCTAATTTAATTAGAAGAGGTGAGTTTAGATTGCAAAAGCAAGCCATCTTGAATGGATCCTTGAACAATCTGTTAGCCTCAAACCTGTTTTTCTCGAGTTTATTCAGAACTCATCTGGTGTGGGCTTTTTTTTTTAAATCGAAACAAAATGGAACAACATATTCTTTTTCTTGTCGGGTCAGGACTTGCGGGAATTTTGATTGGAGTAATTATAATGAAACTCCGTGAAAAAAATAAAAGTGCTAAAATTATTTTAGAGGCAAATGAACGTGCAAAAAAAATAATTGGTACCGCAAACAGAAAATTTAATGAGATCAAAAAAGAGCGCATGTTTGAGGCAAAAGAGAAATTTTTAGAGCTCAAATCAAAACATGAACAATCGGTTTTTGATAGAGAAAATAAATTAAAAGATGCTCAAAAACGAATTCGAGACAAAGAATCTCATGTGTCTCATGAGTTATCTAAAAATAAAAAAACCAATTCTGCTTTAGAAGAAAAAATAAAAATGTATGATTTTCGTCTTTCAACGCTGAAAAAGAAAGAGGAAGAAATTGATAAAATTCATCTTCAAAAAGTAGAGCAACTTGAAATTATATCGGAAATATCGGCAGAAGAAGCTAAAGCAGAATTGATTATTTCTCTTAATGAAGAGGCAAAATCAGAAGCCTCTGGGCTTAAACAAAGCCTAATTGAAGAGGCAAAACTATCGGCTGAGCAAGAAGCTAAAAAAATTATTATCAATACCATTCAACGAATAGGGACTGAGGAAGCGGTTGAAAATTGTGTTTCAGTTTTTAATTTAGATTCTGACGAGGTCAAAGGTCGTATTATAGGTCGTGAAGGACGAAATATTAGAGCTCTGGAAGCAGCAACTGGTGTAGAAATTATCGTTGATGATACTCCAGAAGCGATCATTTTATCGTGTTTTGATTCTGTTCGGCGTGAAATTGCACGTTTATCTATGCATCGACTTGTAACGGATGGTCGTATTCACCCAGCTCGAATTGAGGAAGTGGTCAAAAAAACCAAAAGACAAATTGAAAACGAAATCATTGAAGTAGGTAAGCGTACCGTAATTGATTTGGGTATTCATGGATTGCATCCCGAACTAATTAAGGCTGTCGGTCGAATGAAGTATCGTTCATCTTATGGACAGAATTTGTTACAACACTCTCGTGAGGTGTCTAAGCTATGTGGTATTATGGCTGCAGAGGTGGGATTAAGTCCTAAATTAGCTAAACGTGCAGGCTTGTTGCACGACATTGGAAAGGTTCCAGAGCAAGAAACAGAAATTCCACATGCTATTTTAGGAATGCAGTGGGCTGAAAAATACAAGGAAAAAGCAGAGGTTTGTAACGCTATTGGAGCTCATCACGATGAGATCGAAATGAAGTATTTAATCTCTCCAATTGTTCAGGTTTGTGATGCCATTTCAGGCGCACGACCAGGTGCTCGACGCCAAGTACTAGATAGTTATATTCAACGACTCAAAGAAATGGAAGATATTGCCTACTCCTTTAATGGTGTTAACAAAGCTTATGCAATTCAAGCAGGTCGTGAACTCCGTGTTATGGTTGAAAGTGAAAAGGTAAATGATGATCAAGCTGCTCAATTATCATTTGAGCTGTCACAAAAAATTCAAACAGATATGACTTATCCAGGCCAAGTAAAAGTTACCGTGATTAGAGAAACTAGGATTGTCAATGTAGCTAAATAAATGGAATGCAAAATAATTTTCTTTTTTATTTTTTTATATATTTTTCTTTGATTGGTTGTGAAAAAGACCCATCCAACGAGGCGCCTGATCTTGTTGAAAACTCTAATCTTATAACAGGACAATTAACGTGGACACAAACTTGGTCTCAACAGCCCAATGGCTTTCCGCGTACAGCTCAAATTCGAGTTCCTACAAATAATAATCCCAAACATCCAGTGCTAATGGTTTTGCATGGAAATGGAGATACGGCCTCTAGATTCCTATCAAGTTTTCAAAGGGTAGAGAATTATATTCTTATAGCTCCTCAAGGGTATGAAAAAAGTTGGAATATTCTAAGAGAATTATCAAAAGCACCAGACGTTGACTTCATTAGAACCATCCTTTCCACTCTTTCTTCTTACGATAATGTTGATACCACAAATATCACGATTTATGGTAGTTCCAACGGTTCGGCATTGTTAAACCAACTTTTGATTGAGTTGGATGAAAATAGTTTTCAAAAAGCGATTTCTCTGGTATCTCCTTTAAATGGATTACAATACCATGATGGGTCTTTCTATATGCAAGGAAATGATTTAAATTATACGACTTCAAAAATACCGAGCTATCGTCAGCAAATACTTACTTTTTCAGGGACAAACGATGATTTGATTCCTTATCAAGGAGGAAATGGAGTTCTTGGTTATGAGTTCCTTAATGCTCAAGACAGTGCTTATTTATGGGCAAGCGCAATGGGTTATTCAGGTCAACAAAAAGTAGACACTGACGGCATTGAAGTTAAAAACTCCATTTTTAAGTATGAGTACCCACAAGTAATTCATTTTAAAGTGCTCGGGGGTGATCACGGCTTAAACCCTCACAGAAATGCTGTAGAGGAGTTGGTGTTAGCCTTTTTGAATCCATAAAAAAACTCTAACAATTAGCTGGAGTTTTTAAATGAATCTCTTGTCGTATTATTTTTCTATTCCTACGATTTCATTGAATTTTTGTACATCAAATTCATTTCCATACAATAACACAGAGAAACGGGCAACCTAGGCAGCAATTTGAATTGCTGTTTTTATTTCGTCTTCTGATGCTCCTGCTTCTTTTGCTAAATGAATTTGAGCTGCGATACAGTATTCGCACTTCATTGCTGCTGAAGCTGAAATAGCTGCTAAGCGTGCTTCTTTGGTGGCTATGGGACCTTCAGAAAAAAGTTTGTTCCACGCTGCAAAATATTCAGCAGAGTCTTCAGCAACTACTTTAGGGTACATTTCATTAAAAGCGCTTTTTTCGACCAAAGCGTCATATTCTAAGTCTGTGAGTTGTTGTACATAGCTCACAGTTACAAATAAAAGTAAAAAGGTACTAAATGTAAATTTCATCGTGTGTTTTATAAATAATAAAATAGTAAATACTATTTATATAAAATCTGATTTAATTAAAATTTTAAGTTTCTATCTATTTCCCATCATACAACCATTTTACGAAAAGGATTTAGATGTCTGAGGGCTATAATAGACAACAATATATAAAGTAACAAATGATTTGTAATGCGCGATAAGCAATCTTTATTCGGGATTGAACAACATTTTTGTTTAATTAGCCATGTAATTTTTTGGGTTAAATACTAATAGGCTAAACCCATTCCTGCATTTCCACTATCTGTTTCTGTAGGGGTATTAATCTTAATTTCAAACTCATCTAAAATAAAACTAATTTTTTTGGCATTAAATCCATTAGGTAATTTTGTGGGTCTCAACGAGCCATTAACAGGATTGACCAACATTGTTTTTTTTGAACTAAATAAAAAAAGATGTGAATTAATCGTCACCAACTTGGGTATAGACCAATTAAAACCTGTTTTAATTTTGAATTTTTCCTCCCCTGAATTCAAATCAATACATTCAAGTCGGGCTCTGTTTGTTAAATGATAGATGGAACCTTCAAATAGTATAACATTAATAAAGGTTTTTTTGATGGTCCATCTTATTTCCCCAGTTTCATAATTGAGAAGAGTAGTATAAAGTGTTCCCCATTTTCTTGAATATGTAGTAAAAACATATTGATTCACCCTCGTAATTTCACGTACACTACCGCCTAATTCGACTTCCCAAGCCTTTGATGATGTGTTTGAGTTGTAACGAAATAAGGTTTTACCTTCTGCACACAAAACACTATTTTTTTTATTCATTTTAACCCTAAATTTTTATGAATGTATGTATCGAAACTTTATTCATAGTCTTGATTTTAATAAAATAAACCCCTAATTCTAAAGCACGTACATCTACTTGTTTAACTTGTTTTTTGGTGATTAATTTTTGTCCATTTACATCGAAAATTTCAATGGTTACCTCATTAGGGTATTGACCAATGTTAAGAATATCTTTTGTTGGGTTGGGATAGGGTTTAAAACTGCTTTTTGTAATATTATCAGAAGAAAGAGAAGTATTATTTTCTTGATTAGGACTTCCCAATTCGTTGAAGCAAGTCCAGTTTTCAGCCAAATTATTATCTAGTTCTGGACTTTTTAGTTCAAGAGTATAGCCTGTTTCATTGGGACAATCAGACCACGGGTCGCTTGAAGCGTAATAGACCTGATCTTGTAAAATTCCATTAGCATCATACAATCGAACTGCATCCGAACTTGACCCCAGGCCATAACCTAAATCACCAACAAAATTTGAAATATCCGGAAAAACAGATGTAAAGTCCTCAGTGTCTTTTACCACGATAATATATCCTTCACCAGCAATGGTAGTGGATGCTGGAATCGTGAATGAATGAGAATCGTCATCGTCCTTTACTTGCCAGTTGGACAGATCAACACTCGATGAATTTGGGTTGTAAAGTTCAATCCAATCATCAGCATTGGTATCTCCAGATTTGTAGTTAATTTCGTTAATTACAATTGCTAAAGGCGTAGATTGTGAAGCCACAAAATGAGCAGTAACATATTTGGGGCTCACTAGATCAATAGAAATACTGGCTTCATTGGATTGTACACTACCACTCCAATGACTAAATTCATATCCTGGTGCTGGCATCGCACTGAGCTTGATAGGAACAGACTCAAAATAATCTCCAGTCCATGAGGATTGTTGTATTTCAATGTTATCATTTATTTTAACATACCCATGAGAAATATCATTATTGAGAACACTAATCGAATGAATATTGGGCAATACAAACTGTGATTGAATATGTTCTTTAGCAAAACTTGGTCTGTATTCAGCGAAATTTTTCATTTCATTCACAAAATATTCTGCATTTGAGGGGTTTTGACCCCAGCGTTGGTAATGTTGTTCTATTTCGGGTTGAATTTTTTGATAGACGTCATCAAGATGTGTTTTAATATTTTCAGAGAGAAATCTCGTGTTGAGTTCATCCGCATACCGATTGATAAAACTATTTCTAAAATCTAAGTTGGTAATCAGCTTTCTAAACAATAATGTTGACCAGGGTGGATTAGGCCATCCGGGTCCAAAAGGATCGAGTGCAAAACGTAACGTATCTTCATCATAATTGGTGGTATTCCAAAAAGGGCCAAAAGCAAAGTCCGTATCGTACAATATCCACCTCCATTTCCCATTTGGATGGGTCCAAAACTTTATGTTATTTCCAGGCCAGTCAGTATTATTAAAAAATATATTGGCAACTTGATAAATGATATAATTTTTTAAATCTACTCGATCTGAAACATATTGAAAGTTAATATCTGATGTTAAATCAGTGGAATTGATGTAGCTGATGAGCTCGTTATAAGCGTCGTTGTTTCCTTCAATAACCTCACCATTATTTTCTAACAAGATAATATCATCAGGGTTAATTCCATGTTTGGAAGCTAACATATGTTCATTGGTTTTTTCTCGCATATTGTACAAGCCCCAATACATCCCATTAATATAAGTAGCAACGGGGTTATTTTCTTGAAAATCAATTTCAGAGTTTCGCATTAAACTTGTGAGTGCTACGTCTTTGATAGACGATTTTAACCAATCTTGACCAGAATTTCGAAGCACTACAGCTTGAAACCGATCATAGCTTAATTCATTAAAAAAAGGGTGTTCAAATTCACTGGCCCCATATTTTCCTCGTGCAAAAAGAGCTAAAGATCGTTGTGCATTTTGACCTCTGCTCCAGCCTCCAAAAATTTTGACTCCAGCGTCAACTTCAAAAACAGCATTCGAGTTTTCATATTCGTAGAAAGAAAAATGAATAGGTCGTTCCCAATCTTCCCAGAAATTAGCTCCGAAATAAGGTTCCCAATTTTCGTAAGTACCCGATGGACCAGTTACATATATTCCTGTATCATCATCAAATAAATGATCAGGATCTGTGGTGAGAAAGACGGTATCAATTTGATGTTCGGCATCCGAAATAAAAGTTCTTGTAAAAGTTGGAGAAGGAATTAATCCCTCTTTAAATATTCGTGCCCTTATAACCGTATTTGAATTTACTTGTATTGGAGATACATACTCTGCATCATTTTCGGTTGGAATTGTTTGATCAGTAGTATATCGAATCGTTTGTCCTACACTACTGCCAAATAAGACTAAATAGAAAGGGTCATCAAAAACTCCTCCAGGGTGTGTGAAATTTAGTTGTTCGCTGACAACTCCTTCAAAATGAGAATTTGAATTAACATAACCAAGCGTAGTTTCTGTGAAGTAAACTAAATTATTTGAATTTACACCAACCCCGTATGATGTATCAGGAGGTAAATTCAAAAGAGTTACTTCGTCAATCTTATTTCCTGATGAATCATTAAGTATAATGGTTTCTTCCGAAGAAATTTTAAAATTAGAATGTAATAATGAACTAGAATTAAGACCTAAAATTTCTGGAGGTTCTTGACCGTCATTTGAAGAAGAAGAGAAAATAGCCGATAAGAAGGGTGTAATCGTAAAATCAGAAGAATACTCACTGATATTGTGTGCCTGAATGGACAATATGTTTTGTCCCTGATTTAGGACAGTAGCAGGATTGTCGACTAAAAATCGTTCAGGGGTACCTCCGGAGTACATTGCGGCCTCATGGTCCTGAATTGTACCAGAATTATAAGCAGGTGGAGAACCATTAATATTTGCTCTGGCTACTTCTCTGCCATTAATATATGCTACAAATGCATCATCATAGTCCATATCTAAAATTAGTGAGGTCAAATGAGTTAACTCTGAAATTTCAAATTTTATTCGCAGATAAACCGACTGTGTTCCATATGGTATAGGAGTGGCATCATCTCCATCTCCATAGCCAAAACTTGAGACTCCTTTTTCCCATTGTGAATCATCAAAAGAGATATTGGTCCAATTTGAATCTGGTTCTGATGATGGAATTAAATAACTGAATAAAGTTTCTTGGTTGACAAAAGTACGGGAATGCGATATGTCAGAACGGTTTTTTGAAGAAGCCCACACCACTAAATACTCATCAGGATTTAAGCTAATATCAGGAAAGTTCCATTTATTAGTTTCATCAGGGTCGTCTGATATTGACCAATTTTCTAATGAAACTTCAGATGAGCCATAATTATACAGTTCAATCCAGTCAGGGGTGTCTCCGTCTTCATCAAGATCATTTGAATTTGAAGAAACAATTTCATTTATTCTAATGCTTTGAGCAGGGATAGGACCAATAATAAGTAAACAAATTAATATCGGAATTCGTTGAAAATTGATCCAAAAAAAACCATCCAACTTAATCATATTCGAAAATTATATTCAATGATTTAAATATTAAATATTTTATTTTAATAAATATACTATTTAATTAGTTATTGGCACTAAAAAAAACTCAACATCATTACATCAAAAAAAGTATATTTATATGGTTGAACAAATAAATCACAAAGGTTTCTAATGAGAATTTTAACGCTATATTTGGTTTCATAAATTTTTTACAACAATATAAAATGAATCCGCAATCCTTGTTCAAGAGACTTTTATTTTCAGCTTTATTGCTGCTTTGTGTTAAAATAAATTCACAAAACTTGGCTTTAAATAAATCTTATTCGGCTTCTTCTGAAATTCAAAACAACTTTAAGTCTTATGCTTTTGACGGAAACTCTCAAACACGTTGGGAATCAATTTGGAGTGATTCACATTGGTTAAGTGTCGATTTGGGTCAATCTTATTCTATTGGTCGAGTAGTTCTCCATTGGGAAGCAGCATTTGGAGAAGAATATGATATTCAAGTGTCTGAAAATGGAATTCAATGGACAACGGTTTACCAACAAACTTTGGGGAATGGAGGAATTGATGAACTCTCCCTAACAGCTCAGGGAAGATATATTCGAATGTTTGGCATAAAAAGAGGTACAGTTTATGGCTATAGTTTGTATGAATTTGAAGTATATGAATTTGTTGAGGATGACTCCAATGCATACCTGAGTGATTTATTGGTTAACGGAAAAACGCTCACAGATTTTAATCAAAACGAATTTGATTATGAATATGTTTATGAATCTGATGGATCTGAGATTCCCATCATTACAGCAACCCCTTACAACACTGGTGCCTCTGTCGAAATTACATCCACAGATGTATTACCTGGAATAAGTACTGTTCAAGTAACTTCTGTTGACCAAACAACAACCAAAATTTACTCTATTCAGATGACGCCCTCTTCTTATCAATTGGTGTGGAGTGATGAATTTGATGAAGATGGAAGCCTTAACTCTGATAAATGGCATTTTCAAACTATCCCTATCGATCAAGGGGGAACAAGCTGGGCCAACAATGAAGCGCAACATTATACTAACCGATCTGACAACTCATGGGTAGGTAATGGGACTTTAAAAATAAAAGCCATCAAAGAAAATTATACTGCTAATAATGTCACTAAATCCTATACATCCGCACGATTAAATTCGAAATTTACTTTTCAGTATGGACGCATAGATGTAAGAGCTAAACTTCCTGCACAGGCGGGTACATGGCCTGCCATATGGACACTTGGTGCTAATATTAACGAAACAGGAAATTACTTTGGAAATACTTTTGGTAGTGTGGGCTGGCCTGCATGTGGAGAAATTGATATTTTAGAACAAAATGGTTGGGACAAAACCAAGGTAATTGGGCATTTACATTATGCGAATACCATTACTAATCAATATCAGAATGAAGGAGGAACAACTAACGTATCCGATTCAAGTGGAACTTATCATACTTATTCTCTAATTTGGACCAATCAATCCATCAAAATTTTGTTGGATGATAATGTATTTTTTGAAAGAGAAAACACAAATGAAATCCCTTTTGATAATGAACATTATATTTTACTCAATTTGGCTATGGGGGGAAATTTAGGTGGGAATATTCCGAGTAATTTTACTAATGCCATTATGGAAATTGATTTTGTTCGAGTTTATCAACTTCAGGCACTATCTATGATCCAACCTGAAGAAAAACCAGAGATTTTTATTAAGTCTAATCGAAAATATCTTGAGGTTAATGCGAATCAAAGTATTGAAAAGCTTTCTGTCTATGATATTACGGGAAGAGAAGTATATGGAGACAGTCCAAATAGATTAAAAGTTGAAATTCCCATTTCGCTAATCAAAGGCGTTTATATTATAAAAGTTCAAATTGACCGACGCTTATTCACCAAAAAAGTGGTCGTTACGCATTAGCTTTCTCTTCAACTTATTTTTTGAGTTATATTCCTAAACGCATACATATCATATGCTTTTCAAATCCTGCTTTGCCATAGGCTTTAAGAGCTGGAGTGTTATTGTGGTATACGTCCAAGCGTAACTCAGTAAGATTCTTTTGTTGAGCCCAATGAATTAAAAAGTCTATGATTTTCTGGTTGATTCCCGACCCTCTATAATCAGATTTCACATACATAAACCCCAAATATCCGTAGTGAGTATGTTTTTCATAGGGTTTGGCAACTTCTATTTTAATATATGCCGAACCAATAATTTCCTGATTAAATACGGCAACGATCACCTCAGATTTTGAGGACTCTATCAAAGAAGCGATATCGTAATAGGTGATAGGATCGGGGAGAAGGGTGTTATCAAAAGGTCTTTCGGCGGCGATTACTCCTTGTTCAAATTCAAGCAAAATATTTAAATCTTCTTTATTGGCAACTCTAATACTAAAATGATGATTGAATAATTTTGTCATTGATAATGATTATTATTTTTTTTAAAGTACGCTATTTGAATCAAAAAATAATAGTATAGTTAACAAAAAAACTAATTTTTCCATACTTTATTTAGTGAGGTATTGTATTTTAGTGCTGTTTGTTTTAAATAAAACCTAACAAATAATTTAAATAATGTGTACAGCTCAAAATGAATACCTATTACTGTACCCGTTGTTAATTTAGATTTTGTGTTCAAAATGTATGGATGCTTTAAAGGCCATTCTTTATTATTCAATTTTCAAATATCCAATAACTCGGTTGGAAATATTTGAATATTCAAACTATTCAGATCTAAAAGATTTAGACCTTCATTTGAGCAATCTTTTAGAACAAGGTATTGTATATGAAATAAATGGTTTTTATTCGGATAAGAATGATATTAATTTAATTAATAGAAGAATAAGTGGAAATAAAATGGCCCAACAAATGATGCCCAAAGCCTGTAAAGTATCCCGATTAATTTCGAATTTTCCCTTTGTTCAATGCGTGTGTTTATCGGGAGGATTATCAAAAGGCTATTACGATGAAGATAGTGATATGGATTTTTTTATTATCACGAAAAAAAACCGACTTTGGATTGCAAGAACACTTTTAGTTCTTTATAAAAAAATATTCTTGTTTAATTCTAAAAAACACTTTTGTGTTAACTATTTTATTAGCTCTAATAATTTAAAAATAGAAGAGCAAAATATATTTACAGCCACCGAAATCACCTCGTTAATTCCCATTTATGGTGAGCAAGCTTATGAAAGTTTTATTAAGGAAAACCAATGGGCGTTTAATTATTATCCCAACAAAAAAAACAATTTGTTTTCTGTAAACCACATCAAGAAAACAATACTTTCAAAATATGTTGAGCTTTTATTGAACCCATCGATCATACTATATTTAGAACGTTTTTTAAAAAAAATAACTTTCAAAATATGGCAAATAAAGTTTAAACATTTAAAAAAAACGGAGTTTGATTTAGCGATGAAATCAACCGAAGATGTATCAAAACACCACCCCCAAAATTTTCAAAAAAAAGTAATTAACACATTAAATGAGAAATTTTCATTAATGGAAGGTAAATTTAACTTACAACTAAAAAAAGAATATGCTTGATCTAGTTTTTTCACATTCTTATTTTTACAAATTCGACTCAAAACAATGGCGTAATAAAACGCCTTACCCACCATTAGGTACACTTTATGCCTTATCCTACTTAAGAGAAAGTGGGTACAAGGTGGGACTGTTTGATACCAATTTACTAGATCATCCTTACCCACTGGAATCGTACATTAAAAAGCATTCCCCTAAAATTTTTGTGTTGTACGATGATGGATTTAATTATCTCACCAAAATGTGTTTGACTACCATGCGGGAGGCTGCTTTTCAAATGATTAAAATGGCTAAAGGCCATGGTTGTCATGTGATTGTATGCAGTTCAGACTCTACCGACCATTGTGAATCGTACTTAGATCAGGGTGCTGATTTTGTAATTCATGGAGAAGGTGAAATGACCTTAAAAATATTAGTAGATGCACTCATTGAACATAAAGATCCTTTTGATATTAGAGGAGTTGCTTACAAATTAGATCAGAAACTTGTAAAAAATCCTTCTCGACCTGTTTTGAGAAACTTAGATCAACTGCCACTACCAGCTTGGGATTTGGTGGATATGCAAGCCTATAAAGAAGTATGGAAACAAAGTGGAAAAGAATTTACACTCAATATAGCAACCACTAGAGGATGCCCTTTTAAGTGCAATTGGTGTGCAAAACCCATTTACGGAAACCGGTATAATTCACACTCACCAGAATATATTGTTCAACACTTGAAATATTTGAATACCACCTACAATGTATCTAGGTTTTGGATGTGTGATGATATTTTTGGGCTCAAACCCCAATGGGTGCAAGAGTTCAATAAATCCTTAAAAATAGAATCCTTACAAATATCCTATTATATTCAAAGTCGTGTGGATTTATTGCTTCAAGAAGACACGATTGAGGCTTTATCTGAAAGCGGTTTAGAGGAAGTTTGGGTAGGAGCCGAAAGTGGCTCACAAAAGATTTTAGACCAAATGGATAAAGGGACTACAATTGAACAAATTACAGAAGCCACTCGTTTATTAAAACAAAAAAAAATTCGTGTGGCTTTCTTTATTCAGTTCGGCTACTTGAACGAAACCAAAGAAGATATATCAAAAACTATAATGATGATCAAATCACTACTCCCCGATAATTTGGGAGTTTCGGTTTCCTACCCTTTGCCAGGAACAAAATTTTATGATAAAGTAAAAGACGATTTACAATTGAAAGCAAATTGGACAGACTCGGATGATTTAGCCATGCTTTTTAAAGGGACATTTAATTCTAGGTTTTATAAAAAATTACACCGATATGTACACAAAGAATATCGGAAAAGTCAAGCTTTAGCTTATGTTAAACAATTTTTTAGAGCACCATTATCACTAACTTTTGAAAAATATCGTACACTTTTTCTTTTTACATATTATGCACCAAGTGCATTTGTTACTAAAATTCAATTAAAATTTATGGAACACTCTTATGCCAAGTGATTTTGATTTTGCATCGCGGAAATATGACGAAGAATTCACTTTCTCTAAGATTGGAAGGGCTCAGCGAAATCGGGTTCACTACTACATGAACTCTATCTTACCTGCTAAAAAAAAATGGACAATTCTGGAACTGAATTGTGGTACAGGTGAGGATGCAATGTATTTTTTAAATCATGGTCACCATGTATTGGCTACTGATATTTCTAAAGAGATGATTCAAGTAGCTCGGTCAAAATTAGCCAAATCTAACGCCGTTTTTAAGGTGCAAGACATCAACGCACTTTCCAACACTTTTTTTGAACAAAAATTTGATCTCATTTTCTCCAATTTTGGAGGACTTAATTGTTTAACCCAACACCAACTTCAGTCTTTTTTTGAAGCAGCTTTAAATTTACTTTCACCAAAAGGAAAATTAGTGGTGGTCATGATGTCAAAGTCCTGCTTGTGGGAAAAAGTTTACTATTCATTAAAAGGAAATTTTAAAAAAGCATCGAGAAGAAGTAGAAACACAAAACTGCTTGTAAATGTCAATGGTACTAAAGTTTCTACTTGGTACTTTACTCCCAAAGAAATTATTTCCTTCACCCAAAAAAACTATGTAACGAACCGCATCAAACCGATCGGAATTAGTATTCCTCCTTCATACCTTGAGAAATCTTTCCTCACTCATACATATTTGTTGCCTTTTTTGAATACGGTTGAAAAGTTTTTGGGGTTTTCCTTTTTGGCACAATATGCCGATCATTTTTTAATTGAAATCACAAAGAAATGAGTTTGATATTAACCCATACTTATTTTTTGTTTGAAGACGGCAAAGAACAAAGAATCATGAAGCCTTATCCCCCTTTAGGATTGTTGTATATCTCGTCTTATTTGAATCAGCATCACGTCGAAAATCATGTTTTTGATTCCACTTTTGAGACAGCTGAAGCGCAATTAGAATTCATTAAAAAGAAACAACCTAAAGCGATAGCAATTTATGTCAATTTAATGACCAAAATAAATGCCCTTAAATTAATCAAACTTATCAAAACAAATCCCGAATATGGATTTCCAAAAATTATTTTGGGGGGCCCTGATGTGTCGTATAACTGTGAGAATTATTTACGTTCAGGGGCTGATTTTATCATTATCGGAGAAGGGGAACAAACAACCTTAGAGCTCTATCACTCTATTGAAAATCAACAAGATTTTCATCATATAAATGGAATTGCTTTCATGGAGGAGAGGCAATTAAAAAAAACACCTGCTCGTATTAAAATGAAAGATCTTTCCCAGCTTCCCATGCCCAACAGAGCAGCTATTCCAATAGATAAATATTTAAAGACTTGGAAAAATAATCACGGAATGAGCTCCATGACGGTAAGTACCCAACGTGGGTGTCCTTATACCTGCAAATGGTGTAGTACCGCAGTGTATGGATTAAGCTATCGACGACGTCCAGCAGAGATGGTGGCCAAGGAATTAAAAACTATAAAACAGACTTATCAACCTGACAGTATTTGGTTTGTAGATGATGTGTTTACGGTAAGTCACAAGTGGCTAAAAGAATTTCATCGTGAGGTTATTATCCAAAAAGCGATCATTCCTTTTGAATGTATCACTCGAGCTGAGCGACTCAATGATGAAGTGTTACAATTACTTAAAGAAGCAGGTTGTTATCGCATCTGGATAGGGGCTGAAAGTGGTTCACAAAAAATTATAGATGCCATGGATAGGCGTGTGGATGTGGATGTCGTCAAAACTGCCATTCAAAAAACCAATGCCATTGGGATAGAAACAGGAACTTTTATCATGGTCGGATATCCTGGAGAAAATGAAGAAGATATTAATCAAACAGTAGCATATCTAAAAGATGCTAATCCTACTCATTTTACTATTACTGTTGCATATCCTATAAAAGGAACTTCTTTGTATAATGATATTGAGGATCAAATTACCGTTCAGCCTGAATGGGAAACCTCTACAGACAGAGATATCGACTTTACGAGAACTTATCATCGAAAGTTTTATGATTATGCCGTCAAGCATGTCATAAATGAAGTTCATTTTCATAAAGAGTTACTCAAAGGAGAAAACAAAAACTTGAAATCCAGTTTAAAATTCAAAACAAAATCAGTTCTTGCCCAAACAGCTATGAAAGTATATAAAAGATTATGAAAATTTTAAGGACCATTAATGGAGTCCATTATCTTACGGCAGAGGTTCCCAAATTTTCTAGTTTATATATTGAGGTTAGAAAAAAAGAAGAACGTGTTCTTTCGGACAAGCAAGTGTTGAATTTACCATTTATAACCTCAAAATCCCCTCATCATAAAGAATGGAAACTACGACAACCTTCGACCAAGCGTTTTTTAAAATATATAAAATCTAAAATTGAGCCCCTAAATATAATTGAAGTAGGATGCGGAAATGGATGGTTTTCAAACGCCATGACTAGTACCCTTAGAAATCATAAAGTTATAGGGTTGGATATCTCAAAAGAGGAATTAGAACAAGCTGCTCGACTTTTTAAAAAGGAGTCTCTTCAATTTGTATATGGCGATTTGTTCTGCATCTCTGAGTTTGAAAAGCAGTTTGATATGGTTGTTTTAAATGCTAGCGTGCAGTACTTTCCAGCATTTAAAGTATTATTTTCGAAACTGAAAACCTGGCTTAAATGCAAAGGAGAAATACATATTTTAGATAGTCCTTTTTACGATAAAAAAGACTTGGACAAGGCAAAAAAAAGAACTGAAAACTATTATCAGAGTTTAGGATTTGAAGCAATGACGAACTTTTATTATCATCATTCCTTTGATGACCTTGAATCTTTCGAAATTCTTTATCAGCCTCGTAAGTCTATATTGAGTAAATGGATAAAACATGAGAGTCCTTTTTCTTGGTGGTGTTTTTATAAATAAAAGAATCGTTCCAGTACAAAACACTGTAAGAACAAATAAAAACAATGAAATACAACATAATATGATTTGATTTATTGAATGGACACCGCATTAAAACATATCGTTTTTTTAACTCCTGGGTTTGCCGAAAATGAAAGGAATTCGACATTAATACCAGCCCTTCAAGTATATTTGAAAGCCATAATTCAACAATTATCTGCCACTCAGATAACTATCATTTCTTTTCAGTATCCTTTTACAAACACGGCCTATTATTGGCACGGTGCCAAAGTAATTCCATTAAATGGTCACAATAGGTATTTGAAACCCTACACGTGGTGGAAAGCCCTTCAAACCCTTAAAAAAATTAACCTCCAACATCCTATTTCAATAATTCACAGTTTTTGGATAGGGGAATGCTCTCTAATTGGAAGTTTTTTTTCGAAAAAACACACGATCTCTCATCTTGTTACAGCTATGGGACAGGATGTACTACCAAAAAATAAATACGTAAATCGAGTGAAGCATTATCCTCAAACTTCTTTTATCAGCCTATCCAACCACCACCAATCGGATTTGTTGCGTCATCATCAAATAAAATCTCAAATTATTCCCTGGGGAATCAATCAAGTGTCTTTTCCTGAAATACAAAAAAACGAGATAGATATTTTAGGTGTAGGATCACTTAATCGCATTAAAAATTATTTTGATTTTTTGATGATTATTTATCAATTAGTAAAAGTATACCCTCGTTTAAAAGTTGAAATTATTGGGGAAGGAGATCAGTATCAACCGATCAAAAATAGACTGAATGATTTGAATTTAGAAAATAATGTAGCTCTTTTAGGGGGGTGTTCAAGAGCTAAAGTACTAGATAAAATGACTCGCTCCTCTATTCTTTTACATACCAGTTCCTACGAATCTTTTGGTTATGTGTTTTCTGAAGCTTTATACGCAGGAATGTGTATTGTATCTTATGATGTGGGTATAGCGCACAGCGATCAATATTGGGCTGTAGGTAAGACTCAACAAGAGTTGGTATGCGGATGTGATAGGTTTTTAAAGAAACCTTTAACAGAAAAAAAAAGAATTCTTTTTCACTCGATTAAAAGTACCGTTGATCGTTATTTAACCCTGTATTATGCATAAAATTAAACTTATAGGGATCAATACGTTGCGTGGTTTTTTTGGACCTTTGGTTAATTTTTCGGTTTTATTCTTTGGAATAAAATATTTTGGAAAAGAGTCTTGGGGCGCACTGATTAATGTGATGATATGGGTGTTTTTCTTTTCTTTGATTTTGAATTGGGGAAATAAAGATTATTTGCTTAGAAAATATAGTAAAACACCCCATCACATGATGCATTTTTTTTATTCGAACTTCCTCTCAAGAAGCTTTTTATTGGTGACATGTTTAATTCTTTTTTTGTTTTTTCCTACAACAATTGCCTTTTATGCCATATTGTTGATTATTCTTTTACATTGTTATCGTTCCTTAGATAGTCTGGTCATTTTTTTTCAGCAATTTGAAATGCAATTGGCTGCTGAGTTTTTGGGACTCTTAATTCTTTTAGGGGGAATTTTATATGTCGAAGCATTTGATTTAAAGACCTTTTTGATTTTGTATTGTTGGACATACTGTTTAAAAATAGTGTGGCTGTTTTGGAAACTTCAATTATGGAACAAACCTTTTACTTTTCAACTTTCTACAGATGAGTTTAAAGGGGGATTTTTGTTTTTTTGTATTGGATTCAGTGGTTGGTTGGTGTCAAAAATCGATGTCTATGTTGTAGATTTTTATTTTTCACATACTACTCTTTCTGAATATCAAATGTTTATGTCATCTTTTTTGATTCTTCAAGCACTTCCTACATTGATCATCATGCCTTTTACGAAGCATGTTTACAGATTGCCTCATCTTAAAATGCAACAATTAAAACTAAAATTAAGTTTAATTTCAATTCCTCTGATAAGTTTAGGAACTTTTTTCATTTGGGTTATTTTGAATTACTTTTTAAATCTAAATCTACATTACACTTATTATTTTTTGGGAGGATTGTCAACAATTCCTTGTTTTTTGTATTCGCTTGATGTTATGGAACTGTATAAAGCCCATTTCGAAACAAAAGTGGTGTATATTAATCTCATAGGTGCCATATTAAACATAGTACTATTGGTAATTTTTATTGAAGAGTACCAAATTATAGGGGTAATTTCTAGTATTTGTATTGTTCAATGGGTATTGTTGTGGATGTATAAAAAAGCCAATTTTATGTAAGGTATGATTTACAACTTAAAAAAAAATAATATGCACTTTTTTGCGAGTAATTATTTAGTTGCTTCCGAATGGATTATCCTCGGAATTAATAATGTTTGTAATATATATTGTAAAATGTGTGAGGTCAGAATCCAGACTCTCGAGGCTAATTTTGCTCAGAACTTTATCAGTAGCAGTCCTATTAATATGCCTTTGGATCATATCAAAAGAAACATCGATCAGATGGCTTACTATTACCCCAAATCAAAATTAAGGTATGCTTTTACCGAATTTTTGGTGTATCCTTATTTAGAAGCTTTTTTATCGTATGCCAAACAAAAAAAAAGAAATGAGTTAAAAACCAATGTGAAGTTATTTACTTTTTATAGCAGTTTCTGTTTTGCTTTTTAATCAAATGAAAAAACATAAAGTTTTAATATTCAACCCCAGAAGTGCTCACGGAAAGCACCGAATTCCCAATACCATATTACAAGTAGGAGCGTCGATTCATGGAACGTATGAGTACGTTTTTGTTGATGGTAATTTAGAAAAAAACCCTTGGCAATCCATTTTATCCTATTTTGAAACAGGGGCATTCAAATATTTTTGTAGTACCGTGATGCCCGGACCACAACTCAAACAAGCGATTCCATTCACCAAAAAAATTAAATCCATTTATCCAGAAGTTATTTCCATTTGGGGTGGATATTTTGCTTCCAACCAATATCAAGTATGTCTCGAGGCAGGATATGTGGATTATATCGTCAATGGCCCAGGTGACAACACCTTTCCACAATTATTACAAGTTTTGGAGGGAGAGAGTCAAACTCCTTTGAAAGACATCAAAAACCTTATCTATACATCAAAAGATCAACGCATTGTTAAAACAGCGAAGGAACCTCTTTTAGATCAAGATACGTTACCTCATTTGCCTTATCATTATTTAAACCAATTTTATTCGTTAAAAAATTATTTAGCCAAAACCTTTATGGGCCAAAAAACTTTTGCCTATCATTCGAGTATGGGTTGTCCTTTTTCATGTTCATTTTGTGCAATAGTTCCCATTTTTAATGCCAAATGGAGAGCTAAATCAGCTCAAAATATTTATCGTGACATCCACTATTTTAAAACCGAATATCAGATCGATGCCATTGAATTTCATGACAATAATTTTTTCACCTCAAAAAAAAGAGTGTTGGAATTTTCTCGTTTAGTACTCTACGATAATATACATTGGTGGGGTGAGGGACGAATCGATACCCTGAACAAATACGCTGATGAAGATTTATTACTTATGCGACAAGCTGGTTGTAAGATGATTTTTTTGGGTGCCGAAACGGGCAATGATGAAGTGTTAAAGCAAATGAATAAGGGCGGTACTCAAACGGGTAAAATGATTGAAGATTTTGTGTTGAGAATGAAACATGCCGATATCATCCCTGAATTATCTTTTGTTTTGGGGTTACCAGCAGAAACAGAAGCCAAGGTTTATGAACAAATTCTTTGGGATATCGATTTTATAAAAAAAATAAAATCTATTAATCCAGATGCCGAAATCATCATTTATTTATACAGCCCTGTTCCTACAGTGGGATCTGATTTGTATCAACAAATTATTGATGCTGGTTTTTCTTTTCCAAATACGCTAGAGGATTGGATTGCACCGAGCTGGGAAAACTTTGATTTAAGAAAAAATCCCTTAACTCCTTGGCTAAAACCCTATATGATCGATACGATTAAAAACTTTGAAACAGTGCTTAATGGTTATTATCCTACAGTTTCGGATTTTAGAATTAAAGGCTATAAAAAAAAGATACTTCAACTTCTTGCAGGATATCGATTTAAATATAATTTTTATCGTTACCCTTACGAAATAAAAGCGCTTCACAAGATTTGGAAATATCGTCAGCCAGAAACACAAGGGTTTTATTCGGAATAAATATGAGAACAGCGATAAAAAGATTAGCTCAGCCCTTGTTAAAAATAGCCTTTGGGTATTATTACCAAAAACCACGAAAGTATAGCTATGAAGGAATAGTAGTTGATGTCCATCCAGAAGTTTTTCCTCCGCATTTTACGCTTAGTACCAAGATATTACTTGAGTTTTTAAAAACCTTAGAAATTAAAAACCGAACTTTATTAGAACTTGGTTGCGGAACAGGAATTATTGCTTTGAGTGCAGCTTCAAAAGGAGCAAAGGTTACAGCTTCTGATATTAATCCAGTAGCGATCTCTTGTTTGTATACAGCTGCCCAAAAAAATAATTTAAAACTCAATATTATACATTCTGATCTTTTTGATGCTATTGAACAGCCTCAGTTTGATTTCATTATAATTAATCCGCCTTACTATCCAAAAGAACCCAAAAGTGATAAAGAAAAAGCTTGGTTTTGTGGTCAAAATTTTGAGTATTTTAAAAAATTATTTTTACAGCTTTCAAGCCATGTTGCACATGCTGAAATCATCATGATTTTATCTGAAGATTGTAACTTTGAAAAAATCAAAAGCTTGGCCATTGAAAATAAAATGATGCTAAAAAAACGTTTTGAAAAAAAGGTGTTTTTTGAGAGAAATGTGATTTATTCGATCATGCAATAAATAAGTAAAGTGCTGATAAGCTTATTGAGCTGAAATGGAGGTCCACGATAATAAAACTTTTTGTGAATTAAGCCCTTAAACTTACTACAGTTCTTCCTGTTAAAGCCCCATCTAACATCAATTTAATTTTGTCATTTAATTGGGATAAATAAATCTCATTTAAAGCAAATGACATTTCCTCTGGTTTCCAATTATTTGATAATAAATCCCACACATTTCTTCTGTCTTTAATTGGATGATGTTGAGAGTCGATACCTGTTAATGTTATTCCTCGTAATATAAAAGGATACACGCTCAAATTTAAGTTTGAACCAGCTGCGTTGCCACAACAAGTTACGATGCCGGTTGGTTGTGTAGATTTAATGATATTTTGAAGGATCATTCCGCCTACCGAGTCCACGGCACCTGCAAAAATAGGCTTTAGAAGCGGTTGTTGCCCAAGTGCTTCAACATCTTTTCTAAAGATGACGTTATCGGCTCCAAGTTGCTTTAAATAATCATACTCTTTTTCTTTGCTAGTAATTGCTGTAATGTTAAAGTTCAGTTTTTTCAAAATTAAAATACTCAAAGACCCTACACCACCAGTAGCACCCGACACCGCAATAGGTCCATCCTCAGGGGTTATATATTGGAGGAGTTTCTGAACTGAAAGTGCAGCCGTAAACCCTGCGGTTCCAAACACCATAGCCTCCTTTAGTGACAATTGTGGTGGTAATTCCACTACCCATTGCTCAGGGACTCTTATGTATTCTCCAAAGCCTCCATGAGTATTCATTCCCAAATCATATCCCGTTACTATCACTTTGTCAAGGGGTCGAAAACGAATGGTTTCAGAAGATACCACTATTCCTGCAGCATCAATCCCTGGCGTATGGGGATAATTTTTAGTGACCCCTTTATTTCCTTTTGCTGAGAGGGCATCTTTGTAATTGAGTGACGAATAATGGACATGAATCAATACTTCTCCTTTGGGCAGGTCCGAGATTATCTTTGATTGGATTGATCCTTTAAAAGTTCCCATATGTTCCTCTACAACAAATGCTTTAAACTCTTTTTTTTCCATTTTTCTTTTTCAGGATATTATAATCTAAATAATAATTAATTCGTAACGAGAATTGATGGTTGATATTCTCTGAAAATAAATCTTGAACACTTCGAAAGTAATCTAAGTCAACTTGGTGGCGGTCACTAAAAATTTGATTTCGGTATAGTAATGTGATTTTACTCCCTGGAGCAAACCACCAATCGAACCCAAGGTCAAGATTCCAGATATTAAATTGAGTATTGGGGTTTTCGTCCAACAAATCGAAGGAAGTCAATTGTCGAGTTCCATCGGATTGAAGTAAAAACAAGATAGGATCATAGTTGGCTGAACTCCAAAAATTTCTAAATTTTAATTTAATGGATTTATCGGCATCAAAATTATATTGAAAATTGATATTGTTTTCTACAGATTTGACCAATCGACGTCCAAAGAAAATATTTTCATCAATTTTTTCTACATATCCAATGTCATCATGATCTACCATTATTCGATTGCTAACACTCATATTTAGTCGATTCGAAAAACGATGGGAAACATTAAAACCATATCGATTTCTATAACGTTTTTCGTTGAAGGGTTCATCATAATAATTGATTTTGCTAATTTCAACTCCATAAACCAAATTTCTGCGATCGTCTGAGTTTATACCAAATTTCACTTCAAACCTTACAGGCTCGATAATAAACGTGTTTTCTGATCGTGGCTCATCAAAATCTTTATAAGTCGAAGTGTAATCGAAATCTAATTCATATTTGAAGAAATTTTGAGTCATTAAATCATTTCCGAATCTAAATCCATAAGATTTACGTTCAAAAGGTTCAAACCTTGAGCGATAACTCATGTACAAATAATTGCTGTAAGTTTTAAAGAAACTATTTTGTTTAAAACTTTCAAAACGAATTCGACTAGAAAAAACTTGATTATTAATTTGGTTATAATAACCTAACTCTTGTTGGTAATAATTATTATCAGCAAACAGCCATTTAAACTGAAATCTAAAGTTACCTTTTAGTTCATTAAGGGTAAGAGTTCCACGACTCCCGCTTTTTGCGCTGAAACGTGGCACATGACTTTTATAGAAGCTAGATTTGAATTTATATTGTTGATTTTTTGTTGTGATGTCCAACACTGCGGCAATATTGTTGGAGTTTTTCCAGCCCGAAGTCCTATTAACATGAGTATTGATAAGACTTAAAAAAGAATAATTATTGATGATTTGTTGTGAAAGTGAAATGACATTGTAATGGGTTAGTGGTGCAATAAGTTCTTTTCGGAGGCTATGTTGCGCTGTATTTTCGATTGTTGCATAAGCCTTGTCTGTAATGGCATTTAAAAACCCAATACTCAAATTTTTATTTGTTGTTCCCGTGAGCTTTAAGGCATTGATTAGTTTCGGTTTTAGGTCATAACTCAACAGAGAATCATTTCCTTCTAATGCTAATACATCAGAGTCATGGATATTGATTTCTTGTCCTATCCTTCGGCTATAAAAAAAAGCACCAGAATTAAATCCTCGGTCATCAGCTTTTTTAAACATGGAGGCTCCCTCTGTAAAAAAGGCTCTATTTTCATCGAACTGTTGCTCAAAAGGACTTAGATTTAATTCTTTGTTATCAAAAGTTACTTGAGAAAAATCGGGAATTAAGGTGGCATCAATGGTGAAACTATTGTTTATGCCGTACTTTACATCCATTCCCGCCGAGTAGGAGGAGTTAGGAGAAGTATTATTTTGCAAATTTCGTGCGACTTGCAAATAGGGATAAAAAAATAATCGAGTAGGGGGATTTATATTTTTTAAGCCCTTTACCAGACCCATCGACTGCATGAAATTAGAGTTTTTCACATCCACATAATTCCATGTGAACGTTTCATTAAACTTTTTTATTTTTCGACCGAAATTTATGCCCCACTCTTGAATATTTTTTTTTGGAAAACGCAATGCGCTAAACGGAATTTTCATCTCCACTATCCAACCTATTTCGTTGATCGAAACTTTTGCTTCAAAAACAGTATCAAAATTTTTATCCTCGTTTGTTGATCTACCAGAAGAATATTTATCGCCAATAGTGCCTGCGCTTGTTACTTGAAAACTTTGATAGTTCGTATGATCGTCATAAGTATTGATGGATACAAAAAAAGTTTCTGCGTTTACCTCCCAAATATCATCTCTTTCAGAAATTTGTCTTGGTATAGCGGTTGGGTCAGGATCTTTTAATATTCCCACAATATAAACCGCATCATTATCGTACTCCAATCCTACAATTGTTTCATATCCCGGAAGAGGTTTTTTGCCGTTTTCGGTATTTGGAATCCACAAGCTAAAATTGGTTGCTGGAGTACTCATCGACCATTCCCCTTGAGAAATAATTCCATCTATTTGAGGCGCTATAGTTCGTGGTATAGCGGATAGGGTTTTGCGCTCTTGTGCTACAAGAGCAGTTGAGAACAAAAAGACGAATAGGATGTGTTTTTTAATAAAAACATTCATGATATGTGGTGTTTATTCATTTTTTTCTTCCCAATGGTTTTGTGGTCATCCACAAAACAAATCCACTCAACACGGTTAACAATCCCAATAAGGAAAATGCCCTAAGAATCAAGGTGTTAAAATTATCGCGCCCTTGATAGTCCATGGTATGGGTCATCCATAAAAAATCAAACCAGCGCCAACTTCTGTGTCTAACAGTTTGAAATTTACCATCAGCGACTGAAACATAAGCTTTTAAATGTTGATGATGTTTAAAAGATACTACATAAGCGGGTAATAATTTTTTTCGATACTCATGATGGGAGCCAGCTTTGGTAATAAGCGAAGCATCAAGAATTATTAAATCAGGTTGCATTCGTTTTTCTGCAATGGAAATTGCCTCTTTTTTTGAAATTCCGTCTTTGTACACTCCTGTTCTTGCGTTAAATAGTTGACGGTTATTGACCCAATAATAAGGTTCATTATTTATAGTTCTAAGTTCTATAGATGATACAGCGTCTTTTAATTGTAGCTCCGATGGACTTTTTAAATTTGAGAAGGAAGATTTCTCATAACTCTTATTTTTATAGGAGTTTCCATGAATATCATCAATATTTGTCCAACTAAAGTATATTCCGCTAATTGTCCAAAACAAAAACTGAATCCCTGTAAAAAGCCCTAAAAAACGATGAGCTTTTCGTATTCTTAATGAAGTTTGACGTTTAAACATTTTGATTAAAATTTATGCAATAATACTAATGATAATTTTGGTTTTTAATAAGGCTACAATCGAAAATATAGAACATGATTTAAAGTTCAATAAAATTAAAAAATAGCGCCTGAATACTCACTTTGAGAACCTTATGAACAAACACGTGTAAAGATATACTTTTTATCTTTTTATTAATTTTAGAGTTTTGAGAGGTACATCTTATAAGATCATTATTATGCACCATGATTTATAATAATTGCTTAAAATATTATAGCTTTAATTTTTAATAAAAAATAAATTTGTTTAGTAAACGTTAAAGCTTAAATATGAAAATACAACTACAATTTTTAAGTGCCTTGTTAATTTTTTTTGGTACAATTTATTCTTATTCACAAACAATCGGGCAAGAATTTATGGTTAATGGAGAAGTTAATAACGGAAGTACTTATTCTGGCTCTGGAACCGGATGTAGTCCATGTGGTGGTTGGACTCAACAAGTAAATTTTAATTACGCACCAACAAGTGCATCTAATGGTTCTTGCCATACAGAAGATAGAATGTGGAAATCATATATCAATGGAGATGCTATTGTAAGTCAAGTAATCAACGACATACCCCCAGGAGTTTATAATTTTTCTTTTTGGACAAAATGGAGTAATGGTCTTCCTACTTACGATAATGGAGCGGGTCAATATTCAGATCCAAAATTTACTATAAAAATTTTACAACCTGATCAAACATACGTTAACGACGTTGAGTTAGTGATTTCTGAGCCCACTGCAATTCATACTTGGGTTCAGCAAACAGGTACTTGGACCAACACCACCACAAGCACGATTAAACTCCAGTGGTTCAAAAACGGATCTGCTGGCGATGGGACTAAACTTAATAAAAACATGTATGTCGATACTGTTTCGTTAACCTATCAATCGGCGTTATCGTTAGATGATCTTGATAACAAATTGAATGTGAATTTTTTAGTGGATCAAAACAATCATCTAAAAGTATATGCTGACCACACCAATATAAAAGGAAGTCAAGTTACAGTTTACGACATCACAGGTAGATCAGTTATATCAGTTAACAACTTCTCGCCCGATGCCACTTTTTCTTTGGATAACTTAGAAAAGGGAATTTATATTGTCAAGTTAGATACTGACACGACCACCGTGACAGCAAAAATTGTCAGATAACGAAAACAACAATAGTTATTAAATACCCCATAGAATCACTAGTAAAGCAATGTTTTATTTAATTTGATTTTATGGGGTTTAATTTTGACGATCTAGCACATAAAACGAGATAAATCGAGATTCAAAAAACGCCGTTATGTCAAAAAATAAATACAAGTCAATGAGAAAAAATTGATCAAAATTTTTCAATCTTAACCTGTGGATTTGAAGTGGACAAAATGGTAAATTACGTAAAGATGTAAAAATAACGACCACCATTTTTTTGTCAAACATATCAACTCTCGATTTTTCGATAAAATCTAATTCCTGCACTAAAAACCAAAAAATAAATACCAATTAATAATTTGTGAACATGCATAGAGTAATAATTTTGATTTTTTTGTTTGTTTCCTGTGATTCAGATGTCAATAACAATGAAGACCCCATTGAACTCAACTTAAGTCCTGGATCAACATTTAACGTGGTAGGGAAGAAAGGAGTGGCTTTTTCTAATAGATACGCATCCACTTGGGATACCAAGTTTGAGCTACTAAGCCCCGAGTGGCATTATTCATGGAATTGGGAACTTCGTAATAATTACCCTGAGGGAGTTGAGTTTGTTCCAATGTTATGGGATGAAAAACATGTCACTACAGAAAATATCAACTACTTGAAAGAATTAGCTGAAAACGAAGAGATTAAATATCTCCTAGGATTCAATGAACCCGATTTAGAATCACAAGCCAATATGACAGTGGATGAGGCAATCGCTCTTTGGCCTCAACTGGAGTCTGTGGGAGTTCCTCTGGGAAGTCCTGTAACTACTTCTCCCAACAAGGATTGGATGAATGAATTCATGGATAAAGCCATTGAAAACAACTTACGTGTTGATTTTGTAGCCATACATATTTATGACCGATCGAATGTAGATCGTTTTATCAACCTACTCAATGAAACATATGAAAAATTTCAAAGACCTATTTGGATTACAGAATTTGCTTTACGTGATTCAGGGGCTTCGTCCTCTGTACCAAATAAATATTCGCAAGAGGATGTTTTAGCTTATATGCAAAACTTACTTCCTAAAATTCAAGAGTTAGAATTTGTACACCGATATGCTTGGTTTGACACAAGTACTGACAATCAAAATTATGAGAAACTGTCCAGTGCCGAACTAATAACAGAAAATAATATACTAACAAATTTAGGTTCATATTATGCAACCTTTAAGTCTGATTAAATGCTTTATATGAACAACCATAATCCATTCTCCCGTCCTTTGTCAATATCCAAGCGATTCAACATTGTTCTAATATCCTTGTTGATTTCAAGTACTTTGTGGAGTCAACAAACGGTAGTAGGGGTAGTTTCAGATGAGTTTGGAGATCCAATTCCTGGAGCTAATGTGCAAGTAAAAGATATGTCAAGAGGCACGATTACAGATTTTGATGGGAAATATGAGCTTAATAATATTCAAGTCGATGATACGCTGATTTTTTCCTTTGTAGGCTTGCTTTCCAAAGAGGTGGTTGTTGGAGATCAATTGGAATTAAATGTCATGCTTCAGGCCAATGTTGATAATTTAGAGGAGGTGGTTGTTGTTGGATACGGAACCCAGAAAAAGAGTGATATTGTTGGGTCGGTTGCAGTAGTTAATGTTGAAGCGGCGGTTACACAACCTACATCGGATATTTCAGAACTACTGAGAGGTAAAGCTGCTGGGGTTCAAATTTCTCAAAACTCTAACCGCCCTGGAGGTTCATCCAGTATTATCATTCGCGGATCTAATTCTATAAATGGAGGTAACAGCCCATTATTTGTGTTAGATGGAGTTCCAACCACTAACATAGATGATATTAGCCCTGACGAAATAGAATCCATTGAGGTACTTAAGGATGCGGCATCACAAGCAATATATGGTGCGCGAGCTTCCAACGGAGTTATTTTGGTCAATACCAAAAAGGGACTTGTAGGTCCTGTAAAAGTCTCTTACAACGGGTATTACTCGGTCGAAAATTTATACAGAAACTTTGATTTGTATAGCCCATCAGAATGGGTACAGTTGCGCCGAGAAGCTTATCGAACCGATAATAATGATGAATACCTTTATGATGACTTCATATTTACTGATTTGCAACTCAACGTAATTCAGTCTAATAACTTTGTAAACTGGGAAGATTTAGTTATTCAACAAGGGATAGTAACCAATCACAATTTAAGTTTAAGAGGAGGGAGCGACCAAACAAAATTGTACTCAAATTTTGGGGTATTTGATCAGCAGGGACTTATCCCAGGATCTGATTTTAATAAACTCACAGCACGTGTAAATTTGGATCAAAAAATTAATGATCAAATGCAGCTAAAACTCAATACCCTACTCACATTTAGAAAGCAAAATAGAGAGTCTGGTAATTTAGATTGGATTGTTTTGCCACCAGTAGCTAAAGCTTTTGAAGATGATGGAAGCCTTATTCGTTTTCCACTAGGGGTTAATGATGTCAATATCTACAACCCTCTTTGGAACATGCGAGAGAGCACCAATTTTACGGAATCCAATACCTTGGATTTGAATCTGATTTTTGACTATCAAGTTACCGATCACCTAAAGTATAGAGTAAACTCTTCAATTAAAAGAAGAAACGCCAATAATATGCAATATTTGACTCGACTTCATGAAGGTGGGGCCTCTAACAATGGACAAGCATCTTTAAATGATTATGTCACTAAGGAATATTTGGTAGAAAATATAGTAACATTTGACAAAAGATTCAATGAGAATCATTTTTTGGATGCAACATTCGTTTTTTCTGTAAATGAGTCTGAATACAATTATACAGGGATTTCAGCCTCGGGGTTTGAAAATGATTTTTTAGGATTTAATGGAATTGAAGGGGCCGAAAATATTGACCAGCCTAACAGACAGGCCAATAAGCGCTCTCGTCAAGGAATGATGGGACGTTTACGTTACAATCTTAAAGATCGTTATTTATTAACTTTAACCTCCAGAGTGGATGGGTCGTCTGTATTTAGTCAAAACAATAAGTATGGATTTTTTCCTTCTGCAGCATTTGGTTGGAAAATTCACCAAGAACCTTTTATGGAAAGCATTTCTGCGATTAACCAAATGAAATTCAGGGTAAGTTATGGATCCATCGGAAATGAAGCCATTAATCCTTACCAATCTTTAGGTTTAGCTTCTCCAATTTTATATGCTTTTGATGGGGATACTTCTGTTGGATATTTACCAGGTTCTAGGCTACATAACCCCGATTTGACCTGGGAAACTTCAACTACTTTTAATGTTGGGGTTGATTTTGGTTTTTTTAATAATATATTAACGGGAACTTTTGAAGTTTACGATACCAAAACCACTGATTTACTTGTAAATCGAAAAGTTAACAGTCCGGGTTATACGACCACTACCTATAACGCGGGAGAAACGAGTAATAAAGGGTATGAAGTATTGCTTTCTGCGGACATTTTTCGAACCAAAAATGTACGCTGGAATTTAAGTGCAAATTATGCTTCCAATAAGAATGAAATTATCTCACTTTACGGAGATTTAGATGACGAAGGTAATCCTATTGATGACGTAGCTTCTAATTTATTCATTGGTAGCCCTATTAAGGTTATTTATCAATACCAATTCGATGGAATTTGGCAATCAACGGATGATATTGTCAATTCTCATATGCCTGATGCTGCTCCAGGAGATGTTCGTGTTCGTGATATTAGTGGACCTGACGGAGTACCGGACGGAATTTTGACTGATGATGATAGAGTTAAATTTAAAAAAGATCCAGATTGGTTTGGTTCTATCACTTCTTCGCTTAAGGTAAATAATTTTGAACTTTTAACGGATTTTTATATCGTCAAAGGCGCAATGAAGTCCAATCCGTATTTGGCAGATTATAGTAGTGGAGGGACGCTTCAAGGAAAGCTAAACGGTATTCGAGTAGGGTACTATACCCCAGAAAATCCCTCTAATAATTATCCTCGTCCCAGAGAGACTACTCCTTCGTATTTATATGCTTTAGCTGTCCAAGACGCATCTTTCATTCGACTCAGAACATTACAATTAAGCTATAATCTTCCGAAAAAAATATTGGATGAATTTAGTTTAGATCGTCTTAAAATATTTGTATCAGGGACTAATGTTTTTACGATAACAGATTACAAATCCTATAATCCAGAGGTAAACCCCGGGTCATATCCTGATGGACGAGAAGTTACAATTGGTTTAAAACTAGAACTTTAGAACGATGAAAAATATTAAATACTACCCTAAAATTAACAAAATAGCAGTTCTCTTTTTGATGTTTATTATTCCATTTGGATGTTCTGATTTCTTGGAAGAAGAGGCTTTGACAGATGTTAGTCTCGATTTTGTTTATACTACTCCGGAGGGTCTTGAAGCTGCTCTTGTAGGTTTGTATACCGTAAATCGAGCTTTACACAATTCCAACAGTGGAGATTCTCAAAGAACAATTGTCCTTCCTGCAAAGTCAGACCTTGCGGTGGTAAGAACTGGTCAAATTGGTTTGTGGTCATGGCTTAGATGGGGTCATTCTCCCTATGATTATCAAGGAACACTGGTTCATAATTATTGGAAACATTATTATAAAGTAATCGACAGAGCTAATGGTATTATTAAGGGAGCTGAAAGCTCAGACAATCTTACAGACGACATGAAAGTTTTAATTGCTGAAGCCAAAACCTTACGCGCCAATTCTTATTTTACACTCTTCAGAATGTTTAACAATATTTACATAACCACAGAACCTACCTCGCCATCTAATGCTTTTGAAAAGGTTAAAGATAAATCAAGTGAGGAAGAAATTTTTGATTTAATTACTGAAGATTTAACTTTTGCCCAAAATACTTTGCCCTGGAATAATTCTATAGGTAGAATTAATCAAGCTACTGCTCGTCATATCCACGCAAAAGTTGCCCTTTGGCAACAAGATTGGCAAAAAGCCGCTGATCTATCGGAAAGCGTTATAACTTCGGGATATTTTAGTTTACTCAATGATCCACAAGATGTTTTTGATGGATATAACAACCACAGCGAAACGCTTTTTAATGTTCAGTTTAGCAACCCCACGCCAGGTGGAGGAATAAAAACACTTATCAATTGGAATTATACCGCTAATTACGGACTTATAAGAGGAGCTAAATATTCACGTGAATTTGGCGGAAAAGGCAGCGGGTTTATTTTTCCTAATCAATACCTTTTGGAATTATTTGAGGAAAATGATTTAAGAATTCAAAATACTTATTTTAGAACACAATATTATTATAACGATGCGGCGAATTTACCATCGGGTAAAAGCCTTGGTGACCCTATTACTACCCCAGCACCCTTTACAAATAATTGGTATCAACGTATCCACCCTTCATGTCTTAAATTTACACCTGAGAACAATTCTGATTGGGACCCTGAAATTGGAGTTACCCAGGCTAACTTTATTATTTATCGACTCGCTGAAACCTATCTCATAGCAGCCGAGGCAAATATGCGTATAAACGGAAGTTCCGATTCTAGTGCCTTATTTTATTTAAATGCTATACGAACACGTGCGGGTGTTGCCCCTTTGAATTACTTAGACCAAGATACGATTCTTGAAGAAAGAGCTCGTGAATTAGCTTTCGAGGGCCAACGTTGGTTCACACTCAAACGCATGGGTGTACTGTACGATCGCATTGTACAGTATGCAGGAGATGATAACTATAAAAATGAAGCGCGTACTTCAATGAAGCCTCATTATGTGAACTTTCCAATTCCACAAGACCAACTTAACTTGATGGATCCAAACTACCCACAAAATGAAGGATACGATTAGGATTAAAAAGGACAGTAAAATATGTTTGGTGGGAGAAAAATAAGATTGATGAAACATTACCATTTACATTTAAGCATAATTTTTTCCTTATGGAGTGTTATTTTATTTTCTCAAAAAAAAATCATCATTGAAGGCGCTGTCTTTGATGAATTCGGTACCGAAATTCCTTATGCTGCGGTTGGAATAATTAAAAAAAACATTGGAACTACGACAACAGCAGAAGGGTCATTTTATTTGTTAGTAACTCCACAAGAATTACAAGATACACTTGAAATTTCTTCAATAGGGTTTTCTACTCTCAAAATTAATATTCAGGATTTTATCACAAAAGAGGATAAAAAAGTTGTTTTAGAAGAAAAACAAACAGTATTATCTGAAGTGGTTGTATCCGCGCCTATTTTTTATGTTAAAAATGCGCTCAAGCGTTTGAAAGATAATACTTTAAGCAAAAATCATCAATTGAGTATGCTTTACAGGCGTTGGTCGGTGGAGGAAGATGTGTGCCGTTTTTATATTGAACATTATCTGGAGGTTCTCGATCGAGGTCCATCCTCTTATATTTTGAACTATAATATTAAACATGAGCGAAGATCAGCGGATTACAGGTATATTAAAAATCAACAAAAAATCCATGCGGTTAAGTATATGAGTTACAATAACCCTTTGCGCAAAGGCATAGCTTTTAAATCCTACCAATGGAAAAAGAAGGAAGCCTCAAATTACGATGATGAGGATATTATTGTGGTGGAAGGAACAAATAAAAATTCCGATCGTCTTACTTTGTATATCGGCCTAGACTCATACCGCATATACAAAATCGAGTCTTCAATAAATCCTGACATAGGTAACCTTCTTGAGTCCACTTATATTTATAAAAAAAACAGTGCTGGAAAACTTTATTTAAGTTATCATTTTCGGGAATGGAAGGGATCAGACAAGCTTTCATATGCGTTAAAGCAAACATTAAAAAGTACTGGTAAACCGGTGCCTAATTTTATCCCAATAGCCTATCGGCATGAAGCTTTTGTTTTAGGTGTTGAAGAAATTAGGAGTAAGTTTAGTTCCTTTGGTACAGAAGAAGATATCGATATGACAATTCACAAAATTCGATATGATTCCGATTTTTGGAACACCATCAGTTTGCCTCCTGAAACTACTTTTTTAAAAAAAAACAATAAAGAACTAGAATCCTTATATGGTGTTCCTATTGAAATCCAGTTTAAATATTCAAACCCTTAAACGAATGATAACTTTTTGTTTGTCAAAGCAAAATAGAAAATAAAATTTCAAATGGTCTTTATTACGAAATAATTGAACGAATAAGGGTACTAAAAAATTTATCTATGAAACTACTAATTTTTCCCCCTCTATTTTTAGCTTGTTTTTTTATTTCGAATGCCCAGCAATACCACGTTGCTATCCATGGAGATGACACACATTCGGGTACGATAGAAGCTCCTTTTAGAACGATATCAAAAGCAGCTAAAATCGCTCTTCCTGGTGCTACAATAACAGTACATCAAGGAACATACCGGGAATGGGTAAGTCCAGAAAATGGAGGGTTAAATGATCATCAACGCATAGTGTATCAAGCAGCTGAAGGGGAAGAAGTTTGGATCAAAGGGTCAGAAGTGATAAAAGGTTGGAAAAAGTATAAAGGAAATGTATGGAAAGTTACCCTAACTAATGAGTGGTTTGGTGACTTTAACCCTTACCAAGAAATTTTAAAGGGTGATTGGCTAATGAATACCTATGGCCGAGATCACCACCTAGGAGAGGTTTATCTTAACGGTCAAGCACTTTATGAGATAAACACATTAGAAGAAGTGATTATGGAAAACCCTTTGGAACGTGCTGTTGATCAAGAGGGATCAAAGTACAAATGGTATTGCGAATCGAACGCAAAAACGACAATTATTTACGCGAATTTTAAAGGGTTTAATCCGAATAAGGAACTGGTAGAAATTAATGTAAGACCTGTGGTATTTTTTCCAAAAAAAACCGGGGTAAATTACATTACTGTACGAGGGTTTAAGATGAGTCACGCAGCTACTCAATGGGCCCCTCCTACTGCCGAGCAACAAGGACTTATCGGCCCACATTGGAGTAAAGGATGGATTATTGAAAATAATTTGATCTCAGATTCAAAATGTACAGGAATAAGCATTGGAAAAGATAGAAGTACAGGACATAATGAATGGACCAATTTGAAAGTAAAACACGGTACGCAAAGAGAAAGAGATGTTATTTTTAAAGCTCTACAACAAGGATGGTCCAAAGAAACAATTGGGTCTCATATCATTAGAAATAATGTGATTAAGGATTGTGAGCAAACGGGTATCTGTGGACACCTCGGAGGGGTTTTTAGTGAAATCTACGGGAATCATATCTATAATATCCATACTAAGAAACAATTTTTTGGTTACGAAACGGGAGGAATTAAACTCCACGCTGCCATAGACACTCGAATCGAAGGAAATTTGATTCACGATAACTATAGAGGGATTTGGTTGGACTGGCAATCACAAGGAACTCGCGTGAAAGGAAATATCTTGTATAATAATTTGGTGCATGATTGTTTTATAGAGGTTAATCACGGTCCCATGATAATCGACAACAACATTATGCTTTCTGGAATATCGATTTTAAATGTATCACAAGGAACTGCATTTGCCCATAATCTATTTGCTGGAAATATTTTTATGCGATTAGCTCCCCACCGATTTACCCCTTACCATTTTCCTCACTCCACAAGCGTAGCAGGGTTAATGACCATATTACTTGGGGATGATCGATTTTACAACAATATTTTTCTGTCGAATACAACTCCCGACAAAGACAATATTTTTACGGGTTTAAATGCTTATAACCAGCATCCGTTGGCTGAAGATGAATGGTATATGGGGAGAACGCCTAAAGATTTTGAGGCGCATAAACTCCCTGTCTATATCGATGCTAATATGTATTACAACAAAGCACTTCCTTTTGATCGTGAGATCAATAAAATAGTCGTTAATAACCATGACCCAAGCCCAAGTATTGAAAAAGTAGGATCAAGTTATTATCTCAACATTACTATGGATGATCGCTTCAAAACACTCCCTACAGCATTGGTCACTTCGGAATTACTTGGTGCAGCTTTTCAATCGGAAGCTACTTTTGAAAACAACGACGGTTCCCCCATCGTTATTAACGATGATTTTTTGTATAAAAATCGGAGCGAATCGCCCACTGTAGGTCCTTTTGAAAATCTGAAGCAAGGAAACAACAGCATCAAAGTATTTGACGCTATTTTTGATTAAGTTTTATCGGGTTTCATAAAGAGCTTTCAGAACCGAATAATAAGCTCCTTTTTTTGAATAATCTTTATTTAACATCCATGCTTTTTGGTCTTTTCTCCAATTTCCATAAGGAATATCATCTCTAAATCCCCAGTCACTGATGAGAGAAACTCCCGCTTTCTGTGCTGTTTTTACAAGTTGATAATACACTTGATTTTGTTTTTCGAAAAACTCTTCCCAATCATCTTGTGAATGGATCACGTCACTCACTTTTCGTTTTTCTCCTTTTCTCCACAAGTTAAGTCCAACATCCAATTCAGTGATGTAGACTTCAACTCCTAAATCGACAAAACGTTTGATATTGGTGTATAAATTGTCATAATTATAATGGATGTCTACATTCAAATGACACTGAAAACCAACAGCATCGACACGTACGCCCGAACGAATTAAATGCTTTACCAATTGGTACAAACCATCCGCCTTTCGTCCCCCAAAAGCGACGTTAAAGTCGCGTATTTCTAGTTTTGAATCGGTCAGTTTTGAAGCGGTTTCAAATACTTTTCTGACAAAAACCGGGTGTGTTTCATTGACTTTGGATGCACCAGTAAGTCCAGATTGGTCTTCTTCAAAACCCATTTTCATCCACTTACAATCTTCTTCGAGATTTCCGTCTTGACGATAATTACCCTCTTTACCCATCGCAAATATTTCATTGATTACATTAAAAGCATCTATTTTATTTCTATTATCGTTGGCATTGAGAACTTTTGTAATATAGTCAACCAGCAAGGTATTTAATTCTTTATTGGAGTAATTGGTACTCCAAAACCATTGGGGAAAATATTTGTTGGGGAAAAATAGACAATGATGCAGAATATGAAAGTTGTTGCGGATCCCCCAATTGACCAATTCGTCCAATTGATCAGTTTCAAAATGAATTTTTCTAATTTTTTTAGGCCTCTTTGATGGCCAAAATCCACCTTGAAATCCAGGATAAACTGAGGGTTGAATTCCCGTGTAATTGTCAAGAACAAAAGCACGATTCCGTTCAGCTTCTGTTCCGCGAAAAATCGCCTTATTTCTCTCAGCACGAACTTGTGTGGTGATGATGGTATTTCCTGCATATTGTTTAAGTGGTGCATCTGAATCATAGTTTTGAGCATTTGATATTATGCACCCCATAAAAATCATTATAATTGATCTATTCATCGTTAATAATATTGATTGATTCTTTAAAAATAAAACTTTTTATTTTTTAACGATTAGTATTTTTCCTTTAACTTTTATCTAATTTCACTTCTTATATTTGAAAAAAGAATTAAACATTTTTTTAAAATTTATTGATTATATGTAAAATAACTAATGAATAAAAACGAATATTTTTTATCGGCGTTAAAAAACATGTACAACTCAGTGTTGAATATTCCTGCAGATGTTAGCTCTGAGGAAATTCGAATCTTATGTGCACAACTAATACAAAAAGCGTTTTCTTCCATTAATACCCAAATCAAAGGTTCCGAGTACCTCCCTTACGAAAAGGGGACTATTTTTATCTATAATCACTTGAGTAACCACCCTTTTTTTACGGTTGCAGATCAGTTTCAAATTACTCTAGACAGCCATTTTATCAGTGGTCTGTTACATCGTTATTACCAAAATCCAGGCGTGAGAGTGACTCGATATTCATTGCCTGAAGAAACGAATCATCAATCATACTATGACAGATTTAACTATATACGCGTATATGCTAAGGAATTTATTCCTGCTGGAATCACTGAGACAACTATCAAATCGATCAACCAAAATTTTTATGCGCAAGCGACCGAGGTTTTAAAAAATCACACAGGGCTGATTTTAAGTCCAGAGGGATCCTCTTTTGATTCTGAAAATTCCCCTGGAAAATTTTTGTCAGGGAGTTTTAAACTGGCTTGTAGCATGAAAGAGCAACCTCTTATTGTTCCTCTTGTGATGACTAATTTTGACAAACTTCCCTCCGATGCTACCTATAAGTGCGAAATTAAACCTCCTTTCCGATTAAGTGATTATGGAGTAACAGACCCAAAAGACCCAAAATTTCGACAGGTCATCCAAAAAATCAACCAAGATTACAAAACTTGGGTCCATCAACTTAGAGATGAGAAAAATAATTTTGAAGAAGAAATTAAATTATTAATTCATAGCGTAAAAGAAAAAAAGAATGCAAATGATCTGGTTGTTTTTTATGGAAGTTCAACCATAAGATTGTGGAAGGATCTAGATCAAGATTTCCCAAATCTCCATGTATTAAACTTGGGATTTGGAGGTGCCTTTATTCATTCACTAATTGAACATTTTGAAGTTTTATTTGATGTTGAACCCCCCAAAACAATTGTTTTGTATTTGGGAGGAAATGATTTGACCTTAGGGTATTCTGCTGAAAAAATAGTACAAAAAATCCATGAATTTTTACAACTCATTTATTCTAAATTTCCTGACACCCTTGTTTTTAATATTGGGATCAAACCATCTTTTGAACGTTTTACAGCAATGGATACCATCAAAAAAATTAATCATCTTATGAAAAAAGCAGCTCAAACAAATCCTAAACTGGAGCAAATTGATTTTTTTGAACATCTGATCAATAAAAACAAGGTAGATTCTACATTTTTTCTCCAAGACGGGTTGCACTTAAATCGAAAGGGATATGATGTGTTGATGAGCTTAATTCAAAAAGCTTTTCATCAAAACAATATATATTGATGTGTGTAGAAATGACTCCAAAAGAACGCGTACGATCATAATAGAGGTGTTTATAAAATTTTGATGGTCATCAAACGGCTAAGAAGTTGCTTTAAATGACATAAAAGTAAATCATCCAAAAGTGAAATAGGGCACCGGCAAGGACAAAAATATGCCAAATGACATGGTTATAGGGAATTTGATCTAGGATATAAAGTATAATCCCTAAAGTGTAGGCTATTCCACCAGCCACAAGAAAATAAATTCCGTTTCCTATGGCATCGGAAAGGTTGGAAATATCAAAAACAATAAGCCAACCCATAGCCAAGTAGAGAAGGGTTGAAAATACTTCAAATTTGCCAGTAAAGAACAATTTTAACATAACGCCAAAAAGAGCAATTCCCCAAACAATATACAATAGTGTTGTTCCAAGGCTTTCGTTTAAAGTAATCACTAGAACAGGGGTGTAAGTACCTGCAATGAGAAAGTAAATGCTGATATGATCTGCAATTCGTAAGTTTTTTTTTCTCTTTGGATTTTTTTCATGGTGGTAAAGGGTAGAAGAACCAAATAATACAATAAAGGATATTGCATAGACCACAACACTAATGAGGCTTTGAGTTGATTGGTAGGAATCAAAATATAAAAATAACCCTAATGCAATGAACCCTATAACTACTCCCAATGCGTGTGTTTGGGTATTGAGTTTTTCTTCGTGTTCAGTTTGTTCTTTCATTAGAGTTTATTAGCTCATCGATAGTTGAGCTGCATAAGTGTGCAAATATAAGCGATATTAATCCTCGTTTTAATTAAATTCACTTCCATTCAAAAGTATTACTTGATTTTTTTAATAGTTTATTAACGCCTTATCATAGTGGATTGAGGGGTTTCCTGTACGTGTATTTTTTTGATTTACCTGCATGATCATGTGTAGGAATTAGCTTGGATAGGTCTTTGATATTTTGAAGTTGTTCCTTTAAGGGGTATGGTGCAGAATATGTAAGAAATTTAAGGATCAACATTTGTAAAGAAATTACAAAAGGGGAGGACAGGCGATTTTTGTGCGGTTCCTTCTCACAAAAAGTTAATTAATCTCATAGTTTAATTTATCGCTTTGATATTGTAACAGTTTGTTTTTGTTTGAAAACACATCGTATAATATTTGTTTCTTCAGCGAACCCCACTGGCGCGCGTCTGTGACGCATGCCCATTTTAAATATGTATATTTAGTATTGCAAATCCCTACTTATAGCACACAATTTCATCCCTTATTTTAATTATCATCCATCCTTAGGTTTACCTTTTCTAGGTTGTTTATATGTTTATTTTGTAGTCTTTAATTTTCAGTCAAATAATCTATTTAAGGTATTCAGTAATCAGTGGATTTCCACATACAATATTTTAATTGATAGAGATGCAGTATAACAAGCGAAATTCCTGGAAAATAGATGGTGATTTCAGGAATGGTTAGTAGTTTCAAATATTCATTGAGGATGATAAAAAACAATACACTCCAGCTAATCCACAGGGCATAATTAATCGAAGGGTAATTGTTTGTTTTTGTTGTTTTATAAACTGCAAAAAATGAAATTGATAAAAATATAAAGTCTATCCAATACCACCAATATGGTGCATCGATACAAGCAGCAGTCGTACATGATTTTGCAATAAATAAAAATGGTGTTGCCAAGCAATGCATCATACACATTGTGCTTGCTGTGGCTCCCAAAAAATCAGTATTGAGTAACTTCATTTAACCTTCGATAACATTTCAGTGTATTTTATAAAGTCTTCTTTATTTACTTTTTTGTTATTCCATATATCCAAGACCAAAACTTCAATACGTTTGTCAATCATGGCTTGAATATCCTTTCGATAGGTTTCATAATTCTCGTAATGGGTTGTTGAGATTGCGTTAAAACGATTTTGGAAAAAGCTTACAGGATTGAACCAAAATGTACTTTTTATCCAAGAATTTTTATCGTTATTTTCCATTTCAATCCTCTGAATACTTTCTTTTTTTAATTCATTGACCAAAGCAATTGCCGACTGACTTCTTGCTCTATCAATTTTTGTTTTGTCTTTAAAAACAGGACTATGTTCAATTGGAGGGAATAAGACATTCAGTTTTTCTTGAAAAATGCTGTCGGGTTGGTCAAAGAGTTCTTGTCTTTTTTCTCTATCGGTATCGATGAAATTGGTCATTAAGTTGGTGGGTTTTACGATGCTCACTCCTTGATGTACAAGGGCAGGAATGATAAAAGCCAATAAGAGCCAAATCCCTATCATTTGTAAGGTATTTCCCAAAATACTTTTACCATATTTGAGCACAAAAAAGTAAATAACCGACCAAAAAACAAGATACAAAAGGGAATAAAATATCATTTGACCAAAAATTCCGCTAGTTGTTTCAAAAACATTAGTGAGCATTGCACCATACAACAGTAGGCCCAAACAAACCAAGGCACACAACATTAAATAAAAGGCCATTCGGGAGATTAACCATTTATTTTTTGAAGCAGTTTGAACTTCTATCAAAGTCAAAAAGCCTTGCTCGGCCTCTTTACTTTTCAGGTTAAATAACAATATCAAAAGTAACAGAGGTAATAGAAACAGCATGGCAAAAGCAAAATCCAAAGTACCTGTTTGCAATCGTTCGGGGTTGGCAATTTCCTCAGCCATATCTGCATCATAAGGGCTCGCCCAAAAGCTTATTCGCTTGTAAAAGCCGTACTGCTCGGCTTGTCCAATACTGTACACGATGGCAGTTGAGGGTGCTTTGATTTGATAAGTTGGAATGCTCCGAATGGCCCAAAATGGGGTGCTCAGATCTATCCAAGGACGGTCTTCGGAAATTAATTTTCCTTCATCATACCGAGTAAAAAATTGTTGCTTTTGCTCTTTTACATTCTGTTGTATTTTTTGAATTTCTGTGATTTGTTTTTTGTACAACGCACTTCCATTATGCAAGCCATTAATAGCCGCAATTACAAAAAGTAACAAGGCGATGAGCTTAAATGGACTTCTCAAAAAGTGCTTCCATTCATAAAGAAATACCATTATCCCCCTCATACCATCTGCATTTTATACGCTCCAAAAAACAATAGTACTATGCACAAAACAGTCCAGCCTATCAGAAACAACAGATCGTTGATGTAATGAGAAAATACTGAACCCAAAGCTATGGGCTCGTACGCAAAATCGGGAACTGATTTAAAAAAAATATTACTGGCTTTCCAACTCCAATCCCCTGTTTTCGATCCTCCGAAAGTTTGTTCATCATTGAGCATTTTAATAAATATTCTTCGATAATTTTCTACTTGCACCAAAAATTCATGATGATGCAAATTATCATTGCCCGAAAATCCCATACTTGCATTTTGCAGAGAAATAAAAGGATTAATTATGCCCCCCAATTGATAGCTTCGTTTTTGCTTAGTCAACACCTTTCTTAAGTTCCCAAAATGTTTATCCCATACAACATGGCCATATTCTTCGTCCTCTTGCATGCGAAGACCATCAAAATTGATCGGTAGCTTCGACACATGATCAACACCATATTCATCAAGTACTTTTTTTTCCAACGCTTTGTTGCGTTTGTCAGAGGGGTTATGTCCATCTATTCCTTTGGATCGATCTACTTTCATGGCCGTTGTAAATTCATTTCGACTAGGTAATTCATGCCATTTTTCAACGGTACTCATCAGTATATTAGGCAAAAAGATAGTCCAGATTATCCAAATACCGACCATTGAAGTGAGGGCTATCGTGGTATTTGTCCAACGGGCTGAAAAAAATACCGTTAAACCACAGATAATAAAATAATAGAAACAATACGAAATTAAAATAAAGGCAACTCGGATTATAATTTCTTGATTCAAATTTTGTAAATGGATCAAAGTGTAGACCAAAAAGGTTAATGACAATAATCCAACTCCATATAACCAAACCGAAATCGTTTTTGAAAAAATTAGTGTAGATGGCCTTGTTCCTTGTAACACCAATAACTTCAATCTTCCGCTATTTTTTTCGTTGCTGATACTGCTAAAGGCTAAAAAAATTAATAAAACTGGAATAATGAATTGCAATAACAATGAGCTTTTGAGTTTTCCAAATTTAGAAATCGCCAGCATTTGAGAAGCTTCTGAATGCACAATTTCATTTTGTACATGACCTTCCACTCGGAGTACATTGCCCGTAACGCTATTCACCCCTTCATCTAAACTACTCAACAAATTGGAAGGCTTGAACACATAGGTTCCGAAGTGAGCTGCTCCATGAGGATTCATCTCTTTGAGGCTCTCCCATTGTTTTCGCATATCTTTTTGAGCTGTAGTATAATGCTCAGTTTGAACTTGAGTTTGTTGATTCCCTAAGTATAAAGACAATAAAAGAACAAGAATAAACCCCACACTAATCCCCAACAACCATGGAGTACGGAGATAAAATTGCCATTCGTTTTTGATGATTTTCCACATAGTTTTTGCTTAGTTGGTCATATAGTCCAAATACAATTGTTCTAATTCGTGTGCACTGACCTCTTCACTTCGAAGTTCCTTGACCAACGTCCCTTTTTTTAGAATACCAATACGATGACAAACTTCTCTCACCCGAAAAATATCGTGTGATGCCATAAGGATGCTAGCTCCATTGTCAGCTAATTTTTTTAGTAATTCAGTAAGTTCATTGCTTGCTAAAGGATCTAGTCCGCTTGCGGGTTCATCTAATAGATAAACTTTTGCTTTTTTTGCATATGCAATGGCAATTCCTACTTTTTGTCGCATTCCTTTAGAATAAGCAGATATTTTTTTGCGGTGTGTTTCGCTTTGCAACCCACATGTGGTAAGAAAATCTTGTAATTCTGTTTTTGAATAACGTAAACCTGCCAAACGACAGAAATAGTCTAAGTTTTCAATCCCAAACAAATAGGGATAAAGATTTACATTTTCGGGAATATAACCGATCAATTTTCGAACTTCTTGCGCCTCTTCATAGGAATTAATTTTATTGATCTTCACCATTCCTGAATCGGGTTTAAGAAAACCCAACAACATATTAATAGTTGTAGATTTTCCAGCTCCGTTTGCTCCCAAAAGACCTAAAATTTCTCCTTCTTTGACCGTTAAAGTGAGGTTATCAATTGCGGCATGACCTTTGAAAAATTTCGTAACGTTTTGTACTTGTATCATGACTCCATATTATATAAATGCACCTCAGTTGCAAATATAAAATATTTTTTCTTATTGCAACATAGTTGTATTATATTTGTTTAGTGGGAATTGTAAGAAAAACAAAATCAGTACATGTATTGCTCAATTTATTTGGGCAAACTAATGATGCATTGTCCGCTGTAGAATTGGTAAGTCGTCTTCAGCACCAAATGAACAAGACCACTGTTTATCGCATTCTGGAACGTATGCAAGATGAAGGTCTTGTACATTCTTTTGTAGGAAAAGATGGATTAAAATGGTACGCTCAGGGTAAAGGCTATTCCTTGTTACAACATGATGATGTTCATCCTCATTTTCAATGTCGAAATTGTGGTAAAACAGCATGTATTCCTGTAGACATTTCTATTCCATCTATTCCAAAATATAAAATTGATTCCGCTGAACTATTATTAATAGGCCAGTGTGAACATTGTCTTTTTTAGTAGGAACCCCAAGTATTCCTCACGTTCATCACGCACTAGAAATTGAACTCCTTATTTTTTACCCATTCATTGATTAATCGTTTATTTTATCTTAACCGCACTGCTTGTTTTTACTAATGATCTCTTCAGCTTTGTAATTACTATCCATGAGATATTTCAATAAAAAGGGGATGTAAAAATATATTGGTTTTAATTTTTTTATGCTTTAAAATCTAAATATCCTTAACCATTTTTGTGTGATAAAAAGTTTTAATCACTTCTTTATGTTTATGTGATTTTAACTAATTGTTGTGATTCACAGGCCTACGTAGGAAGAAAGTCGATAAAATTTTGTGGTTAATACATTTATTTTATAATGATATTATTACTGTTATAATTTGAAGGCTTAAAGTAGTTATTGGAATAGGCTTTTATTCGTCATAAGTGAAGGTAATAAGATTGAGTCAATCTTTATGCTTTTCGCTTTATTAATTTTTAAAAGAGAAAATCATTCTTAGATCATTAAATTTTCTTTTTTTAAAAAAGATATTATCGTTTGGAGCGGTCCTCTACAAAGTACTTTTTTGTTTTTTCCATCTACAACAAAATATGTTGGATATCCTGATACTGCCATTTCATCGGCAAAATTTCCGAACTCTTTTAGGATTCTATAGTTTTGCCAAGGATGATTATTTTTCTTAACAAAATTCGACCATAATAAATGGTCGGGGTCGATAGACATTCCAATAATTTTTACCCCTGATTTTTTAAATTCAGGATATAATTCTGACTTTATACGCTTATGATCTGCTATACATGGGGCACAACCGACAAACCAAAAGTCTATCAAATAAATGGAATTATGGTCTAAAGAAATTTTTTCTTCTTCTCCATTGCGATTACTGAATTTAAAATCTGAAAAATTCATGTAAGTAGCATTTATTAATTTGTCGAGCGGTGTATTTCCTAATATTTTTGTTTGAAGTTTTATATCTTGTTTTGAAACTAATGTTTTTATTTTTTTGAGCTCTTCTTTGTTCAGGTGGTTATCTTGGATAATTTGATTTGTAAGCGTATTTACAAATGAACTGTTGGGTTTTTTTTTGATTTCTTCCAATAAAAATTCATTCGCTGCAATTTGAGAATCAGTTAGGGCTAATGTTGTATAGTCTTTCAATATTTTCTCGGCATAATAATAGCTTGGAGCACCTATTATGGTATCTATAATTATTTTATCTTCCTTAACGTTTAGTTCGATTGTAATGTCATTCCCTTCTAAAGCGAGAAGAACAGAAGGGTATGTTTTTTCTGTTTTTAAAACGAGCATATACAAATCATTGATAGATTCATCTAAGGTAACTTCAATTGGGTTTGTGATAGGATTCATTTTATTGGGGTTAAAGCTCCTCCCTTTACAAAATTGAAAGCTTTCAAGGTTTGATGCGTTGTTAACATTTATTTTCACCGACGATTTTGATTCAATTTTTGTTTGCTTGTCCTTTTTTATTTTCTTCTCACAACCAATAAAAAAACAACAAAAGATGCATAATAGATACAGGTGTTTTCTAGTTTTTTTAAGACTAAAAATTACATTTTGTTTTTTAAAGTTACTGGAATGAACATGACGAAGTGTACCGTCCAAAGGAGTTTCAATTGGGGATAATTTTTTTTGAGTTGCGAGCATGAGTAGGATTTTGTTGGTAATTTAGCTGTTTAGGACGCCGTTAAATATAATATATTTTATTGATGTTGTGGGTAAAATTTTATATGGTTACCACAATGGTATTCATTAGAAATATTGTGCTGTGATTTTATCATCTTAACCAGCGCTTAAAAGTATAAAAAGCATTCTAAATAAATAGAGGGTATATTTTTTATAAAAGATCTTCATGTTTGGTTCTCCGTTTATGAATTGTGTTGTAATAGTAACATAGCCCTAGGTAATCGAGTGTTGATGAAATCTTTATTATTAATCTCAACACTATCTAGAAATTAGATGGTGAAATTATTAATTATATTTCTCCATTTTATTATAGCACCAACATTAAAAATTGAATATCAAATAAGATTACCGTTGCCATAAGAGTTGATACGGTTCATAAAATAGGAGCAAAAAAAAAGCACCTCGTTTGAGGTACTTTTTTTTATGGATATCATCCATATTATTGTTTTTTTAGGACAATATATATCCTTAGCTTTTAGATTTAATATACTCATCAACAAAGTCCTCTAAAATATTCAAAGGAATTGCCCCGTGAGAAATCACCACTTCATGAAATTCACGAATATCAAATTGATCCCCTAAGATTGTTTTAGCCTTTTCACGTAATTCTAATATTTTCAACATTCCAATTTTATAAGCTGTTGCTTGACTGGGCATCACAATATGTCTTTCGACCATTTTGATGATATCTAGTTCCGCATTGGGCGTATGGGTGGTGTAATATTCAATTCCTTTTTCTCGCGTCCATTTTTTGGCATGTATTCCCGTATCAACCACCAATCTACAGGCTCTCCAAAGTTCCATGGCTAAACGTCCAAAATCTGAGTAAGGATCGGCGTAAAAACCCATTTCTTTTGGGATAAATTCTGAGTATAAACCCCAACCTTCGGTATAGGCGGTATATCCTCCAAATTTCCTAAACATAGGAACATTTTCTAGTTCTTGCTGAATAGCCAATTGCATATGATGCCCAGGAATTCCTTCGTGATAGGCCAATGCTTCCATCTGATATATGGGCATTGACTCCATATCATACAGGTTGGCATAATAAATTCCTGGTCTAGAGCCATCGGCTGCAGGACGATTATAAAATGCCTTTCCTGCAGATTTTTCTCTAAAGGGCTCTACTGCTTTAACGATAATATCTGCTTTGGGCTTAGTGATAAATATTTCGTCCAATCGAGTTTTCATACTATCAATCAATTTCACGGCTTCTTTTAGATAAGCTTCTTTTCCTTCTTGATCTGCACTGTAATAAAACCTCTTATCTGTTTTCATAAATTGGAAGAAATCTTGCAAGTTTCCTTCATACCCCACATTCTCACGAATAGCATCCATTTCTGTATGGATTCGTGCTACCTCACTCAATCCTATTTGGTGAATTTCGTCTGCCGTTAAATCGGTAGTTGTTGTTCGTTTTAACGCAGTATTAAAAAAGGCTTCTCCATCAGGAAATTTCCATGCTCCGTGATCAGAATTAGCTCTATTTTTTTGTCCCTTAACAAAAGAGATAAGCCCCTCATATGCAGGTTTTACAGCATTTAATAAAGCTTCATTGGCCTGATCAAATAATTTAGCTTTAGTTTCATCATCAATGTCAAGCATGCTCACTTTTTGTGTAAAGTCTTCTAATAGTGTACTTTGTTTGTCAGAGCTGTCAAAAGGTTGACCTACTAAAATATTTTCCGAATCATTCACTACTTTGTCAAATACAAATTTTGGTGGTATAATTCCAATTGCTTCTCGTGCTTCTAGGTTTTGTACCAACTGCTTGAAGTATACCTTAAAACCATTTAATCTAGCAATATAAGCTTCAGCATCTGAAACATTATCGACACGATGCATATTAATCATAAATGCAGGCTTACCAGATTGAGCACCAAACATCTGATTCACAGGATAATTATGTAATCGATATTGGTAATCTTTAATACTATTTTCAACGCTTTGCTTAAAGAGTTTATAGCTTAACAATGCATCTTTTGATAGTGCAGCCACATTGACTGAATCTGTTAACCAAAGCAATTCTTCTTTATTTATTTCCAAATCTCTCTCTGAAGCGGTAGGAGAATTATCATTTAATTTTCCATAATCTTTTTTTATTCCGAGTCGTGTTTGAAATTCTGGATATCGGTTTACTAGACCATCAAAACTTTTTTGAAAAAAATCATTCACTTTTTTTGATTCTGCTGCAATCTCTGCTTCGGTGTACACTTTTTTTGTTTCTTTTTTACATGAAACCATTACGGACATGACGCTTAAGAAGAGCACTGTTTTTAAAATTGTTTGTTTCATCATTTTTTTTATTGAATGCACCTCATTTATGTATCAATCGCTTGTTAATATGCAGAAGTGAATGAGATGGTTTAAATTTTATTATTCTTAAAAATAGAAATAAAAAACAAAAGTACAACAAGATATATTGCTATTTTTTGTCGAGCACACTTTTTTATTTTGAGTAACTATTTGTGGGGCAATTTCAAGCTGTGATTTATGAAGTAATTGTTTTAACATTTTGTGACTAGAAATATACTTTTTTCTTCATGACGTTGATGTCCATACATAAAATTCAATTCATATACGTTATCCGTTTTGTTTTCAGCTCAGCCAATTATGGTTTTAAGAGAAGCAGAATATTGGGGGATACGCATAAAGGGATTTAATGATTAGAGGGTTGTTTTGGTCATTGATTTAACATAAGTTGGTAGGGAGTAAAATCAAGGGGTTTTTTGGTGTGTGTTGCCTGTAAAATAGGCATAAATTTCTACCACTTTGATTGAAAAAAAAACTTTTTAAAATAAAACTTGACTAACACTTTATTTTATACTTTTATGCTTAATAAAATGAAATGAAAAACTTAATTGTTATCGGCCATCCTAGTAAAGAATCCTTCTGTTATGACGGTATTTTTTTGACGGTAAAAAACGAACTTCAACAACCTGGCCAAGAAACTGAAGTCATTGATTTGTATAGAGATAGCTTTACTCGTCCTAGAGAAAAGTTAATTAATATGTACAAAGAACTAGTAACTTGGTGCGATAGAATTTACATTATTTCTCCTGTTTGGTGGTTTAGACTAACTCCCAGAGTAGAGATTTTCTTTGATGAGGTTTTTACGCCTGGATTTGCATACAAATTTGTCAACATTACAAAAATATATGCCTACCCAAAGCCTTTTTTAAAAAATAAAAAAGTTAGAACCTACATTACACATGGTGCACCAGCAATTCCTGTACTTACGATTTATCTTAATTCTGTAAAACTCAGATTGGTGATGGGTGTTTATACTTTTGTTTTTGGATGGAGACTGTCGCTTTTTTCAAAAACGAAACAATTTTGGTCAGTTCCTTTTGTATCGCAAGAAAAGAGAAAAAAATACATCAGTTCTGTAGCTAAAGACATCAAAAAAGACCTTAAAGAAGGTTAATCTTATTAACGGTAAAACAATTACTCTAATTTTTATTTTACTATAAAATCATAAGCTAACTCCGTTAAATTTTTTTCTCAAATTTTGTTTTCTAAACTCCGTTTCTTTAACCCTCTAAGGATAAAGCCCTAGTGCCATTCCGTTGGAATGCTAAATAGATTTTAAATTTTCGGCTTTACTAAATGCTATTTTTGGAGCATTATCTACCCATTCATGAGGTAGAGTTCCCTTCTGGCTCCTTAATCTGTAACTTATAGACAACGCCACCCATTTACGAAAAGCAAAATATTTAGTCATCTGATCAAGATACTTATATCCTTTATTCCCCCTTGAAGATCTTCCACCAAGAATGAATATGATAGGAGGGGTACCCCCACATTCCTTAGAATTCTTTCAAATTCTTTCTCCTCGACAAGCGTATGAAAAGAAAGTCCAGCATAACTATGTCAAACAAAATCCAAGGGTTGTTTTCGAAACTATTAATGTATGGTCAATACCAATGGATTTGGTATCCTTCTGTTTACCGACTAATCGTAAATAGAAATACTTCCTATATTATTAAAATTAATTTGTTTGTTGGCTAAAAAAATATAAAACATTAAACATAAAAACAGCAAAATTAACGTCCACTAAAGGTGCATTGGGATAATGATGATATACCGTGATAACCTCTTATTGCTGTTGCTGTTGAATTAAAATTTCTTGATGTTTTGCGAAACTGTTAAGTGGATTTTGGGCTTTATTTTGTGTAAAACTTGATGGCGAGTTATGGGTTTTATTGGAGTTGAAATGATTTTTGTCACTAATTTTAACACTGACATCGAGAAGGTCTTTAGAATCTCCTGAATACACGCCCTTAACAGGGGAGCAGTCTTTGAATTGTCTACCAATAGCTAAAATCACATAATTTTCATTGGTCACGCAATTATTTGTCGGGTCAAGTCCTATCCACCCCATTTTTGGGATAAAAACTTCAACCCATGCGTGCGTGGCCCCAACTCCTCTAAAATTTGAATTTTCGGTTGGACATATATATCCACTAACATATCGAGAGGGTATTCCAAAAAAACGATTCAGATGTAACAGTACATTGGTAAAATCTTGGCATACTCCTGCTTTGAGCTTCCATATTTCTGCTAATGAAGAGCTAACACTGGTAATTCCTTGTCTGTAAGCAAAGTTTTGATAAACAAATTCGGATAAAGCAACACATACTTCAAGGGGGGGAGTAGTGGTGTAATCATATGGTAAAATAGTAGAAAGATTGCCGGAGGGATAATAATCTGTTTGGCTGAAGTATTCAAAAAAGGATATTTTTTTTTTGAGTAAATCAATATTGTTCCATTGCAACTTTGGGTCTTCATCTATAGTGGGGATAGGTTTGGAATTCATGGTGATTTCAACAAGAGATGAAATAGTTAGCGTATCATGGGATTCGATGATATTGAATGTTCCGATCTTGTTTCCAAAAAAATCCTTGTGGGTAAAAATTTGTGGATGCGTTGTTATTTGGAGAAGTTGAGAGTTGAGTTCTTGAAATTCATTAACTCTAGGATATAGCATAATTTGGTTAGAGTGATAACTTACACTATTTGGATACATATAATGGGTAATATGTTCAATAAAAACTTTTCTCATTATGTGTTAAATATTATTAAAATAAATGGAGTTTACTTCATCGTTTAGTAGATTCACTTTTGACTTTAGATTGTCTAGAAATAGCTCTAATCCAACATTTTGAAAGTCTTCAATTTTTGTGTAACGCATATTACTTTCCAGCTGATCAATACTAAAAGAAAGGTTATTGATGGGATTAATTTTATTAAATTTATTGAGTCGTTCTACATGGACTGAAATTTTTTTTAAACAGTAATAAATAGAATTTGGAAAAAAAGGATTTAAAACAATAAATTCAATGATGTTATTGGAGTAAGAGATTGTTTTATATTTTTTGACAAATTGTTGATGCCCTCCCACAGAAATGAGTAAATTTTTCCAATAAATATGCTCTTCTAATTTGTCAAAGGAACTGTTTGGATTTGAGGTTTGTAATAATAAAAAATCGATACTTTGTAACAACCGTTCAATGTACTTACCTAAATTCATGAAACAATATGCATTTCCGCGCTCTTGATTCACGTCTGCGTTACTATAATGTAGCATATTATACATCAGCATTTCATCAATAATAGAAATAGGATCTTGGTCGATGAATTGCAAAGGGAGATCTTTTTGTTGAACAAAATGATAGTATTTGTTAATGTTTAACCATATTTCCTTTGATATATGTTCTTGAACACTTCGAGTATTTTGTCTTGCTTTTTCGATTAGGTTAATAATAGAGTTAGGATGTTTTTTTTCAAAAAGCAAAAAAGTAATAATATCAATCGAGTCATTTTCTCTTAGCTTTAGTTCACGTATTGATTTACCTGTATAGTTAAGTACTGTTTTGTCCCAAGGAGAAATATCATTAATATCTAAATTAGACATATAATTAGCTTTAATAAGGTTCAATAAACTATGGGAACGCACGAAATATCTTTCGAGCCAAAATAGATTATTTGCCACCCTACTTAACACAATGATTTTATTTTTTTAGTATCCATGTATCTTTACTTCCTCCACCTTGAGAGCTATTTACTACTAATGATCCTTCTTTGAGTGCCACTCTAGTTAATCCGCCGGGACATACATCAATACCATCGGCACCCATCAAGGCATATGGTCGAAAATCTACACATCTAGGTGCCAATTTACCATCAATAAAACAAGGTGTGGTGGATAAATTTAGTGTTGGTTGTGCGATAAAACCTTTTGGATTTGCTATAATTTGATTGGTGTAGTCATGAATTTCTTTATCAGAGGCTGATTTGCCTATCAGCATGCCGTATCCACCACTTCCATCTGTTTTTTTAATAACCATGGAACTAATATTTTTTAATACATGGTCAAGTTCACTTTTTTCTGAAAGCTTGTAGGTTGTAATATTTTTTAAGATTGGTTCCTCATTTAAATAGTACTTTATCATGTCCGGGACATAAGTGTAAGTGGCTTTATCATCTGCGAAACCAGTTCCGGGAGCATTGACAATGACGACGTTCCCCTCTCTGTAAGCAGACATAATTGAAGAGACACCTAATTTACTAGTTGAATTAAAAACCAAAGGATCTAAGAAAGCATCATCAATACGGCGATAGATCACGTCTACTTTTTTTATTCCACCAGCATTTTTCATGTATACAAAATGGTCTTTCACAAACAAATCTTGACCTTCCACAAGTTCCACCCCCATTAAACGCGCAAGAGTGGTGTGTTCGTAATATGCAGAATTATAAATACCCGGAGTAAGCAGCACAATATTGGGGTTGTGTTTTTCACTAAGTCCTTTTAATTTATTTGAAAGGATTTGGGAGTAGTTGGCGATGGGCATAACATAGCTGGATGACAAAGCAGCAGGAAAAATTCGTTTTGAAATTTCTCTGTTTTCGATCATATAACTCACTCCAGATGGTGTTCTGAGATTATCTTCTAATACATAAAATTGCCCATCATCATTTCGAATTAAATCTACCCCAGCGATATGTGTGTAAACATCATTTGGAACTTTTAAGTTGTGCATATGGAGTAGATAATCTGCACTGGATAAAATTCGATCAAATGGAATCACTCCATCTTTGAATATAAACTTATCATTATAGGTATCTTTTATAAAAAGATTTAGTGCTTTTATGCGCTGTTTAATTCCACTTTTAACTGTGTTCCATTCTTTAGCCGTTATGATTCTTGGAATAATATCAAAAGGAAATATTTTTTCTGTCCCTTTCGAACTGTCATATACAGTAAAAGTGACGCCTTGGTCTAAAAATAATTGAGAGGAAAGATCAACTTTATTTTTTAAATCATCAAGAGAGATGGATTGCAGTGCCTGTGTAAATTTAGTGTAGTGGGGTCTTATATTTCCTTCACCATCAAACATTTCGTCCCAAGTATTTGGATACTGCTTGTAAAAATCTATATTTAATTTAAAATTACTCATCTTACAGATTTTTAAATGTATACATTTATTTAAACTAAGAATGAAAAAAGGAATAAATATTGATCTGATTTGTTCATTATTATATTAAACAAATTTATTCTATTGGTGTTTTGATAATTTAACCATTATTTCATTTTAATTTTAACTATTTGGTAGTTATCCTGCTTAAAATTGTTCATAATATGCTTTTTTTTAATCAAATTTATTTAGAATTTGTTAAGGGATCCAAATGATTTAAAAGGAAGGTTTATTTATTAGACAGCGCCAAAAACATCCCTAATAAAGTTAAAATACTAATTTTGCTCCATCTTGAAACACTCCAAAATTTTGGATTATCAACGTATTTGGTCAGTTTGCCGGATACCATAGCAACTAAGCTGAAAATTACAACGGCTTGAAGCATAAAAATCAATCCAAGTACAATCATTTGGGTGATGATACTCCACCCATTCGAAACGATGAACTGGGGCAAAAAGGCAATAAAGAACAACGAAACCTTTGGGTTTAACATATTCATTAAAAATCCTTTTTTAACCAACAACATAACCCTGTTTTTTTTTCTAATATTTACTGATTTAATATTCAGTGCGTACTTCTTTTCTGTGTATGCTTGATAGGCCAAGTAGAACAAGTATACTGCACCTAAATACTTAATGATTGAAAATACTAACGCTGAACGTTGAATAATTAATGATAGTCCTGTTGCCGCAGCGATTGTATGAAGAAGAATGCCAACGCCCAAACCAAATGAAATTGCTATCCCATTTTTTTGTCCTTTGGCTAAACTTTCTGTGAGTACCAATATATTATCTGGTCCAGGCATTAACGACAAAACAATGGACGCTCCTAAAAATGATAAAACAGATTCTATTTCCATAGAGGTTATTTTGATACCTCGAATTTGTACCTATAAACGTATTCAATTTTATTATGATTTACAACCTGATGTTTGCGGTTGTATTATGCAAATTCAAATGCAAGTTGTACAGTCCAGCGGAATATTCCCTTTGACTATATTTTGTTGCATTATGCGATGCTCGCCCGTTATTTTTTAGAAATATTTTCTTCAAATACATTGTGATAAAAAAGAACATGGATATTTTAAATAATATGTTGTGATACATATTGTCTTTTAGTGCTTCATTTCTCTTTGATAAGGCGATAAACAGGATAGCTTAAGTACGATGATTCCAAATATTTTGACCGTTGATAAATCCAATTCAGTTGAGCATATCCATTTTGGGCAAAATCTGGATCACTAATTTTTTTTCGCATAAACTGACTTTCCAGCACGGAATCTTTTTGTAGTAATTCTAATGCAACATCCTCAAAAACATAAGGTGAAAACCCTTCTTTTCGTTGAAGAACGGTGTCAAAAAAGTTCCAATTAAAAAAAGAATCAACTCCTTGGGGCTCAAGAGTTTCCATAAGATATCTAATGCCTGGTTGATTTGTGGGAATCACAAAATCTCCTTTTCTGAATTTGACGTTCAAAATACTCTTATCAACTTTTGTATCGAAATGGAGATAATGCCCTTCGTAGGGTTTTTTTCTGGTTTCATAATCACGAATCTTATATGATTCTACAGAGAGTATCGTGTCTTTTTTGATTGTAAAATAGCGAATGTTATTCACATCAAGTCTATCCATTACATCATGCCAACCATGCTTGATGATATAGGCGGGAGGTATCTTAATGGTATCTTGAGGGATATAGTAATTGTAATACTTAGTTGCTTTTGTAAAGGGGGCATTTTGATTGTACTTTAGCCTCAGTTGGTCTGTTAGTTCACTTTTAATAAAATCTGATGTGTATCCTTTGAAATGTAGTGTAGAAGTTTTTGTGGTGTCCACCTTCCAGTTAAAATAATATTCTGATAGAGTGGAAATTTTTTTCAAAGTTTTTTGTCGTATTATTTTAATGGAGTCGTGATCTTTTTCTACTACAGAAATGGCACTTTTAATGAGTTGATACGTTCCCTCAACTCTTTTTTTGTAAGGTTTAAGCATATGAGTTTCTATCATTAATCCAAGGGTATTCCAAAGGGTGGTATATCCTGTGGAATATCTTGGGTGATCCATAAATTGATTAAAACCTAATTCAGGGGGGCTGTTATACACATTGACATACGGCACAATATCCCATTGCTTATTGGCTAATGATTCTTCTACTTTTGGCATAAATACGTGGTGGAGATAGTATCCAAGACTTCCTCCAAGTTTATTGTGTTGCGTAAACAAATGGGTTAGGGTATATTGATAATCAGCACCATTACTTACATGATTGTCAATAAAAATATCAGGTTTTACTTCATGAAATATTTGGGCGAAAGTCTTCGCATTTTTCGTGTCCATCTTAATAAAATCCCTGTTCAAGTCATAGTTTTGTGAATTCCCTCTGAAACCATATTCGGATGGACCGTTTTGATTTGCTCGAGAACTGGTATTTCTGTTCAATGCACCCCCAATATTGTATATAGGGAGGGTAACTAATACCGTTTTTTGGGGAGAATTCAATTTGTTTATCGCCAAATCACGATAAAGAAGCATAGTCGCATCTATACCATCACTTTCACCAGGATGAATCCCATTGTTTATTAAAATAATCAGTTTTTCTTTTCTAATATCCTCAAAGTTAAAGTTCCCATCAGGATTAAAGGTGACTACATGTAATGGAAATCCGCTATCAGTTTCTCCAACAGTTTGAATATTAATTTCAGAAAAATCTTTGGCAAGTTTTTGGTAAAAGGTTATTGTTTCTTGATAAGTTGCTGTTTTCGTACCGTTTGAATTTTCGTAAACGCTGAGATAGGAAGATGTTTTATTTTCTTTTTTGGTTTCGCAGGACATACATAATCCTAAAATTATTAATAAAATAGAGTACTTCAACATTGCGTTTTATAATGATAAATATCTTTATAAACTTAAAGAATATTATGATGTAAATGTCAAATTTATCTTTTCATGTTGGTAAGCTATAATTTTTTGATTGATTGTAGTTTAAATAAATTATATATTTCGTTTTTATTAATCAGTTTCTACAAGGGGTTATTTTTTTAACTATTTATTTTAAAATAAAAATATAACTCTATACAGAGGAGTTTAGTTGTTTACTCAGTTTTTTTTTAATTGTTAAGATTAATTATTGACCGATTAAGTAGTCAAACCCACTAATTTGATGCACATTTTTCAACAATCAAATCTGATGAAAAATATATTTCATAGATGCTATAATTTTTCAGAAGTTCAATTACGGGTAAAAATTCTACTTTCATTTTTCCTTATAAGCCACCCTAATTCTGTTTTTAATGTTTGAAAAACCTAACGGATACAATCACAGAGGTAATGTTGAATAATTCTTTATTTCACTATTAACTTCCCTGAAAATTTATTCAACTAGCTATGATTTCATAAAAAGTGTTGTAAACAGTTTTTTAATTCTCAATTAATTTCTGTAACCAAATCCTCTCTACTTTTCCTCACCTTTTTAAGGTTAACTAGCCAGTCATTTTCAGTTTTCCTGTATCCCAAAGGAAGTAAAACACAACTTCTTAATCCTTTTTCTCTAAGCTTTAAGATTTCATCCACTGCATCTGCACATAATTCTAACCTATTTTTTATTTTTTTGATTAATTCTTTCAAATTTCAATGATAGTACTAATTGTTTACAACGGACCTGGCTATGGTTAGTACGGGAATTAAAATTACTGAATTTCCGATTAAGCACTTAGTTAAAAAGCTCTAAACTTTGGGTAAGCACAAAACCCAGGATTAATTATAGTCATTGTTCTCTACCGGCTTTTTCATTTAAATCAGGGTTTTTGTATTTATCTTGACTATAATAAATTGTTCACATTATTTTTTTAGCCACCATTTTTCTGTCGGAAATTTGCCTTCTCCAACGATTATCTGCTCTCCAATTTTCGGTGTTGTTACAGGCATATTTAATTCGTTGGCTTTAATTAACATTCGTTCTACTGGGTCTGTCCAATCGTGAAACGCCATTGTAAAACCGGCCCAATGTATTGGTAAGGTTAATTTACTGTTTAAGTCAATTGAAGCTAAAACAGTTTCTTCAGGCATCATATGTATCAATTTCCAGTCCTCATTATATTGTCCACATTCCATTAAAGAAATATCAAATGGACCATATTTTTCTCCTATTTCTTTGAAATGCGTATCATATCCACCATCACCACTAAAAAAAATATTCTCTCTTTTTCCTTTAATTACCCAAGAAGCCCATAGTGTGGGTGACTCATCAAAAAGTCCTCTGCCTGAAAGATGTCGTGCAGGCGTACAAACCAAGCTTAAAGTGTCAAATTCGGCACTTTCCCACCAGTCCAATTCTGTAATATTTTTTTCAGCTATTCCCCAAGATTTTAAATGAATGCCTACACCTAATGGCGTATAAAATCTTCCAACTTTATTTTTTAATTTTTGAATAGATTCATAATCCAAGTGATCATAGTGGTCGTGAGATATAATAATTGCATCTATAAAAGGTAATTTTTCAATTTCAATGGGTAACTCATTTGAATATCTTTTAGGGCCAAGTAATGTGAATGGACCAAGTGCTTCACTAAGCATTGGGTCAATAAGAATTTTCTTACCATCAATTTCTAGTAAGAAAGCTGAATGACCAAACCACGTTAAGTATGTAATGTCCTTACTATGGTTCTCAATTTCTAAAGAATCCTTTTTTTCAACTAAAATATTTTCATTTGGCTTTCGATGAGGTGCTTTCTTTATCATTTCCTTGAAGAATACCCAATAATCAAGATTCATAGGACTATGATGCTGATTCACAAATTTTCCATCTTTATAATTATTGGATTTAGCATATTCTAGTTGTAGTTCTTTTGTTATATCACCACCAAATTGTGGACTAAAGTTGATAAAGATAACACACATGCCTATTATTATACTTATTGATAAAAGCATCCATTTTATTATTCTAAATATTCGATTTTTCATTTCTGAATTTTTTGCGTACCCTTTTTATTGGAAATTTAATTTCTCTAGCGATTGTTTGTTCTCCCATTTTGATAGTGTTACCGGATATTTTACTCCTATACTTTAACTAAACGTTCTATAAGGTCTGTCCAATTACGAAAAGTCATTTTAAAACCACTCCAATTATATTGGGGTGAAAATCTCTTGGAGGTTTGAATCTTATTAAGTATTTCTCTGGAAAAGTTTTTTTGACTTCCGTATGAGGTACCGTGTAGAGAATGATGTTAGTGCGGATAAAGTCTGTAGATTCAACCATCTGCGTCCGAGTCCACTTTGAAGACAAGCGGCAAGGTCTTCGATTGGCCAAGGACCATCTTCTGTTGACCGCAAACCTATCATCTTCTCTCCTCCTGTGGAAGTATGAATCCCGACATATCCTCCCGCAGCGGTGAAAATTTGACCATTGATTCCTGCCCCAAGCTCACTGGCAAGAACAGCGTAAATGGGAGCTACGAATTCAGGAGGAGGAGGAGAGAGCGCTGCCTTAAGCAGCATTGAGCTCATCATTCCACGAGAGTGCAGATCTCGAATATTTTTTTCAAAATCAGGCCCTGAATTGAGATCTGTGCGAGCTCCAGGACAAACGGCATTGGCTCTGATGCCTTGCTCTTTGAGCATAGCTGCAATCGAAAACGTTAAGCTGTTCACACCACCCTTGGATGCAGGATAGCCAGCCCCGCCATATTTTCCTAAATAGGCATGAGAACTGGTGTTAATAATTGAACCGGAACCTTGCTCAACCATCAACGGAATTGCCTGACGACAGGTGTTGAAAGTCCCTGTCAGATTCGTGTCGATGAGTGCTCGCCATTCCTCGTATGAAGTATCGAGGATAGATATTCCAGGTGGTTCTGCGATTCCTGCGACGTTGGCGAGAATGTCAACCGTACCGAACGTATCCTTGCAGCACTCGATGAGTTCTCCAGCGCTCTTGAAGTCCGCGACCGAGCCTGCATAAGAGGTAGCGCGCGCGCCTGTCGCCCTAAGTTGTGTAGCGACTTCTTCTACTCCTTTCTGAGAGCGACCGTTCACAACCACGGCCGCACCTTCCGCCGCAAGTGCGAAAGCTATAGTACGGCCGATGCCACGGCTCGCCCCAGTAACAATCGCTGTTTTTCCGTTGAGTGTCTTTACTCCATCTATTAATACTTTTTTACTCATTTTTTCTAATTTACAAATTTATATTCAAATGATTTTTCATCTCTGAATTACTAAAAACTCTTGAATCGAATTGATTTTTCAAACCAATTTTCACCATTGCTGCGGCTAAATCTTTATCCGCGATTCCCATAGAAGGGAAAAATTTGAATAATACAGCTCCGAGAGGTGTTGTAATTCTATACATCAAACCTGTTGGTTTTCTAGTTCCTGTTGGATGGATGTAACCTGGACGAAAAATGTATTTCTTTGGAAAGGCAGTTGAATTTAATAAATTCTCTGCTCTTCCTTTTGCTTTTGAAACTAACATGCGGCTTTTTTCTTCTGTATCAGCTCCAACGGCGCTAAATAAACAAAAGGTGAGGTTAGAACTTGTTTGTTCAAGAATATTGGTTAACGCTTTCTGATAGTCGCAAGTTATTTCGTAAAATTTTTCTTTCGACACTTGATTTTGATAGACTCCTAAACAATAAAAGCAAGTGTCAATATTTTTTAATTGATCTTTTAAAGATGAAAAATCTAAAAAATCTTTGTGCACTATCTCTTGCAGTCTGTCACTTTTAATTCCTGTTTTTCTTCTACCAATCGAAATGATTTTAGCAACTTTAGTATCCTGCATTAATTCTTTTAATACATGGTTACCAACCATTCCTGTAGCTCCTGTTATTAATACCGTCTTGTTCATAATTTATAAAAGAAAATTATCCGTTTAATATTTAATTTTTTTTTAACTCTTGAAAACCCAATTCATCAAAAGGCAGAATATCTACAAAGAGATCCACAATTCTTGCCTAAGAATCTGCTGATACCATGGCGTTGAAATCTAACATATGCAATTGAAACCGATCAAAACCTTGTTTGAAATCTATAGAAATAATGCTAAAAATTAACATTAGAATTTACAAAAAATGGAGATGATAACCAAAGAAAAAATGAAAGGGTTTTTGTGTAGTATGGCGTTAAGAATAAGAAGGGAATAAATTGCACTTACATTTCGGCTTAGCACTTAAACCCTTTATTATTTTTATATATGTTAGTTGTTCATTATGTTTTGCTATAGAATATGATGGGTAAAACAAAAAAGTGAGAATCATATGACTCTCACTTTCATTAAAATAGACTTTCTTTAAATTTATTTTTCAGTGTATTTCTTCAATTCAGTTACTGCTTCTTTAGTTGTGAAAACGTGACTAGCAATCATTCTGAAATTTACTAGGGCCGCTTCATATCCATTAATTTCCAGTAATACTGCAGCTGCGGTTGCATCTTTTACAACAGAAACATCAAAGCCAGACTCAACTAAATCTCTCATATGTGATTCAACACAAAGGTTAGCTGACATACCTGCTAAAACTACTTTGCTAAATCCGTGCTCCAAAAACTTTGAAAATTCATTCAACTAGCTATGATTTCATATAAAGTGTTGTAAACAGTTTTTTAATTCCTAATTAATTTCCGTAACCAAATCTTCTCTACTTTTCCTCACCTTTTTAAGGTTAACTAGCCAGTCGTTTTCAGTGTCCCTGTATCCCAAAGGAAGTAAAACACAACTTCTTAATCCTTTTTCTCTAAGCTTTAAGATTTCATCCACTGCGTTTGCATCAAAACCTTCCATAGGGGTGGCATCAACTTTCTCAAATGCTGCGGCAGTGATTGCTTGAGAAAAAGCGATGTAAGCTTGTTTTGCAGTATGATTGAAGTTGACTTCAGGGTCTCTAGGGGGGTAGCCTTTCAAAAGCATTTGCCTGTGATTCTCCCATCCTTCATTTTTAAACCCCCTTACTTCATTAACTAGATCAAACACCTTATTAATTCTATCTTCTGTATATGTATCCCAAGCTGCAAATACTAATAAGTGAGAGCAATCTGAGACAACAGACTGATTCCAGGCTATTGGTTTAATTTTATCTTTTATCTCCTGGTTCGTAATTACGTATACTTCAAAAGGTTGTAACCCGCTAGAGGTTGGAGCTAGGGATATAGCTTCAATAATAGTATTTACTTTTTCTTGAGGTACTTTTTGGCCATTCATAGCTTTTACAGCATAACGCCAATTTAATTTATTCAGTAATTCCATATCTATAACTTGATTTTTATTTCCTTTAATTAAAGGAAACAAAATTGGCTTACATTTTTATAATAAAAATTACCCTATGGTAAGAAAACTATTTTTTTGCTTTTTCTACTCTAATACGACTCAAGCTTTGTTGGGTAATCCCTAAAAAAGAGGCGATATGATAATTGCGAGCGTATTGCTCTATATCAGGATATTGCTTTAGGAATAAATCATATCGCTCGGAAGCACTTAATTGTAGTTGATTCAAAATACGCCTATGTAAATTAACTACATGACGTTCTAAATTATGTCTTTGATAGGATTCGAATTCTGGGAAACGTGAATGAATTCCATCCAACTCTTTAGCGTTAAATTCAATAACCATTGAATCGGTGAGGCTCTCTACAGTGAGTGTTGCAAGTTCATTACTGTGAATAGCTATGTAATCGCTTATCCACCAATCTTTAATGGCAAACAGAAGGGTATGCTCTTTTCCATTTCTATCCGTGCAATAAGACCTTAGGCAGCCAGAAGTAACAAAAAAAGTGTTCTTTACCACTTGACCTTGACGGATTAAGGTTTCCCCTTTTGGGAGTGTTTTTTCTTTTGAAATGGAATATAAAAACGCTTCTGCATCTGCACTTAATTCTAACCTATTTTTTATTTTATTGATTAATTCTTTCAAATTTCAATGAGCGTATTAAATGTTTACAATGTGTTGGTGTATGGGTAGTTGCGTTGGCTAGTAACTAAGTTAGCAAAAGAAAACGAACCAGAAGAAAATCCGCAGGATTTTCCGAGTACACACAGATCAAGCAATTGGCTATACATGTTGTTGTATGTCGTAATTATAAGAGTTCATTAAATTCACTTTCTCTAATAATCTTTTTGAAGTTGTCGGTGTTCAATAGTTCAAATATTGCTAATTTCTTATTGGTGCTATTTTCATAGTATGATTTACAAATCAAATATCCCATAGTATAACCTAGATTGCTGGGTCTATCTTGTATGCCTCCTCCATTATACATCCATTTTGATAAGTCATTGCTATAAAGATCCTTTTTTAGTTCATTCATCATAAAATTCATATTCCCAGACTTATTTATATAATTCAACCTTTTTTGCATCACCGGACTCATCTTATTATCTTCCGTTAATAATGTGACAAGGAAATCACAGACGCCTTCTTCTATTAATTTACCGATCAACAAATTTCTATTTTCAGAATCGCCGTAAGATTGTTGAAAATGCATGAGTTCATGTACTAAATCAAACTTCATGTTATTGAATTCAGTAATAGTATTTTTTTGCCAGTCATTTAAGTTTTCTCTAGGCATTTTATCAGATTTGGCAAACATTGTTACTCCAATGAAGAGGCCTAACTCTGTAAGTGTTCCAGAACCGTTGATTAAATCGGGTATTAGATACGTTTTTGGGAAAACAGCACTAGGGTAAATTTCAGCAAACCTGACCATCATTTTTTTCGATTCATTTGATACTTTTTTTAATTTATCAGGTGTAATATGTTTTCTAACATGGTTATAATATTCTGGATTTTTTTCAATCATTACTTTGTACATATTTTCAACATTTTCGTATCTGATATGATAATAATCTTTAGTTGCATTTGAACCTTCACAAATGAATTTAGTTAAGTACTTTTTCGCGTTTACGTTATCTTGAATTGCTTGATCGTAATAGGTCCAAAACCTATCAATTGGTGTAGTAACTACTTCAAAATTATCTACTGAAGAGTTTTTGAGTTTAATACCAGCTAATAGTTGATCTATTTCCTTTCGAAGACTAGTATTTTTATTTGTTTGCTCAATACCAACTTTATCTAAAATATAAGGACTGCTCATTCCGAATTCTGCAGCTCTCTTGACCGCAATTAGCGCAGAATCTATATTGTTAGCTTCTCCAAACTGCCAAGCAGAATAGACAAACAACTCTGAAGATTGATTTCTTTCGCCTGTTTCAAAATATAATTTAGCTGCTTGAGAATGTTTGCCAATAGAACGCAAGGAATCGGTTTTCAGACCTATTACCCCAATATCAACCAAATCACAAGGTTTTTGTAATTTGGGTTCATTTCCGCAACCTAAAACGGCAGTTAAAGCAAGAATTAAAAGAGCATATTTCATGTGTCTATTTTCAATGATGTAGATACTCATATGGCATACAATGGTCTAGTATATCCGTCATTTACGGGATTGTATGAGTTAATTTTCGATATAACACAGACTTTAGCAATTCCGCGTGGATTCGGACGTAGTCGAATCCGCCGTAATTGCGGTTATACTTTGTTGGCAGTATTATTTTCATTTATTTCGAGCGTTTTATAAATCAGTTCATATTGTTCAAAGTGATTAAAGATTTCTTTTAGCTTATTGCTTTTCGAGTTATCAATTCCAATAAATTCAATATTTAATTTCTCACAGGTTAAGAAATCCCAAGTTCCATTTCCGAAATAAATTATGCTGTCAATTTTATTTTTCCAACTGTCCAAATCAATAATATTTTAGCTCGTCGGCTCATTTGTTAATTGCACCATTCAGTTCCCCAATCAGTATGTCCACGTCCGTCCCAACATTTTCTATTTGTTTTGATTTCATGAACTGTCCATTTTTCATCTGTCAGTTCAGCTTTCATAACAATTTTAGTCGCTCTTTGTGAGTCATCCTCTTGTCCATCGTGAATCAGAGTTACTTCTATTATTCCGGCACCCAAGTCTTTACTTTCTATTTCAAACTTAGGTGTTCCATCATTAGGAGGATAGTTGTAATAAAGTTTAATTAGCTGCTCTGCAGTTGTAATATCAGTTCGTGTTTCAATTTTATTATTGAATTCAGTTGGGGTTTTAACGTCAAAACTCTCTGAACAAGATATTAAAATGATGATTGATATTAAAAGTCCAAAAATTCGTTTCATGTTTTTCTAATGTATGCTCACGGGGTGAATAAACGCTCGTTTTAATGGCATTTATTTTTTGTTAACAAAAGTTTATTGTTTAATAACCTTCACTATTTTGAATCCTTCATAAAATTTTAGCTTTATAAAATAAATACCAGCGGTTAGGTCGTTAATATGTATTCTATTATTTTCTACTATCCGTGATGAGATGAACTGACCATTTGAGTTATAAATTTTTGCTTCGGTAGAGTCTAATTGATCATATTCGATATTAAGTTGAGAGCTTGTAGGATTGGGGTAAATACTTAATTGATTTTCAGTTTGTACTATATCCTCATTAGAAAGAATTGCTTCTGTAACAAATGATTCTGTATCAAATAACCAAGTTATGCCTTCATCATTTTTCACCCTCAATCTATAAAAGTATGCTGTATTTGGTATTAAATTCGTTAATGGAACCGATAAAACTCCGTTGCTAATTGAGCTTAATGGGACATCTTGTTGTTCTTGCCAAACGGTATCAATAACATAATTTTCATGAATACCTTCTGTTAATCCGTATTCTGTCCCATAGAAAATCTGTATTTCAGGATTGGTGCCAAGATTTTGAATGTTGAATTTCAACTCAACTTCATCAGATGAAATCATTGAAGGACTCAAGGTATTGAAATTTGCAGGTGCTTCGTATAGTTGATCAATATAATTACCTTGCAAGTAAAAAGGTAGAGCGGATGGATTACTTAATTGAATTATTCCAGGATCAGGTCCAGAATCCAAAAAACCACCAATTTTAAATATGAATTTATCTCCAGTACTATTTTGTGTCCATTCTTTATAGCTTAAACTAGTTGCTGAATTATAAGCAGGATTTAACTCATCTATGACATTCCAAGAATTATCATTTTGCATTCTCCAACCGCGATACTCAACGGATCTCGTTCTGTGCCCTGTTCTTGCTACGTCAGGAGGACCTACCGCTTCCAAAAACCCCCCTGATGTATTAAGATAATTTAAACCTCCACTTTCATTGAGTTTTTTCCCACTAGCATAAAGTTTCCATTCAGAACTAACTGTATCAAAATAATAACACCAATAGGTATTATATATAGTTCCAGGCTGCTTTCTTGAGGCAATGGTAAATGTATATACAGGAGAATTATCAAACGGATCAAAACCTCTTGGTTTTACTCCAGTTCCTTCGTGACCATATCTCCCGAATCCATTACCAGCGCCCCCAACTGCTATTAAATGACTTAATTCATTATGGGGTGGTTCAGGCTCATCAGCGTCATAAGACCATAATGAAAAGTTTAATCCATTTAATCCTTGTGAATTTCTCTCATTTGGCGCACCAATATAGCCAAATTCGGTAGTCATAACTTGATATGAATCTAATTCATGCGATAATACGGTTACTTCATAAACAGTAATTTCGGTGTTTACATCATTCTGACTTATAAAAGAACCATGAATTGCCGCAGGTCTCCATCTTCGCTGCCATACAGACGCTTCATTTATGGCGGTCCCAGTTAAAACTAACTTTTCAATTTCACCAAAATCATTAGTGGAATTCTGAGTTTTTATTTTAATCTTAACCTCATGAGTCCCTGGTTCATCAACCGAAAAGCTAACTGAACCTTGTGACTGGAAATCTTGAAGAGTAGCGGTAGAACTTACAATTAAATCTTGCTGCTGATTGTCTAAAAATATTGAAATTTCAGCGTTGTTTTCGTCAGCAGAAATGCCAGCAAATAGTTCAATATTAACTGTTCCGATTTGCATATCTTTTAAACCCCAAACAATAGTATCTGATACTACTCTCCAATTTCCAATTCGTTCATAGTGCTTATTTCCATTGAACTCATCAGTTACAGATGTTAGGCCAAAGAGCTTTAATGTGCCTCTAGGTGAAAAGAAAGAAGTATTAGGAGATAAAGTTATACTTTGAGAAAACACTTGATTACTTATCAAGGCGAATAAAATGATGACTATATTTTTCATTATTGACTTGTTAAATGATGATTTATCTGACGTGTATTTATTATTGCTAACGGTCTCGCATACGAAAAGTAGCGGATTAAAATGCACTAATTTTCGGTTATACACAGACCTTTTTTTATAATCATTTACTTTCATTTTAGCGATTAAACCGTTATTATTTTTAAACATTGTTTACAAACGTTATAGTTTTTATTAATTTAATTACATTTCCATTTTCAAAATTCAAGAAATATATTCCATTCGTCAGATTCTGAATATTAACTTTTTCATTGTTAGAAATACTCCCTTTTGAAATTTCTGAACTGATAATATTATATATGCTATAATTTCATCTAATGGACTTTTACTTTTTGCTTGAGATTTGTTACTTACCTGCGTATAAATTTCAGTTGTCTTTAAGTTCTTATGCCCCAATAATTCTTGTACATATCTTAAATATATTCCTTTTTCAAGAAGGTGTGTAGTAGAACGAGCGCCTGTGTTTACAGTAGCTAGTAGTCGCTGAAATGTAGGTGTGAGTAGTAGGTTTGTCATTACAATAGAACAGATTTGGAGTCTTGTTCAATACAAATTTAGCAAAAAAATAATAATATGATATGCAAAAACAAACCTAATTCAAGTGGGAAGGTGTTTGAAGTGTACGGATTACTACCCTTACGTAGCATCGTTTTCTCTCGATGGGCAGTTAAAGCTGTATGTTAAATTATAGATCATAGCGAGCAATTTGGTTTAGCGGGGCGATGTAGCACATTTCCAAAGGGACGGGAACAGCTATGCTGTGGAGTAACTTTGGTTAGCTTTAGCTGAAGGTGCTACATCGGTTAATGTAAAGTGCGTTTTAATGCATTTTACATATTGTTATGCAACTCCTTTAATTTTAGATCAAACTGTCTTCACCTGCCTGTTTTTGTTGTTCGTACATTACAGAAAGCCAAGATATAAGAAATTGTCTACCTAGCCTAAGCAGAAAGTCAAGCTGATTTCTCTCTTTAATTAGTGATGGAATTAGCCCCCAATGGGATTGGGCTATCGCAACTCCGTGATGAACTATATCACATCGCAAGTAATATAGATCTCTCAGAACTTTTTCAAAATTTGGAGTCCAACTCTCTCCAATGATTTCTGGAATATATGTTTTAAACTTTTTGTTTTTTCCGTATATAGGTTGCCTACACTCCTTACAAGGAGTTGATTCATTAGGGAGAAATATTTCTAGCATTATAATGATGAATAGAAATTTATCTGTGGGGTCAGGTGTCATAATCGCTTTATTAAACCATTCACAGCCAAGTAAGAACTTTCTCTTTTTCTCTTCAGGTAATGACTCGTATCCAAAGTAGCCGACTGACAAGTCATGACTCGATAACCAGTAATAGTCTAATTCAAAACAAGGTAGCTTTTTTAAACTGGGCTGATTGTACTCAAAAAAATCACTAGTGCTAAAACGGGATTTAAAGAAATAGTCCAGTTGAACCCATTCACTTGAAATTTCTTTTTCATTATTAATTATCGCCCAAGACTTTCTACTACTTTTATTTGATTCATATTGGAGATGTGTTGTACAGTATTGCCTTAATAGTGGAATTAATGGCAAAAAGTATTTTTCAAAATATTTTTCACTGCGATGAACGTCTAGCCATATATTTCCTGTAATAGGAACTTTGTATTGGAATAGACACGGATATAAGTCCGACCATTCCTTGGGCTTAGACTCTCCTTCGGGAGGTCTTCCTAATTGAAATTGATCTCTCCATCTAAAAGGATATGTGGACAATTCTTGACCAGAGGAATAAACTGCTTTGGTGTATATTTTTTCTGAGGTAGGATTAGATGCATCATGAAATTTACCTATTATTTTACCTTTTTCTATTTTCCAATACTTATTATCAACTAAAATTTTCAAGACTTTTCTGTCCTTGCTTTTATGCAAAACCCTAAAAATACCACCATATGAAACAACATTGGGTTCATCAGGATTTATTGTAGAAGTGCCACTGATGCCCCTTAAAATGATACCGATTTCTTCTGCTGTAAGTTTTCCTATATCAATTTGATTGCTAATCTCAATCATAATATTCTAAATTAATTTAATCAACCATTAAGCCTAACGACCCCGCTAAACGGCGTTAGGTTCGGGGTTTTGCATATCGAGTTTACTCCAATAGATAAAAAACTGCAAGAACCTTACCACACGAGCGAAGCGGCTGATGAATTCCAAAAAAAAGAGATACAGACTATGAATAAATTGCGTTTTAGCCCATATTGGATTACATTTCCAAAGTAGGCGAGAACCTGTCTGCCGACAGGCAGGCAAGCAATTACTTATAGC
>CBFHWU010000032.1:0-105739 GCA_965659665.1 Flavobacteriaceae bacterium
TTATATTTTGACATTACTTATGTAACAGATTAAATAGTTATGTTTAGTTTGTCATTATGTATACTTTTTACTTGCTTTATTGACAGAAATGTGTCAAACAAAAATATTTTAAAAGCTTCTCCTTCAATTATGAATCTCCTATCAATTAATTTGAATTGAGCAACTTGGCTATACTTGGATTAAAATAGAGCTTTAATCATATTTGATGGTGGAATGTTATTGAAGGTTGATATCCTAAATAGGTTATATTTTCCAAGTTATTAAACAGAAAACTTCCAATAAATCAACTAAGAAAAATACAAGAATTGTGTATATTTTATAAAAATTTAATAAAAATTATATTTAAATAAATATTTTTTTTAATTCTTTGCTTCTCACACAAAAAAAAGATGTAATATTATATGCAATATGTCATTATGAAAAGAGTAATATCCCTCGACATTTTAAAAGGTTTAATTATTGTAATTATGTCCTTAGACCACTTTAGAGTTTTTTTTCATTCTAACGCATTTCTTTTTAACCCCACAGATCCTGAAAATACTGATACGATAACGTTTCTTATGCGATGGATAACTCATTATTGTGCTCCTGTTTTTTCTTTTCTAGCAGGCACATCAGCATTTATTGTAGGAAACAAAACAAACAAAAAATATTTGTCTAATTTTTTGTTGACTAGAGGCTTATGGCTGATTTTTGTGGAAGTAGCCATCATGAATTTTGGATGGCGTTTTGATGTACAATACACTTATGTAGTACTTCAGGTCATCTGGGTATTGGGTATTTGTATGGTCGCGCTTTCACAAATCATTCGGCTAACGAACAAGCAAATCTTGGTTTTTAGTTTAGTTGTAATCTTTGGACATAATCTATTGGATCGTTTTGAAATTTCGAATCATTTTTTGTGGGCAGTTTTTCACCAACTTGAAATTTTTGAATTTAAAAACTTCTCTAATATTGTAGTTGCCTATCCCTTTTTGCCTTGGATTGGGGTGATGTCATTGGGTTATTTCTTTGGACAATACTACGTTAAAGGTTTTGACTCAAAGACGAGAATTAAATTGCTAATGAATACGGGACTTTACTCCATCATAGGATTTTTTATTGTTCGGGTTTTTAATTCATATGGTAATGCAAAACTCTGGCAATATTTTGACGATCATACGTCAACACTTTATGCCTTTTTCGATCCTAACAAGTACCCTCCATCTTTGAGTTATGTGTTGATGACATTGGGTCCGATGTTTTTACTTCTAGGCATCCTTGAGATCACCAAAAAAAATAAATTGTCTGAGTTTTTTATTGTTTTTGGAAAAGTTCCTTTTTTCTTCTATATCCTACATGTGTATTTTATTCATGCATTGGCTCTTGCATATGCCGAACTAACAGGATTTGGATTCGAAAGCATGCTTTTAAAAGCTCCTATATGGATGACATCTCATCTAAAAGGTTTTGGGTTATCTACTCCAATATTACTAATTTGTTGGGTAGTTTTTGTACTACTGATGTATCCACTTTGTAAAGTATTTGGAAATTACAAACTAAAAAACAAACACAAAAAATGGCTTAGTTATTTATAGAAGAAAGTTACTTTTTTTCTTCCATATACGAACCACGAGCTTTTTGATCGTGTAATTTATTACATATATATTTATTAAATTAAAAGCACTCATTAATTTCTAATTTATTTCTCGATTTTATATATTTTTTTTCTACATGGATCATTGGGCAGCTCGTTTTCCATGAAATAACCAACCTACTTTAGAGTTAAATATCAGAAAAAATAAAATACACCTACCTAATACACGGAATGTGTTGTAAAGGTTACCTAAGACATATTGAAAAAATATTGTTTGAGGTGTCAGGAGCTGCCAAGGGGTAGCTTAATCTTGATAAATCAGTAGTTGTCGTTGAAACGACTTCCGATATTTCACAAGCGTCTTTACAAAAAGCCTCAAAAAATGATAGAGGACGTTATCGTATTTCATCGCTAGAAAAATTCTCCTAAAGCATTTCTAATAAATACAAATCTGTGGAGCTATTATTGCCCTACGCGCTGTGTAGGTGACAAAACTTATGATCAAGATATCAGGTGCCCCCTATGCGGAATGGATTTAGTCCTGCTACAATCTGATCAATCTAGCAGAGATGACTCTTATAAAAAACTCCTTCATAAATATTGGTTTGCTGTTGTTTTCTCCCTCCCTATTTTTTTTCATAGTTATGGTAGAATTGGTATTAAAAACTACAATATTGGAATTGGATACAATTTTTGTTGTCTATTCCAGTTGTGTTTTATGCAGCTCGAACGATTTATGTACGTACGGATGTACTATTCTGATGGATCGTCTTCGGGTAGTGGATTCGGAGGTGGATTCGGAGGTGGAAGTTTTGGCGGTGGTGGTGCCAGTGGTGGTTGGTAAATAAAGCATGCATACTGTTTGATTTTATATAATCGGCAAAAAAATCACTCAATCTCCTTCTTTTTCGTAAAACGCTATCAATTTTTGATTAAATTTAAACTCATAAAATAGCCATGAAAACTGTATTTTTTTTAAACTTATGTTGTACCAGCTTATTGCTAGGGATAGTTTATCCCTTATTTTCAGCTATACAACCTAATTCTCCAAACTTTATTTTAATTTTAACAGATGATCAAGGCTGGAATGGTACTTCGGTTCAAATGATGGATCACGAAATTGAATCAAAAAGTGATTATCATTACACACCTCATTTAGAGGAATTATCAAAAAAAGGAATGCGATTTTCGAATGCTTATGCGAGTGCTCCTGTTTGTTCCCCATCAAGGTACAGTATTCAGTTTGGACAAACACCTGCCAGGCTCAAAATGATTCGAGTTGGCATGGATACCCAACATATCAACCACCAAACTCCTATTACCATTCCTAAATTACTCAATAAAATTAATCCGAATTACAAAACTGCACATTTTGGAAAATGGGGAATTGATGTAAATCCCTCTGTACTGGGGTATGATGAAAGTGATGGGATGACTGGAAATAAAGAAGGAGGTTTTGATCACCGAGATAACAAAACACAATGGAAAAATAACACCGCAAAAGACCCAAAAAAAATATTTAGTATAACACAAAGAGCCCTCAACTTTGTGGAACGACAAGCAAAATCGGGCACCCCATTTTTTTTACAACTTTCTCATTATGCTGTACACTCAGATATTATTTCAAGAGAAGAAACACTTGAAAAATACCTTCTAACTGCCAAAGGAAATAAACACAAACATCCAGGTTTTGCTGCCATGACTGAGGATTTGGATTCTTCTGTTGGGTTGTTATTGGACCGTATAAAATCGTTGGGTATCGAATCCAATACATATATTATTTATACTTCCGATAATGGTGCTGTTCCCGTTATGCCCCCGAGGAATTTGTATCAAAAAGGATCGAATTATCCTTTGAGTAGAGGGAAATGGGATGCAATGGAAGGAGGAATCAGAGTGCCTTTTGTCATCTCAGGACCTCATATTGACTCTGATAAAGAATCAAAAGTTCCAATCACCTTTTCTGACCTCTTGCCCACTATCGTTGATTTGGCAGGTCAAAAAATACCACTCTCTCCAATAATTGACGGAGGGAGTTTTAAAAAAATTGTGCTAAACAATGGAAAAGGAAAAATTAAACGATCAAAAAAAGGGCTTATTTTTCATGTTCCTTACCAAAATAAAATTGCATTAAACAAGGCGCACTCAGCTATTAGGATGGACCAGTACAAATTAATTAAGTTTTATGATTCTGGTGAACTTTTATTATTTGACCTCAATAAGGATATAAAAGAACAGCAGAACATCGCAGCAAAACATCCAAAAAAGACGAAAACACTGGAAAAAATCCTTGATGATTATCTCAAAGAGGTCAAAGCTCCTAAATGGAAGCCAGGAATTACGTGGAAAGTCAAATCATTGGAAAAAATAAATTCATACCATTAAGAATGAATTCTAGTTCAGACACCATAATACAGAATCATGCAAAAAAATGCATCTTAGCCATTTGGTTTTCGATTGGGATAATATGTGGTAGTAGTCTTTACGGACAAAAACAACCCAACGTATTGTTAATAATTTCAGATGATTTAAACACCCGTATTGGACCCTATCAAGGATACGACCACCACACGCCCAATTTATCTGCACTGGCCGCGGAAGGAATAACGTTTACGCATGCCTACAGCCAGTACCCATTATGCGGACCATCAAGAGCTTCATTCATGAGTGGCTTATACCCTGAAACAACTGGGGTGCTTGCCAACCAGTCAGAGGTGGGGAGTTACAAAACATCCAACCCATCACTTTCTGATCATCCTAGCTTAGCAGGTTTTTTTCGTGAACAGGGGTATTACACAGCTCGCGTTTCAAAAATATTTCATATGGGAGTTCCTGGAGGGATTGAGCGTGGCGAAGCAGGAGACGACGACCCTGATTCCTGGGATTATGCTTATAATGTGCTTGGTCCCGAAACTCAAAGTAATGGTGTTTTAGAATTATTATCCCCTGCCAATCATAACTACGGAAGTAATTTTTCACGCATGATTTTAAATAATGGAAATGAGTATACTCAAACCGATTATGTGGCCACCAGTCAGGCAATTGCTATCCTCGAAAGTCGCGCTGGTAATAAAATAAAAAAGGCCAGAAATAAAATAAAACTAAAACCCAACTCTCCCTTTTTTTTGGCGGTAGGGTTTGTTCGACCGCATGTACCCCTTATCGCTCCTGAATATTGTTTTGATCCTTATGCCGAGGAACACTTACAAATCCCTCCAGTAATCATTGGAGATCAAACTCCAAAAATGGCCTTAGCAAGGCGAAATAGTAAAATTTGGAACATGAATGAACACCAAAAAAAACAAACAATCTCGGCGTATATGGCTAGCATACAATTTATGGATGCACAAGTGGGGAGATTAGTGAGTGCTCTGGACAGATTAGGTTTAAAAGACAATACAATTATATTGTTTGTTTCTGATCACGGATATAACTTAGGAGAACATGACACTTGGTCGAAAAAAAGTCTTTGGGAAGAAACCATACAAGTTCCATTAATTATATCCTATCCGTGGAATTCCAAAAATAATGGACAAAACTGCACTACCGTTACAGAGTTGATCGATTTGTATCCTACTCTGGCCGAGTTGTGTGATTTATCAGAACAACAACCCAAAATATTACAAGGCAAAAGTTTAGCTAATTATATCAAGGATAATCAACCTTTTACACAAAAATACGCCGCCTACACTGTCAGCTACAAAGGCAAAGCTTCTTCTGTTAGAAATGAAAATTGGCGCTATACCCTTTGGGAAAATGAAGCCTCATCTAAAAATGAAGAATTGTATCATCATCTTAACGATCCCCAAGAGTTAAATAATTTGGCCTATCACACCCAATACCAAAATCAAGTACTTGAAATGAAAGCTTTGCTTCAATCTTTCAAAAATAAAGCCCTCAATAATTAAAGCTCTCCATTTTGATTCGTTCTCCATACGAATTTTTGTGTTGCGTAGTGACAGAATCCCTGAAGCTTACATAAATAATCATCGACTTAACAACCACATGGTGAAGTAATGTTCAAGCATTAATTAGGCTCGAGAGTACATGCATGATTCTTCTTCAAAAAGACCAACTTGATCCCCATTTTATTACAACTCATATAGAAATTAACGGCTTAAAAATATCACCCCTACTCCCCCCATAGACTATGGGTTTGATTTACATTGGAATTTAAATGGTAGAAAAAAATGTACTTCAACCCTAAAGAAAGTTCAAAAAATAAATAAAATACAAACGCGTATACTCCTAATAAATAATCTTCTTCTTCATGAATTATCACGGATTGGCCAATGACATGATGATTTTAAAAACTATTATTTACAAAAATAAAAAGGGGTAAATATTTTGAATATCAGCTTATTATTTTAAATTTGAATCACCTAAATCTAATAAATCATGATAACATTATTATTCCGTTTTTTACAAAAACAAATGCTGGTCCACACATGCAGACTACCACGGCAAACATAATTTTTTGACCCAACCGTAAAATATCCACGGACCTTATATTCAATAAGGATCTGATTGATTAACTAGCATTTAAGTTTGGTTATTTTACTACACGATATTCTCTTCTTTTTAATTAATTACAAAGTGGAATGGATTTTTTTTGGAAAGCTTATTCCTAAAATAGTTGATGCATACAATTCGTGAAGATTTTGAGTTGGATTATTGGGGGTATCTCATAAACAATCTTTGGAACATATTTTAAACGTTGACTTGAGTGCCTCAATAGACTTTGCGGTAAAAAGTCATCCAGGTATTATTGATCTTCAAATATTACTCCTTAAAGAAAAAAGTCGAATTAATATTTTGTCAAAACAATAGGCCACCTATTTTATGACTAATTCCAGATTTCATTCCAAAGATTATTAGGAGTATACACATTTTAAATTCCCCTCATTTATGGTAGGTGAAAATACAGTCAGTGAGATTTTAAACTAAAATAATAGTGGTAACAACAAAAATAACATCCCAAAATACCAAAAAAAATGAAAAAAAAATCTAAAACAAGAACTGAACTAGCAACCTTAATCTTTAAGAAATTAAAAGAAGAGAAAACGTCCATTCAACAGCAATTTGAAAAATCAAAAAATAAAATAGGATATTTTTACATTGATCACCTTTTACCAGAAAATATTGTGCAGGAGGTTTATCATCAATTTCCAACTCTAGATAAAATGACGCTAAAAAAAAGTCTGCGAGAAAATAAATATGTCGGTGTTCAAATGAATCAATATCATCCTTTTTTAGAAGAAATAATTTATGCTTTTCAAAATGAGGAAATAGTACAATACATAAAAGAGATTTGTGGGTTGGATGAATTGTATAGTGATGAGCATTTGTACGCTGGGGGAATTTCGTCTATGAACAAAGGTCAATTCCTCAACCCCCATCTTGACAACTCGCACGATAAGGATAGAGACAGATGGCGAGTTTTAAATTTGTTGTATTATGTCAGTCCCGATTGGAATGAGGAGAATGGAGGACATTTAGAATTGTGGCCTGATGGTCTTAAACAAAAGCAAATTACCATACATTCCATTTTTAACAGGCTTGTTGTAATGGCCACGCACCGGACTTCTTGGCATTCTGTTAGTCCTGTGTTAAAAGATGCTCCACGAAATTGTGTATCCAATTATTATTTCTCCAAAAGCCCGTTGAAAGAAACTGATAAATTTCATGTTACTACTTTTAGAGGACGTCCAAGGCAAAAACTAACCAACCAAATTCTGAAAATAGACTCCTTTTTAAGGATGGGAATCAGAAAAATATTCAGAAAGGGGATCATTGAAAATCCTCACGTTTATAAAAAAAACGATAAGTGAAATAAAAATAGTTATACATTTTTGGAAACTACAGGAAAATGTTAGCTAGTGAAACAAAAATCAACTTCAATAGATTTCGTTTAATAATTCTCAAATTATTGTAATAAAATGTCAAAATACTAAAAACAGGAAAACAATGCTTCTTAGTCCACCCTATTTCCAAAACTCACTCTGGTGGACATAAACTGATCAGAAGAATAATGTAACCTAAAAAAAAATAATTTTAGTGTTTACTAATCGCATGTTTAGTAGGACTATAACTGTTTTGACAAAGGCTTACATAACGATAAAATTTGTTCCCTTTTTTTTGCACCATAATTCAATATCTCTTGAGTTGTTGTTTGTCGCAAAAAATTTGTTGTATATCTACAAAGTTTTGTCGTTCCTCGTACAATTTTTGTTTTTTTTTATGTTAATAATAGATTTGAACCCTTATTAATAATCATTTTAATTTATATTAACTTAACCTAAATTCAATCTAATGCAATCTTATATTAATCCCTACTTATTCATTATCCTTATGTTTTTCTTTGTGTCTTGTAACGAAGATGATTTTGAGAAGATAAGCCCACAACCAATTACCCAAAATGAAGAGCCAATTAACTTTGGTGAAGATTTTATACTTGATGATGGTTGGTTATTTAACAATAAAACTAATATTAACCGATTTTCAACAAGGATAAACGCTGAAAGAAGTGGGGCATTTGAGGATTCTGATGGAGACGGACTTGCCGATTATGCAGAAGAAAATATTCAGTATATTTTTGATCCTGAGGTATATGAATCTCTTTCAGAGTGGTCAAAGCTCTCTCACCCTTCTTTGGAATTAATTCTCAATACCGTAAATGGAGAGTTGAAAGTTCCTTTGTATAAAACTACAATGTACCATAATGAAATGATTTCAATGCCTTATGTTTTTAGTGACCATGAGTATCGAGATGGTACACCCTATACATGGTCGGAAGAGCAAATAGAAACCGTAGAGTCTGATTTTAAAAAAATTAAAAAAGTATGGTTAGTTCCTGAATTCTATAACTTTGTTAGACAAACTTTCTCGCCTATACTTCGCAATGATCTTATTGATAGATTGGTGGACGTAGAGAGAAAAATATATTTTACTCAGATAAATCACGCTTTAGGAGAATCAAATAGAAATAGCTACATCGCACTAAACACGAATTGGGTAAATGAAGGAGGAGATGGACAACTTTTAACTAGAATAATCTCTCATGAATTTGCACATCATTTAGGATATGATCATAATGGAATTCCTTATGGGACAGATACTATTGCTACGAGGCTTGTACGTGAAAAAGCCTGGGAATATGACCTTTTTGACCTTAATAAAAAGACGCACTACGTGAATCCTTGTATTCCTGCTTCAGCCAATAATAACAATAATTATCATTCTATTCATAACCTTACTATACCCAATACAGGAGTGAATATTAGAAGACATTGGAAAGGAGATTACGAAGTATATGCTACACCCGTCACGTTTAATAGAGGAGAATCTTACCAGTCTATTACCCGTTTACTAAATGGAGGTAAATATTCAATATGGATCGATTTCAATGACGATGCTGAATTTAGTGATAGTGAGCGATTGCTATTTAATGTACGCGTTTCAAGTAGATGGAGGGAAAATATACACAATTTTACTATGCCAAATGATGCTCAAACTGGAGTTCACAGGATGAGAATTGTTAAATCTACTTTCCACTCTGCGCAACCTTGTAGATATGTAAAAGGGCAAGCAATAGATTTTACTCATGTAACTATTCAATAGTATTATGACTCCAAAATAAACGTATAATTCTTTCGCAATATCAGATTAGTTGTGTGTATTTTGACAATTATAAAAGGACTGTAATTTTGAAAATTAAAAAACTGCAAAACTGTTAAGGATTCATTGTAAAAAAAAATGATTAAATCGAAATCAGATTGTTTTTAATTGAGTTTTAAACCGCTCTAATTTTAACAAATATTTCTTTTACTTTTAGCAGAAGCCTTGTTAGCTCCCCTACAAAGGATGTATACATAACTAAACTGTTTTTTTGGAATTAGAGAGAAGTTTTTTTAAGTCTGCGAGCTCTTGGTTTGAAAGATGTCTCCACTTCCCTACTGCAATATCCAGCTTGACATTCATAATACGAGTACGTTTCAAGCGTACCACCCGATAACCAAGATATTCACACATTCGTCTAATTTGTCGGTTGAGTCCTTGAGTCAGTACTATGGTAAAGGTATTTTTGTGGGTTTGCTTGACCCTACATTTTCTAGTAACCGTATCGAGAATTGGAATACCATTACGCATGCGTTCAATAAATTCTTTAGTGATCGGCTGATTTACTGTGACCACATATTCTTTTTCGTGTTGGTTACTTGCTCGTAAAATTTTATTGACAATATCCCCATCATTTGTCAAAAAAATCAACCCCTCACTGGGTTTATCCAATCGTCCAATAGGAAAGATTCGTTTTGGATAATTGATAAAATCAATGATATTGTCTTTTTCCACTCCTGAATCGGTGGTACATACAATTCCTACAGGCTTATTTAAGGCTAGATATACAAAAGAATTCAATGGCTGACCAACGGCTTCACCATCTACCCCGACTATGTCACCGTCCATAACTTTGGTGCCCAACTCTGGAACTACACCATTAATCGTAATTCTTCCTTGGTCGATCAGTTTGTCTGCAGCTCTTCGTGAGCAATATCCTACCTCCGACAAGTACTTATTGATCCTTATTCCTTGGTTTTCATTCATTGGTTTATCCGAAATGTAAATTTACGTTTTTTTATCTCGATCATCTTTTGTTTTAAATAATATCATTATATATTTATTAATTAAATTATTTATTATACTATGAAAAAAATTGCAATCCTTTTTTTAATCTTTCCACTTCTTGGCCAAGCTCAGGAAGATACTTACAAAGCAACTTTAATTCAGTTTGTAAAAGCACAAGGTGCCGATGCTTCCTACGAAACAAGTATTGACCAAATGGTCTCAATGTTTGGATTGTCTGAAGAGTTTTCTGCAGCTTTTAAAGAAAATTCTCTTGATGAACTTATTACACTTTTGGTTCCTGTTTATAAAAAACATTTCACAGAAGCAGAACTTAAAGAAGCGGTCGCTTTGTTTGACACGCCTATCGGAAGGAAAATAGCACAAAAAAATCCCCTTATTGCTGCCGAATCTATGGAAATTAGTATGCAATGGGGAATGAAACTTGCAGAAGGACTACAAAAACAACTTTTTGAATAAGCACATGTTTAAAAAATGTATACTTATTTCTAGTCTATTTTTTTTTACGTTTTGTGTGGGGTGCCAAAAAGAGGATAATTGTGGGACAATTATCAATAAAATATCAACGGATAACAGCTATTTGTTTGTCGTTGAATTTGAAAGGGGTACATTCAACTCATCAACAAATCAAAATTTTAATAGTGGTGCTTTAATTTCGGATATTGAAGTAGATTTAACTACGTATAACAATTACGAAATTGGCGAAAATTACTGCGCTGAATAAAATAAAGACCTAAAATATTGTTAAAAAAACTGATCTATACATGGTGAATGGTTTTTTTACCTTAATTTTGTTATTATGAGGAGTTTAATTTCTTTATTTCTTGCCTCACTTATTCTTGTGTTTAATATGGGGCTGCATATTGACACGCACTACTGTTGTGGGGTTGAAGTCGAAAGTCGTCTCTCCCTATCTATAGTTAAAAAGCAACTTGATTGTGAAACTATTGACAAGCTTTCAAACTGTAATCACTCGTCTTCAATTTCTTCTCTACCCTGCTGTGAAAATGAGTACTCATTGCTAGAAATTAATGATCTCAACAATTCCAAGATTCTTTTGGAATTTGAATCTGCTGATTTTCTCATTCAAAGTAAAAACTCATTTATTGCTTCTCCTACCGTTGATGTTGTTCAAGATGATAAACAATATAGTGCGCCTATTTTAGTTCAGGACAAATGGGTAATTTTTCAGAATTTTTTGATTTGATTTAAAAATAGTATCCTTCTTTTTTAACACCAAAAGAAGTGTTTTTATTTTTTTACAAATAATCAAAAATGTTCTATTATGCTTAACCGTATCATCAAATATTTTCTTAACAACAGACTTTTTACTTTACTTATATTAATTGCTTTTATTGGATGGGGAATTGTAACCACTCCTTTTAATTGGGATTTAGGTTCAATTCCTAAAGATCCTGTCCCCGTTGATGCTATTCCTGATATTGGTGAAAATCAACAGATTGTATTTACTCCTTGGAAAGGAAGATCTCCTCAAGATATAGAAGATCAAATTTCATACCCCTTAACCACATTTTTATTAGGAATACCAGGTGTAAAATCCATTAGAAGTTCTTCCATTTTTGGTTTCTCTAGTATTTACATCATTTTTGAAGACGATATTGAGTTTTATTGGTCACGTTCTCGAATTATAGAAAAGCTCAACTCACTTCCCAAAGGATTGTTACCTAATGATGTTCAACCCGCTTTGGGGCCTGATGCTACCTCTTTAGGTCAAATTTATTGGTACACTCTAGAGGGTAGAGATAATAAAGGAAATCCTACTGGAGGTTGGGATCTACACGAAATACGAAGTGTACAAGATTTTTATGTTAAATATGCGCTAAACTCAAGTGAAGGAGTGTCTGAAGTGGCCTCGATCGGCGGTTTTGTACAAGAATATCAAATTGATGTCAATCCAGAAGCGTTGAAGGCGTATGACATTCCTTTGCACTCGGTAATGAAAGCCGTTCAAATGGCGAATAAAGATGTGGGGGCTAAAACCATTGAGATTAATCAAGCCGAATACCTAGTGCGCGGATTAGGATATATCAAAACAATTAAAGATATCGAAAATGCAGTAGTATCTGTTTCGGATAATGTTCCTATTCGAATTAAAAATATTGCAGTTGTCAATCTTGGTCCTTCAAGTAGAAGAGGTGTTTTAGACAAAGATGGTGCCGAAGTAGTCGGAGGAGTAGTGGTTGCACGGTATGGCTCTAACCCTTTAGAAGTCATTAATCAAGTCAAAGCAAAAATAAAAGAAATTAGTCCTGGACTTCCAAAAAAAATACTGTCAGATGGATCTGAAAGTCAACTCACCATCATTCCATTTTATGATCGGTCAAAGCTCATTAAAGAAACTTTAGGGACTTTAGAAGAAGCTCTTTCCCTGGAAATACTCATTACTATTTTGGTTATTATTGTAATGATATACAATCTAAGAGCATCTCTACTTATCTCAAGCCTATTACCTATTTCTGTTTTAATGGTATTTATTGCTATGCGTTACTTTGGGGTTGATGCCAATATCGTAGCTTTATCAGGAATTGCCATAGCTATTGGTACTATGGTAGATTTAGGAATTATATTATCTGAAAATATTGTTAAAAATATAAACGAAGCCCCCCCAGAACATAAACTTATTGATCGCATTTATAATGGGTCTAAAGAAGTCGGAGGGGCTATCCTCACTGCAGTATCTACTACTATAGTGAGTTTTATTCCAGTTTTTACGATGGAGGCGGCCGAGGGAAAACTATTTGGTCCATTAGCCTTTACCAAGACCTTTGCGCTCATTGCCGCCCTCATTGTTACTCTTTTAATTTTACCCACATTAGCTTATTGGTTATTTGGATTTAAGATAAAAAACAAAAAAATACGCCAATCGCTCTCTTTTGTTCTCATCATCATTGGACTAATAGCAGTAAGTAAAGCCATGTTGTTTTTGGGTATTTTGCTCATCTTTTACGGCTTAGGGAATATGCTAAAATCTTTTTTTAAGAGGAAAAGATTTTTTAAAACGAAAATTATTTCATTAGTCACAAATAACTTCAACATTATTTTAAGTTTGTTTGCTGTAATTTGGCTATTGGCTCGTTTTTGGTTGCCTTTAGGGCCTCAAAAACATATTCTTTTAAATTTCATCTTTGTTGGTGTATTATTGGGCGGAGTATTACTTTTTTTTCATTTTATTTTTTCAAAATATCAAAAAATATTACGCTGGTGCTTAACAAACAAAGGGCTGTTTTTATCCCTCCCAACTTCACTAATCCTTTTAGGAGTAATCGTTTGGTTAGGATTTAATAGTATATTTGGTTTTGTCGCTCAAGGTTTTGACAAAATTGGGGTTAACATCAGAACAAACGCTGTTTGGTCTGGCTTAATACATACATTTCCAGGAACCGAAAAAGAATTTATGCCTTCTTTAGATGAAGGAAGTTTTTTGTTGATGCCTACTTCTATGCCGCACTCAGGCATCGAATACAATCGAAAAGTTTTAGGTCAACTAGACATGTTGATTACTCAAATTCCTGAAGTAGCATTATCTGTTGGAAAACTTGGTCGAGTGGACTCCGCTCTTGATCCTGCACCTATATCAATGTTTGAAAATGTTATAAATTATAAATCAGAGTATGTACAAAATGATAAAGGGCATCCCCTCCGATTTAAAACAGATAAGGAAGGTCGTTTTATAACAAAAAACGGTGTTCCAATGACCCATAACCAAGCATTAGAGTCAGGACTAGAGAGTCAATTTCTTATCCCTGATAACAAAGGGAGGTATTTTAGAAATTGGCGTGATCATATTCGATCTCCTGATGATATATGGAACGAAATTGTTCAAGTGATCAAAATTCCAGGGGTAACATCTGCTCCCAAACTTCAACCCATAGAAACACGTTTAGTCATGCTTCAAACTGGGATGCGAGCTCCAATGGGTATAAAAGTGTATGGCCCTGACTTACCCACAATTGAAGCTTTTGGAGTGGAACTTGAAAAATTATTAAAACAAGTACCCTCAGTTAAGAAAGAAGCTGTATTTGCCGATCGAATTGTTGGAAAACCTTATATACACCTAGCTATTGATCGAACAAAAATTGCCCGATATGGGTTAAGTATTCAGGAGGTACAACAGTTTATTGAAACAGCTATTGGAGGAAAGGAGCTAGGGTCGACAGTAGAGGGACGTGAGCGTTATTCTATTAGAGTAAGATATCCTCGAGAACTTAGAGATAATGTAGAAGCGTTAGACAAAATATTAATCCCTACCCCTACTGGTGTTCAAATTCCCATGAGTCATATTGTAGATATCCAATATGTTCAGGGACCTCAAGCCATTAAAAGCGAAGAAACATTTTTAGTTGGGTATGTACTATTTGATCGACATCCCAATTTTAGTGAGGTTGCCGTAGTAAATGCTGCACAAAACTACATCAATACCCAAATTAAAGAAGGTAAACTTAACGTACCTGCTGGAATTAGTTTTAAGTTTTCAGGCAATTATGAGAACCAAGTACGTGCCGAAAAACGATTATCTCTTGTGGTACCATTAGTATTGATTATTGTTTTTATGATCCTTTACTTCCAGTTTAAATCTGCTTCTACCTCTCTTATGGTCTACAGTGGTATCATGATGGCGTTTAGTGGAGGGTTTATTTTATTGTGGCTTTACAGTCAAAGTTGGTTTTTGGACCTTGAAGTATTAGGAACTAACATGAGGTCTTTATTTCAAGTTCAACCCATAAATTTGAGTGTTGCAGTTTGGGTAGGGTTTATTGCACTTTTCGGGATAGCTACAGATGACGGCGTATTAATGGCGACCTATTTAAACCAAAGTTTTGAACGTAATAAACCGTCAACTTTACCAGAACTTCGTGCTGCTGTTATCGAAGGAGGAATGCGTCGTATTCGACCTGCTGTAATGACCTCAGCCACCACAATAATCGCATTATTACCTGTTTTATCCTCCTCAGGTCGTGGAGCGGATATTATGATTCCGATGGCGATTCCTGCATTTGGAGGGATGATGATGGCTGCCATCACTTATTTTATTGTACCGGTGTTATACTCTCTTAGAGAAGAATATAAATTAAAAAAACAAACATCATGAAATTTCTACTTACTTTAATTTTATTTTCAAGTCTACAAGCTCAAACACTTGACGAGTATTTGATCATTGCGACGACTAACAATCCAGAAGTTCATGCTCAATTATTACGCTTTGAAGCAGCCATGCAGGATGTAGTTCAACAAAGTAGTCTTCCAGATCCCAAATTAGCTGTAGGACACTTTATATCTCCAATCGAAACTCGAGTGGGAAGCCAAAGAACCAAAATATCATTGTCACAATCTTTTCCTTGGTTTGGAACTTTAAAGGCTCAAAAGAACAAAGCTGCTCTTTTGGCTCAAGCGGAATTTGACGCTTATGAAAACCTTTTAGGTAAGCTCCATAAAGACGTAAAAACAAGTTATGCTCAAATTTCTGAACTCGAACATTTTATCGCACTAGAAGATGAAAACAAAAGAATTATCCAAACTTACAAATCCATTTCTAAACAAAATTATGAAAATGGTAAAGGGAGTTTAGTTGATGTTTTACGTGCAGATATGGCGCTTCAAGCTTCAAAAACACAAATTATACTGCTTCGCGAAAAACGACGTCCTTTAATTGTTCTGTTTAACTCGCAATTAAATAGAAACTTGGAAGAAAATGTAGTCGTTGATATAAAGGGGCCATGGAAAGAAAAACCACCTATTATCGTAAAGTCATTAGCAAACCATCCCTCACTAAAAGGGGTTAACCGAAAAATTGATGCTGCTCAATGGCAGATAAAAATTGCTGAAAAACAAGGACGGCCAAATTTAAATGTAGGAGTAGATTATGCCTTTATCGATGCGCGCAAATCAACTATTTTGCAAGATAATGGACAGGATGCACTGATGACTAGCTTAGGACTTAGTCTTCCTGTTTTTAGAAAAAAATATAAAGCCGCTAAAAATAAGGCAAAATACCAAAGAGATGCTTTACAACTTGAACATCAACACCTCTTTAATGCGTTGAGTAGTTCTTTACAAACAGCACAATACGAATTAAGTGAAGCTACTCATCTGATAAAACTTCACGAAAATCTGATCATAGAAGCCGAACAATCGCTTCGGTTATTGTTATCCGCATATTCGTCATCGGCTCAAAACTTCGATGAAGTGATACGGATGCAGCAACAAGTCATCGACTATAAAAAAGAACGCGTTAAGGCTATTGCAAAATATCAAATTGCAGTAGCAAAAATTGAATATTTAAACTCTAAATAAATGTAACATGAAAAAGATATCTAAAAAATACATTGTTTTTACTCTACTAATATTTGTTGTTGGAATTATTATTGGAAAAAGTTTTTCCTCAACTAACGAAGAAGAAAATACGCATGTGCATGAATTACATGACCCTACAGAATACACATGTTCTATGCATCCACAAATTAGGCAAAATGAACCTGGAGATTGTCCCATTTGTGGAATGGACTTGATCCCTGTAGCTGATGAAAGTGGGGGATCGGAATCTGTAACGTTAAAAATGTCTAAAACAGCTCTTCAATTAGCTCAAATTAGCACTTTGGTAGTCCAAAAGGACTCCAAAAGCAAATCGTTACAATTAGAGGGTAAGATTGAGTTTGACGAACGACAAATCGTAACACAGCCCGCTCATATTCCAGGAAGAATTGAAAAGCTCAGTGTAAGCTTTACAGGAGAATATGTTCGTAAAGGTGATGTATTGGCACAGATTTATGCCCCTGAACTTATCACAACACAACAGGAACTATTTGAGGCACGTCGTTTAAAAGATATTCAACCCGAATTGTATGATGCTGCTATAAAACGTCTTAAAAATTGGAAGCTTTCCGAAAATCAAATACAACAAATACTCAATGCTTCAAAAGTCGTTAGTCAATTTCCAAAACAAGCGCAAGTGTCAGGATACGTTACCCAAAAATTTATTCACGTAGGAGATTATGTACAAACTGGGGAACCCATGTATGAAATCACGAACTTAAACAAAGTATGGGCTTTATTTGATATTTATGAATCCGAGTTGCAATGGGTTAATGTCGGGGATAGCATATCATTTTCTACGCCGTCGTTTCCTTACAAAAAATTTGAAGGGGTGATTAATTACATAGATCCCGTAATTGATCCTTTAACTCATGTAGCCAAAGCTAGAGTGAGTTTAAATAATGCTGAGTTAAAATTAAAACCTGAAATGTTTATAAGCGGAACATTAAACTCTAAATGGCGAGAACAAGATTTTATTTCGGTTCCAAAATCCGCCGTAATGTGGACTGGCAAACGATCTTTTGTTTATGTAAAAACACCAGATATTGATGAAACAGAGTTTAGTTTAAAGTCGGTAGTTTTGGGGCATTCTTTAGGGGAAGAATATATTATTTCTTCTGGTTTGGAAGAAGGAGAAGAAATTGCGGTAAATGGCACTTTTAGTATTGATGCAGCCTTACAACTCTCCGGAAAACCAAGCATGATGGTAGATTCTAGCGAAAAATCTTCTATGGATCATCATCATGAATCTCCAATTATGAGCCCGAAAAATACGTTAAATATAGAAGAAGTTAACTTATCATCAATGGCAAAATCTGAAATAAAGAGCTTAATTAATGATTATTTTAGCCTTAAAAATGCGTTGGTTTCAGATGACTTCACAGCTGCTCAATCAAAAGGGCAAATCTTTATTGATAGGGTAAAAGAAATAAAAGACGATATGTTTGATTCTTCAGCGCGTACACTTTGGCATTCCTATTCGTCAGCGTTGAAAAAAAATCTTACGCATATTGATCATTTTACCAATATTGAAGAATTAAGAAAAGAATTCATTGAAACCTCAAACATTGTAAAAAGTATTGCAACCTCATTTTTACCTACTGAAAAAAATATTTACGTTCAGTATTGTCCTATGGCAAATAATAACAAAGGCGCTGAGTGGTTAAGTTTAGAAAAAGAAATAAAGAATCCTTATTTCGGAGCATCAATGTTGATGTGTGGCAGTATAAAAAATGAAATACGTCCATTCTCTAAAAAATAACTTTTGGTTAAAAACATTATAAAAATTAACTTATTTAATCGAAAAAAATCTTAAATTTGTAGAAATAAACCCAAATTTTTTTTTATGTATGCATATATAATGGTTACTTTCTTATTTTGGGGTATGTCTAATGCAGATTTCACCCCTATACACAACAGTTCTGAAGACTATAATCCGATTTCAATTTTAGAGTTTTACATGGAACTAAAAGACGCTTTTGTCGAATCTGATTCCAATAAAGCATCAACCATTGCCACTAAACTAATCGATGAAGTAAGAAAAGGAAAAACAGATTTGCACAAAAGAATCGAATTAGATGCAAAAATGATATCTGAATCATCAGAAATTGAAGTTCAAAGAGTCCATTTTAAACACCTTTCAGAATTGATGTTGAAAATGTCGAAGGATGTGGAGGAAATTCATGTATTTCATCAATTCTGTCCAATGGCTCTAAAAAATACAGGTGCCTCTTGGTTAAGTTATTCTTCTGAAATTCGCAATCCTTATTATGGTAATATGATGCTTAAATGCGGGGTTGTAAAGGAAGAGATAAAAAATTAAAAAAAGTAATTTATCGACACTATCAAGATAAATCTTTGAACTACGCATCACTTTTGATCGTTAATTATTCTTTTTAAAGACATCTTTTTTTTTAAAATTTACGTTTACAGCTTAATGATTTTGACTTTAAACGCGATGTCGGACAAAAGTGATGCTTATCTAATTAAATATTATATGATAAGCTTTTACTATTGAGGTAATTTCGCAATATGAACATGTATTTTACTTATCATTGAAGTCCTTACAACTTCACTGTCTTGATAGCCTAAACACAAAATTAGAGTAAAACAAGCTTATTCAATTCTTCTGTGTGAATTATCATATAAAACATCATAATAAAATCGTACTATAGGTACATCTTTAATTTCTTAATCGCTTGTCATTTGTAGAAAAAAAATAAGTCTTAAGAACATCAAATTAAAAAAATCACACATTACCCTACCAAACTATCATTTCGATCTTCAGAAAATAATACGAAATTGAATTTTCATTAATCCCTCTTTTTTTAACGTTTTAAGGTTCTAATTAAATATCATTGTCAATGAAGTAAAATAGAATGGTGAAAGAATTAATATGATAAATTGAAAATATTTCACAAATCAATTTGTTTTATTTGTAACTTTAAACCATTAAAATGTTATCATATGAACAATATATTGGTGGTAGGCTTAGGTAAAGTAGGTTGTCTTGTTGCTCAATTATTAAATAAACAATACAAAGTAATTGGATTAGACCTTCATCAACCTTACTACACAGAAGGCATAGGTTTTGAAACGATAAAAGGGGATGTTTCTGATTTTAAAGTACTTCAAAAAGCAAGTCTAGGTATGGACGCTATTGTGTCAGCTCTTCCATTTCATTTGAATAAAAATGTTGCAAAATGCGCAAAAGAAAATAATCTTCATTATTTTGATTTGACAGAGGATGTTGAAACGACTAATTATATTAAAACATTAGCTGAAGACTCAACAAAAGTAATGGCACCACAATGTGGATTAGCTCCAGGACTGATAGGAATAGTTGGAGGTGACTTGGCCCAGCAATTTGATGAAATACGAGATATAGAATTGCGGGTGGGGGCTTTACCAAGATATCCCAATGGACAATTAGCTTATTCGTTCACATGGTCACCTAAAGGAGTACTCAATGAGTACTTAAATGACGCAAAAGTAATCCAGAATGGAGTTTGCAAGGATGTTCCCTCCCTTGATGGCTTTGAAATGATGAATGTCGAGGGACAGGAATTAGAAGCTTTTTCAACTTCGGGGGGGTTAGGTACAATGTGTGAAACCTATGAAGGAAGAGTTGATACGTTAAATTACAAAACTATTCGCTATCCTGGTCATGGAAAACTTATGAGATTTTTAATGTATGAGTTAATATTAAAGAAAGATTTAGAAACGCTTGAAAAAATACTTACAGAAGCCAAACCACCTGTTGATGCAGATCTTGTTCATGTATATGCTATTGTGGAAGGAAAAATAAAAGAAAAAATGTACCGAAAAGAATACTTTAAAACATTTTATCCTTTAAAAATTGATGACCATACTTGGAGGGCAATTTCTTGGACTACCGCAGCTTCGCTCGCCGCAATCGTTGAATTGGTAGCGGAAGGAAAAATAGCAACAAAAGGGTTTATTAAACAAGAAGAAATTAATTTAAATGACTTTTATAACACTTCTAATGGAAAACTTTTTCTTTAACTAAAAATGATCTTTTAAAATTAAAATTATGATTTCTACTCCTCAAACAACATTAGACTTTATCCTAAACGGATTATTTTCAACTTATGCAGAACGTGTACCAGCTGTTCAAAAAATTACTCAAGCCATGCTCGAAATCAATATGATTCAAAACCAAAAAGATATCATTAATGATCATATTGCTTTTCGTACATTAGGAATTAAACACCTAGGAATATCATCATTTGAAAAAATATTTTTGCATCAAGGGTATACGCGTTGTGACCATTATTCCTTTGACCAAAAAAAATTAGATGCTTACTGGTATCAACCTCCTTCAAATAATTATCCAAGGGTTTTTATTAGCGAATTACGAGTACATGAACTATCTACAGAGGCTAGGAATGTCCTCCACAGATATACAGATTCTATTTATGCCGATCCAGTAGATTCTATTGACTTAAATGATGCCGACCAAGTTGTCGAATATCTTCACCAACCTCTATGGCAACTGCCTTCTTACGATGATTACAAAATATTACTAAACGAATCTGAATATGCGGCTTGGGTGCTCTATAATAGGTATTATTTAAACCATTACACCATCAGTGTGCACAACTTACCAAAAGGATATAATACTTTAGAAGAGTTTAATCTATTTTTAAAAAGTATTCAAATTCCTTTAAACGATTCGGGTGGCGAAATTAAAGTTAGTAGTGATGGTTTGCTTCGCCAAAGCAGTACCATTTCAGAAATGATCCTTAGTCTTTTTAATGAAAATAAAAAGTATCCTATATCAGGAAGCTATGTTGAATTTGCTGAACGATTACCCTTAAAAGAGTACCAACACCTACCTGCATCAGAACTTAAAAACCATCACAGAAGAGAGGGGTTTGAAGTCAATAATGCAGATAAAATTTTTGAAAGTACGTATTCAAGCCAAACCAATAAATCTAAGAGTTAATGAGCTGAAGGGCTTTCAGATATAGATTTTCGTAAATAGAAATAATCTTATTAAGATCAAATTTTTTAGCTGTTTCGAATGCTCCATCTTTAAATTTTTTCAACACCTCTTGGTTTTTTAATATATCAAGCGAATAACGACTCATTTCTGCGATATCTCCTATTTCGGTCAGGTATCCGCTCACACCATGGATATTGACTTCAGGCAAGCCACCTTTATTGGTTGAAATTACAGGAGTTCTCGCAATCATAGCTTCGAGCGCTGCCAAACCAAAACTTTCGGTTTGAGAGGGGAGTAAAAACAAATCCGAAAAACACAAAATCTTATCAACCTCAAGAGTTTTCCCAAAAAAGACTACATCATGATCTATATTTAATTGTTGAGATAGCACTTCTGCCTCTTGGCGGTCAGGACCATCCCCTACCATCATCAATTTGCAAGGAATTTGGTCATGAATATTTTTAAACGTTTTAATCACGTCTGTAACTCGTTTTACAGGTCTAAAGTTACTGACATGAGTAATTATTCGTTCATTTTCTTTAGCAATCAAATTACGATCACAATTTTGTCGAATTACATTGTATTTTTCAGTTTTTATAAAGTTAGGAACAACGTGAACCTTTTTCTTAATATCAAATAAACGTAATGTATCCTCTTTAAGACTTTTTGAAACACAGGTAACCACATCAGAATTGTTAATACTAAAAGTTACAGCAGGCTTGTAAAAAGGATGGTTTCCAACTAGCGTAATATCGGAACCATGAAGAGTTGTAATGATCGGGATATTTATCCCTTGCTCTAAAAGCATTTGTTTGGACATATAAGCAGCATAAGCGTGAGGAATCGCATAATGCACATGTAGTATGTCAATATCATAGAGTTTCACCATATCAACTAAGGTACTCGAAAGTGCTAATTCATAGGGTTGAAAATGAAATAAAGGATATCTAGGCACATGAACTTCATGGAAATGTATATTGTATTTCAATGTATTCAAACGAACAGGTTGTTGGTACGTAATAAAGTGAACTTCGTGCCCTTTTTCAGATAAAGAAATTCCTAACTCTGTAGCCACAACACCACTTCCCCCATAAGTAGGGTAACACACAATTGCTATTTTCATAAAAAATTTTCTATTGATTGGTAAATAATACGTTGTATTTCAGATCTTAGATTGGTCTCCACCATTTTTGAATTTTCCATTGACGGATAGGTACGATTTGACAGAAAAACATAAACAAGTTCGTACTTTGGATCAACCCAAGCAAAAGTGCCTGTAAATCCTGAATGTCCAAAGCTTGAATCGGATGCACACAAGCAAGTTGGTCCAGGGTCAGCAAATTGTTGCTTGTCAAACCCTATACCCCTGCGGTTATTTTTATCCTCATAATATCTTTGATTAAAAAATGCTATTGTTTCAGGTCGAAAATATTGTTTCCCGCCATATTGTCCTTTTTGAAGAAACATTTGCATCATTTTTGCTACATCATTACTATTCGAAAATAGGCCTGCATGTCCTCCTACTCCATCTTGCATTGCTGCACCCATATCGTGGACGTAGCCTTGAATTTCCTGAAATCGAAAATAATTATCCATTTCACTAGGGGCAATTTGGTACCTCGAAAATTTTTTTAAAGGATTGTATGTAGTTAAGTTCATCCCCATCGATTGAAAGATAGATTCTTGAATTTGCTGACTTATATTTTTATCCGTATTTAACTCTACAAATTCTTTAAGAATATAATACGGTAAATCACTGTATTTATAATATATGGAGTCATACAATGGACTTTCAAGGATGATTCGTCGAATACTATCTTTATAACTATTTTTTAAATGAATGTCAGAAGCTACTTGAACAGAATATTTTCGTTTGGGTCGTGTTTTATAAAATTTTGATTTTGGAAGTTGGGTGATACTGTCCAGTGTTTGTTTATAAAACGGAATCCATGCTTGCAAACCCGATTGATGAGACAGCATTGACTTAAAAGTAAGTTGGGCTTTATTGGAGTTATTATATCTGGGAATGAGTGACCCTAGTGGTGCGTACAATAGGTTTTTATTCTCTTCAAACTTTTTCATCATTAAAGGAACCGAAACCATTATTTTGGTTAACGAGGCTAAATCGTATAAACTATGTGCTTTTACTTGTTGTTTTTTCTTGTATCTAAAATGACCAAAAACCTTGTTGTAAACTACTTTTCCTTTACGAGCTACTAAAATTTGCATCCCTGGAGTCATAGAATTTTTTATTGCGTTATGGGCAAACGAGTCGATTACGGATAAGCGTTTAGGATTCATCTGAACCGATAACGGTAAAGCATATCCCAGTCGATGAAGACGAGGTGTTTTAATGGAAGTTCCAACTGAAAATTTATGAGGAATTGATACAGGCAGTATTCCATGTGCGGGAAGAGCACCAAAAATGACTTGTGCAGCTACCGATTGAGCCGTAGTATTATTTTGATACATTATCAAAACTCCTTCGATAGCATTGATTTCACTAATTTTTTGAAGAGAATAGGGATTTGAAAAAACAGTAAGAATTACTTTTTTTTTCTTAGCTATTTGTTTAATTAGTTTAATTTCATGTGAAAGAATTGTGGATGATTCCCAAGGAGAAGCATCAGAATGATGGATTCCAATGATTACTGTTTCATACGGAGACATTACCGAGGAAAAGTGCGCTTTTTCAACTTTAACTTCATCAATTTTAGTATAAAGACGTAATGTTTTTAAGAATTCACTACCCTTAGCTTGTCCCAATCCTAAATAAGCAATTTGATGGTTTCTAAGTTCTCGAATAGGAAGAATCGAATCTTGATTTTGGATTACTGTTGCGGAGGATTCCGTAATATTGTGGAATAAGAGCTTGTCTTTTGTTGTGTTTATATCCTCAAAAATCTTGTGAGTATCTATAGGTTGATATTCTGATAATCCAGATTGAAACTTAGTCAATAAAATTTTCTTTACAGACTTTTCCAATCGTTTTTCGTCAAATAATCCTTCCTTAAAGGCTCGTTTCAAATCATTTACAGCTTGGAAGTAATTAATCGGTATGAGTAACAGATCGCTTCCTGCCAAAAACGCATTTAATGATGCCGACCGATTTGAATCATAATTCACTACCCCTTTCATATTCAATGCATCCGTAACAATTAATCCCTCAAAACCCAATTCGGTTTGTAGTAAATCGGTTACAACTTCAGAAGATAAAGAAGAGGGTAAATTTGGTACTGAAATTATAGAGGGAATATTCAGGTGAGCAACCATTACTGCGGCAACTTGATCTTGAATCAGTTTTTTGTAAGGAGCTAAGTCATGAGAATTTATATGTTCCTCACTTAAATTCACTAAAGGCAAGGTTTTGTGAGAGTCCTCATAAGTATCTCCGTGTCCAGGAAAATGTTTTGCACTAGCTAAAACACCTCCCTCTTGCAATCCTTGCATCAATAAAGATGCTTTTATGGCAACTTTTTGAGGATCTTCACCAAAAGAACGAACTCCTATTATAGGGTTTTTGGGATTGGTATTCACATCGACAACAGGGGCAAAATTCATGTGAACCCCCATTCGCTTTTGGCGTTGAGCCATGCGTTTACCCATTTGAAAGATAAGGGAATCATTTGATAAGGCTCCTAAAGTCATGTGATACGGAAAAGGGTCAACGTCTGAAAGACGCATGGCCATTCCCCACTCAGCATCCATAGCGATTAACAGAGGAATTTTTGCATATTGTTGAAACTGGTTAGTAAGACGAGCTTGTTCCTTTAAGGTCCCTTTTGAAAAAATTATACCCCCCAAATGTCCTTTAGTGATATATTGTTTTAATTGCTCATGGTGATTATGGTCTTCTTTTGAAAAAGCCATAACCATAAATAATTGTCCAATTTTTTCATCTAAAGTTAAAGACTCATAAGTTTGATCTACCCAAATTGTTGAGGGAGTTGTTTGGCTTTTTACAAACACATTAAACGTAAGGAAAAAAAAGAATAGGGCTCGAAGCATAAAATAAAATTATAAAACTTAAAAGAAACGCTTATGCCAACTTTCATGTGCGGGAACTTCCCAGTGATGTTCGAAGTCAGCTTTATTTAAAACTAAGTGATTAAAAACTATAGTGTTTTCAGAAACAGATTTATTTTTTACCATTTTTTTAAATTCTTGAATGGTTTTGTAGGTGACAAATTCTCCCTGTTTAAAACTCACATTCATTTTATCTAGTAAAATCAAAGAGCATTTTTGTTCAATTTGTTGAATAAAACGAACTGAGGCATCAATAGAACATCCTGTGGCATCTTGGTCAGAAGGATCCAATGCAATCACAATAAAACGTTGATAAGGCAGTAAAAAACTAGCTTTTAAATCATTCCCATGTGCGGTCCATTGTTGTAGAAAAGTTCCTAATTGTTCTTCAACCCATTTGATATCAGTTTCAGCAAATTTTCTACTGGAGGGGTAAATCCAGACTCGAGAGTTGGGGGATAAATCGTTAAATGGTACTAGCATAATTATAAGTCTTGAGCTGCTGATAAAAGTTCAGCAACATCCATTACAGCAATACTGTGTTCCTTTTCTTTGTTTTTGACCCCATCCCCTAACATGGTATTACAAAAAGGGCAACCCGCTGCAATAATATCTGGTTTGGTTTCTAAGGCTTGATCAGTTCGTTCGATATTAATTTCTTTTTTTCCTGTCTCAGCATCTTTAAACATTTGAGCACCTCCTGCTCCGCAACAAAGGCCTTTTTGTTTACAGGTTTTCATTTCTATTAGTTCGGCTTCTAGCTTTAGTAGTAATTTTCGTGGTGCTTCGTATTCATCGTTGGCCCTTCCAAGGTAACATGGATCGTGAAAGGTAATTCTTTTTCCTGTAAAACGTCCTCCAGAAACTTTAAGCCGACCTTCTTCAATAAGGAATTTTAAAAATTGAGTATGATGCAAAACATCATAGTCACCTCCTAAACTCGGATATTCGTTTTTTAGTGTGTTAAAGCAATGAGGACATGCCGTTACAATTTTTTTAACTTGGTATGCATTGAGAATGTCAATGTTAGTTATGGCTTGCATTTGGAATAAAAATTCATTTCCAGCTCGCTTAGCAGGATCGCCTGTGCAAGACTCTTCAGGACCAAGTACAGCAAAAGAAACTCCTGCTTTTTGTAAAAGCAGAACAAATGCTTTCGTTATTTTTTTTGCCCGATCATCAAAACTACCAGCACATCCTACCCAAAAAAGAACTTCAGGAAGTTCCCCTTTTTGAGCAAAAGAGGCCATAGTGGGAATCGTATGATTAGTCGTGTTGTCCATCATCAAAAACTTGAATAGTTACTTCTTTTTCCACCAAGTCAGTAAACTTTCCATTATATCGTGTCGCTTTTACTAAGTGATTATCTATCCAGTGATAATTTCCTCCTCTTGGCTTACCCATCAATAAACTATGGTATCGAAAACCATTTTTTTGAAGCCAATCTTCTGTCACTTGTCGGTGGTTTTCAGTACGAGAAGTGAAAAAACAAATAATATGTCCTTCATCATACCAACGGTTGAGTGTGACCAAAGCATCAGGATAAAGTTCAGCGGTAGCCATTCGTTCGGGTTCTTCATTTGGGATATCATCACAAATAGTTCCGTCTATGTCAATAAGATAGTTTTTAATTCCTTCAGGAAGAACAGGACTTATATGTTCGCCGTCTTCTATTTTTTGACTTAACAACTTCTCTACTTCGTCTTTTTGCATGTTTATGAATTTAATTCTTTCGTCCAATTTAATCGATCTTGTTGATTGAATGGCCAAGGAGCGCCATTATTTTCAATATTTGACATCATTATGTTAAGCTCATTGGGTGCTGCCGATTGTTCCATTACAAGGTATCGACGCATGTCCATTATAATGGACAATGGATCAATCCCAATTGGGCAAGCTTCAACGCAAGCATTACAGGAGGTACAGGCCCAAAGTTCTTCACGAGTTATATAATGGTCAAGTAAAATATTTTGATTAGGTTGACTTTTTTGATCTAATTGTTCACCGATTTCTGTGATCCGATCACGGGTATCCATCATCACTTTGCGAGGAGATAGTTTTTTACCTGTTTGATTCGCAGGACATTCACTAGTACAGCGGCCACATTCAGTACATGAATACGCATTCATAAGTTGAACCCAGTTAAGATCAGTAGCATCGGCTGCACCAAAAGTTGATGGAATTTCGTCGCTCGCAGTGGCTGCGTAGGGATCGGCATTAGGGTCCATCATAAGTTTAACTTCTTTAGTCACTGAACTTAGATTTCCAAAAGCCCCAAGAGGGCGTAAATTAGCATAGTAGGTATTTGGAAATGCAAGTAAAATATGTAAGTGTTTAGAATAATACAAATAATTTAAAAACATCAATATCCCTGTAATATGTAGCCACCATGCCGTACGTTCAATTCCGATAACGAAACCAACATGGAGCCCGTCAAATAAAGGAGCAATAAATTGACTGATAGGAAACGAACCAGCACGAGTATAGTGTGGATCTTGCGCGACATTTTGTAGCCAATAGTCAGCTCCATTCATGGTCAAAAAAAGTCCCATTAAGACTACTTCAATATATAGAATCAAATTAGCATCCTTTTTTGGCCAACCTTTCATTTCTGGTTTCCAAAAACGTTGAATGCGCATTAAATTCCTTCGTGCCCAAAACAAAATAACTGAAACAAGCACCAAAAGTGCGAAAATTTCAAATGTGGCTATTAATACATCATACCCCTTCCCTAAGAAAGGAGCAAAAACTCGATGGGTCCCTAAAAGACCGTCGATAATAATTTCAATTAATTCGATGTTTATTACCACAAAGCCCACATAAACAATGACATGTAAAGCACCTGAAACTGGTTTGGTCACCATTTTGGATTGACCTAAAGCAATTTGAATCATTTGCATCCAGCGCTTACGGGATTGATCAGTCCGATCGACAGCGGTACCCAAGTTTATATTGCGAATAAGTTTTTTAACATTAACTACAAAGAAACCTATCGAACTAATCAATAGAACAGCAAACAAAATGTTAGGAACGAAGCTCAATATCTATTGTTTTTATTCCTCAATGGATTGTTCTTTGTAGGGCGTTTCTTTTTTTCCAAATAAAGAAAAATGAACATATCGCTTGGGGTTCAATCTCATATCCTCGAGCAACAATTGAATTTGAGAGTTGGTTTCGTTTAATGATTGATGTAACGAATCCGTAGCAAATAATTTACCCATCGATCCTTGTCCTGATTTTACTCCATGCATAACACTGTTTATGGAGGCAACTGTTTGTTGTAAATCCAACAAGGTTTTTCCAATATCAGCTTGATGAATAGTATCTGATATTACGTTAAGCTTATAGGTAAGACTGGCAAGGTTTTTAAATGATTTGTTTAGGTCTCCATTTTCGGCACTTATGGAACCTTCAAGAGATTTTATTACTACTTGCAAAGAAGATATCGTACTTGAAAAATCGTTTACCGAATTGCGAAGATCTTCTTGAACTTGTAGGTTCATCACATTATTAAAAGAAATCAAAACAGAGTCGGCGTGAACTACCATATCTTCTATTTTTTCCTGCAAAGGGGTGAGCTTGTCATTAACAAGTTGTGTGAGCCCAGGAGCAATGTCTGTTTGTAAGGTATCTCCGTTTTTTGCACGGTCTCCAACCTCAGAGGGAACAATTGCCAATGCTTTGCCTCCAATAAGACCAGATTCGTATATACGAGCAATACTGTTTTTGGAAAACGAAAAGTCACTTTCAATTCTAAAAGTAACAACTAATTTTGAAGATGGGTCTAGTTTGATTTTTTCGACAGATCCAATTTGAAAGCCATTGATTGTTACTGGTGTGCCAATAAGAAGCCCCTCAACATTGGTGTAAATACCATAAAATTTACGGTCCTTAGTTAATATATTGTTGGATTTAAGATAGCTAAAACCAAAAATGAAAATAATTATCCCAGAGATAACCAAAAGAGCCGTCTTTACTTCGTTGGATATTTTTATCACAAAAAAAATTTTTATAAAAATACATATAAATTAACACCAATTCAAAAACCCATTAATTTCTTTTCATTTCTTTTGTTATTACCACGCGATTACCCCCTTTATATGCTACAATAAAACACCCTTTAAACTCTTTTTTTCTAGCTTCTTTAAGTAAGGTAGTCGCTTTTTTGAAGGATGTAGTTTGACCATAAAAATAACGATATATGGACCCTTTTTTTTCTTTAGTTATTAGTGATAATCCATTAAAATTTTGAGGGATAAGTGCCAATGATTTTGAACTAGCTGCAATTTGTATTTTAAATGTGATTTTTTCAGGTTCTTCGGGGGGGGGTACGGTTTCTTCAAAAGGATTTTGTGTGGAATGTACTTTCGATTTTTGGGAATCTTTATAATTTATTATCGCTTCAGCAATTGCTTGCGCCATATCGTTTTGACCTTTTTTGGAATTCAAATAACTTCCCTCTAATTTATTAGTTAAAAAGCCGAGTTCAACAAGAACACTAGGCATGTAGGTGTTGCGAAGAACCAAAAAACCAGCCTGCTTTACTGTTCTGTTTTTTCGTTTAAGATTTTTTACAAAACTTTGTTGAATAATGTCAGCTGCTACTATACTTTGGTCCAAATAGGTTTCTTGCATCAATACCAAGCTGATGACCGATTCAGGATTATTAGGGTCAAATCCATCGTATTTTTTTTCATAATCCTCCTCTAAAAAAATGACTGAATTTTCTTTTTGCGCAATTTTAAAATTTCTCTCATTAGCATGTAAACCCAGTACGAAAGTCCCAGCTCCATAAGCTTGTGAGGTGTGAGCATCACAATGAATGGATACAAATAAATCCGCTTTGGCATTATTCGCAATATCTGCGCGTTTGTCTAGGGGGATAAAAACATCATTTTTTCGTGTATAAACAACCTTAATGTCGGGATTTTTTTCAAGTATGTTTCCTATGGATAAAGTAACTTTAAGTGCAATGTGTTTTTCATAATAATTATTTCCACGGTTACCTGAATCTTTTCCACCATGCCCTGCATCAAGAACAACCGTAAAGACTTGCTTTTTGGTTTGCGCCTTGGAATTATATGACCCAAAAACCAAAAGAATTATTAAAATCAGGCTGATTAAAGCCGACCCAGAAAAAATATGTGTATTTTTGAACTCCATCAAAATGGCATTTTGACAAAAATAAAACATATTCATTCAATTTTGGGCAAACAATCATTGAACTTCGTTTTTTTGAGTTTTTTAACACTATCCTCCCTCACCGCACAGGAAGGACCTGACCTCGTTGATAGCCTAGCTGTGTCAGATAGTATTCCACAGAAAGAACCTTTATTACTCGACCAAGTTAAACGACACGCAAAAGGGTATATGACAATCGATAGAACAGAGGAAAAGTTATATTTATATGATGGTGCTGAACTATATTACCAAGATATCGAACTTAAATCGGGGATCATTGTAATGGACTACAAAACAAATATTGTTACCGCCGGTCGTATCAAAGACTCCACTGGTCAGCTGGTTCAATACCCTTCATTTAAACAAGGAGTAGACGAAATTTTTCCTGATTCTATTCGATTTAATTTTAAAACCAAGAAAGCGATCATTTGGAATTCAAGAAGCGAACAAAATGGAATGAATATTAAGGCTATCGCCACCAAAAAACAAAACGATTCCATTTATTTTATAAAAGACGCTCGAATTACAACCTCTGAAAATGTCGATGATCCTGACTATTATATCCGTGTTAGAAAAGGTAAATTTGTTCCTAAAAAAAAAATGATAGCAGGGCTAAGCAACATTTATATTGCGGATGTACCCACCCCAGTTTTTTTGCCTTTTGCCTATTTTCCAATGACTCAAAAAAGAGAAACAGGGTTTATATTTCCGACCATAGGTGAAAATTTCAACCGAGGGTATTTCATACAAAATGGAGGTTATTATTTTGCTTTTAGTGAGTACTTCGATATCGCCACTCTTGGAGATTATTACACAAACGGAAGTTTTGGACTGCGAATAGAGTCAAACTACAATAAACGATATAAATTTAGAGGAAATTTAAGCTTTAGATTTGAAAACCTTATCAATGGAGAACGTGGACTACCAGGATATTCCAAAACAAATATCTATAATTTGAGATGGTCCCATAGTAAAGATGCTAAATCTAATCCAAACAGTCGTTTTTCTGCATCTGTAAATTTGGGTAGTAGTTCTTATTATCAAGAATCTTTAAATCAGCTTAACACTGGTAATTTTTTAAATAATTCTCTTAATTCATCCATCTCTTATTCAAAAACATTTCCCAACTACCCATCGGTAAATTTATCATTATCGGCTTCACACGCACAAAATACACGTTCAGAGTCAGTCAACTTAACCCTGCCTACACTACAAGCAAGCATGGAGCGGATTTATCCCTTTGCGAAACGTAATGGAATTAAGAGAGGCTTTATTCAAAACATTAATTTTCAATACACCGTTAGAGGGGAAAATAGAATTCAAACTAATGAAGAAAACTTTTTGACCTCCAAAATGTTTGATGATGCAAAATCAGGTTTACGACACAATATTCCTGTTAGTACTAACTTTAAAATTGCAAAACATTTTAATTTTTCGGTAGGAGCTAATTACGATGAAGTATGGACACTCGAAACAATCAAGAAAAATGATTTTGATGTTGTAGCCAACCAAGAAGTAGCCCAAGATACCATAAGTGGATTTGATCGCTACAGACAGTACAACTTTAATGCAAGTGTAAATACAACCTTGTACGGGGTATTTGACTTTAAAGAAGGAAAAAAATTACAAAGTATCCGGCATGTTATCAACGCTAATGTGAGTTATTCGAATTCTCCAAGTTTTGAAGAATATTATGATGAATATATTATTGATGCTGATGGAACTACTGCGGAATACACACGTTTTCAGGGAGGTTTATATGGTCAACCAGGTAAAAATTATTCTAGCTCATTAGGGTTTACCCTTAGAAATACTTTTGAAGCAAAAGTTAAAGATAGAGACAGTACCAAAGTGGATCCCAAAAAAATTAAATTGTTAAATAATTTAAATTTTTCAACAAGTTATAACATTGCAGCAGATTCCTTAAGATGGAGTCCCCTACGTATGTCAACAGTGATTCCTTTGCTTGATAATAAACTGAGTATTAATCTTGGAGCAACCTTTGACCCATACGCATTAAACGAAAACAACCAGCGAATCAATACTTTTAATATCGAAGACGGGGGTCCCTTACTTCGGTTGACTAGCGCAAATTTTAACTGGGGATATAATTTTTCAAGCAAAAATAGTAAAAACAACAAATCCTCAGATGACAATATGGATTCAAATCGATCTTCTGATGATTTTTTTGGAAAGAATCAAGATTTTAGTGACCGTAGTTACCAACCCACTGAAAACTCTACCGATAGCAATGAGGAGGATGAGAACGCTGAACTTTATAGATATCATTTACCTTGGAGTTTAAATTTGAGGCACAGCTTCACTTATAATAACTCCCAAAAACAAAATGAAATTTCTAATAACTCCTTGATGGCATCTGGCCAACTTAGTTTGACCCCTAAATGGAATGTCAACGTTTCGTCAGGTTACGACTTTAAAAATAAAGGAATTACATACACCAATTTAGGTATCGAAAGGGATCTCAATAGCTGGGTGATGAATATTAGTTGGACACCATTTGGCAATCGTCAATCTTGGTTTTTCTTTATCGGGGTTAAATCTGGATTTTTACGCGATTTAAAGTATGAGAAAAGAAGAGAAAGAGATAGAAGGCTTTAAAAACAATATCATGAAAAAAATTATTATTACCCCTGATGCTCCTGCGCCAATAGGACCTTATAATCAAGCAGTTAAAGTAGGCAACACCTTATATGCGAGTGGTCAAATCGCTTTAGATCCAAAGACGATGGAATTGGTATTGGACGATATCAAAACTGAAACGCATCAAGTAATGAAAAATATTCGAGCTGTTTTAATAGCAGCTGAGATGAATTTTTCGAACGTTATAAAATGTAGCATATTTATAACAAATATGAATGATTTTGCTAAAATCAACGAAGTGTACGGTACATATTTTGGTGACCAAAACTCGCCCGCAAGAGAAACAGTACAAGTTGCTGCACTTCCCAAAAATGTACATGTAGAAATATCAGTTATTGCAATTGATTAATTTTTGTGATACTCCACTAATCCATCAATGGGCTTCTTATTGATCACACCCAACTGGAGGTGGTATGATTTGAGTACTTCTTCGAGTTCTTCTTTTAGGAAGTAAGCAATCGATCCAATGAAATGAATTGGTATATTTTTAGCGTTTTCAAATTGTAAAATTTGATGTTCAACAAATAACTTAAGACCTTTAAAAATCAAGTTTTGAGCATAATCGTGATCTTTATTAACCACTAAAAACTTTGCAAAAGTGGCTAAATAAGTGTTAGGGTTTGGTTTTTTGTATAAGTTTGTTTTGATTTCTTCAGCTTGCAGATTAAAATCAGAAGCAAATTTTGTAGCCAAATCAGATGGCATTTTATAAAAATAAAAATCACGTATAAGCTGTCTTCCAAAATAATTTCCACTAGCATCATCCATAAGGATATATCCTAAAGAATTTATTTTTTGATGAACATCTTCGCCATCGTAATAACTACAATTTGACCCTGTGCCTAAAATGCAAACTAAGCTCGGAACACTCGGAGTAACGGTAGAATATACTGCCGCATAAGTATCCTCTTTTGCGGTTACATTTGCATTTGAAAATATCGATTTAAGTACTGATTCAATCAGCAACCGAGGGGGTTGTGTTCCACACCCAGCCCCATAAAAATTAATAGAGTGAACATCTTGAGCAACTCGTGACAAATCATAGTTATTAATAATTCGTTCTTCAATAATTTGATCAGTCAAAACTTGAGGATTTAACCCCATAGTTTGGGTCTCAAATAGGAAGGAGCCTTTGGAATCTAAAGCGATCCAATCTGTTTTGGTAGATCCACTATCAACAATTAATTGCATACGTTTTAAATTGAACTTATGTGGAGAGCTAAATCAATCAATTTGTTAGAATATCCAGCCTCATTATCATACCAAGAAATCACTTTAAAAAAAGTACCATTGAGTTGAATTCCAGCGTTGGCATCAATTATAGAAGTGCGAGCATCTCCAATAAAATCTTGTGAAACGACCAATTCTTCTGTATATCCAAGAATTCCTTTAAGTTCGTTTTCTGAAGCAGATTTTATGGCCGATTTAACCCCTTCATAATCCGTTTCGGTTTCTAACTTTACTGTTAAATCAACCACGGAAACATCAGCTGTAGGTACACGGAAAGCCATTCCTGTAATTTTGCCTTCTAATGAAGGAATTACTTTGGTTACTGCCTTAGCAGCTCCAGTAGAGGCAGGAATAATATTGAGTAAGGAAGATCTACCCCCTCTATAATCCTTCTTGCTTGGGCCATCAACGGTCATTTGTGTAGCTGTAACAGCGTGAACAGTAGTCATCAAAGCCTCTGCAATTCCAAAGGTATCATTTAATACTTTGGCTAAGGGAGCTAAACAGTTGGTCGTACATGACGCATTCGAAACAATAAGGTCAGATGGTTGAGCGTCTTGATGATTAACGCCCATTACAAACATGGGGGCATCTTTGGATGGGGCAGAAATCACCACTTTCTTGGCACCACCATCAATGTGAGAGTTTGCCATTTCTATAGTGGTAAAGATTCCTGTACATTCGGCGACTACTTCAGCTCCTACGGCATCCCACTCTAAATTTTTTGGATCACGTTCGGCGGTTATACGAACTGTCTTTCCGTCCACTTCTAAGTGGCCATCTTTTACTTCAACACTTGCATCACAAATACCATGTACTGAGTCGTATTTTAAAAGATATGCCAGATGTTCTACATCTAATAAATCATTAATAGCTACGACCTCAACGTTTTCTTTTTTTAGAGATGCGCGAAGTACCATTCTTCCGATTCTACCAAATCCGTTAATTCCAATTTTAAGTGTTGACATTTGCTTACTTTTTAATTTTAAATGTGATTTATGACTAAAGTTTCATAATTTTTGAAACTTTTAAAAGTTCTTGATTAATTTCTGATTTTCCTTTGATTGCATATTCAAAAGGGGTAAGTGTTAATTTTCCCGCTTGAATACCCACCATTTGTGAGGTTTTTCCTTCTAAAATACTTTCAACAGCTTTGAGTCCCATTCGACTTCCCAAAACTCGATCGAAACAGGAAGGTGATCCCCCTCGCTGCATGTGGCCTAAAACAGAAACACGGACTTCATATTTTGTTTGAGTTTCTACTTCTTCGGCTAGTTCAAAAATATTTTTTCCGCTTTTCTCTCCCTCTGCAACAATTATAATATTGACTAATTTATTCAAAGCCTCTCTTTCTTTCAAAGAAGATTTAAGTTTATCGACTGTAGTATTTTTTTCAGGAATTAATATTTCGGCAGCTCCTACCCCTATACCAGCATTCAGCGCAATATGACCTGCGTCACGTCCCATTACTTCCACAAAAAATAAACGATTATGTGATATAGCGGTGTCTCGGATTTTGTCAATAGCTTCAACGACAGTATTTAAGGCAGTATCATAACCCAAAGTATGTGAAGTTCCGTAAATATCATTGTCGATAGTTCCGGGGATACCAATTACAGGGATTCCAAATTCCATCTCAAAAATCATCCCTCCAGTGAAGCTACCATCACCTCCAATAACAACTAAGGCATCAATCCCAATATTTTTTAAATTTTCGTAAGCTTTTTTTCGACCTTCTTTAGTTCTAAATTCTTTGGATCGAGCAGATTTTAATTTGGTTCCTCCTTTATTGATAATACTTTTTACATCACGGGAAGAAACTGGTACAATGTCATTATCAATTAAACCCTCGTAGCCCCGATATACACCAAAACAGTCGATGTTATAAAAGGAGCAGGATCGTACTACAGAGCGAATTGCAGCATTCATTCCTGGCGCGTCACCACCTGAGGTTAGAACCGCAATGCGAGAAAATTTAGTGTTTTGCATATTAATTTTGCAAAATTACAAACTAATTTTCTTCTTCTATCATGAATGGACATTTTTTAACAAAAAAATTATATTTTTTTGTTAGGATTTTAGTTATTTAAAATCTTCTTCATCAAATCTTTAAATGTATCAAAGCTTACTTGATATGATAATCCCATCCCTTGAGTGTATCCTAATTCATCTCCAAAATATTGGAATTCGTTTTCTTTGTTAAAAATTTTAGCTCGAAGGGTTCCTTTTTCGTTGAGTAAGAATTCAATTTGAACATCACCAACGATCACAGTTTCCTCAATTCCTCCAACAGGCATTCCAACTTTTCCATTTACCAATATACGGTCGCTAATTTGAGTAGTAAGAGTTAGTCCCAACCGGTCTCTTGTATTGATTTCAGATGCAGAATTTCGATCTCCTTGTAAAAAATCTAAGCCGACATTTAGCTTATCTTCTTCCCTCGAAAAAATAGTCTCGAATAGTCCTGAAGCTTTTTGAAATAAATTATTAGTAATCGTTTGAGTCGATAATGCTGCCAAGGAAACTTCACTTATAAAAACCCCTTGAGACAATAAAGAAATCGCTTGCAACTGACGACGCTCCTCATCTGCTAGTCGATAGTTTAGTTCTGTTTGAACAGTTCCTGATGTATTGGGAAAATCAATTGAAAAAGTAGGGGTTTCTGGAGTGAGTAAATCTCCAAACAAATTTATCGTGACTTCAGTAGGGATTTTTCTATTAAAAGCTGACGATTCTAACAGTAATGCAGGGTTTGTTCCTCCTGGAACCGCGTACACTGCTTGCATATTAATTTGTGCACCAAGAGGATCTCCGTTCCAAACAATCGTTCCCCCTTGTTTTAGTGCGAAATTTTTATCAATAATGCCTAAACTTTTAAAGTTGTAGAGTCCTTCAAGTGCAATAAAATCCCCCCAAACATTAAATATTCCGTTGGTGTTAATTTCCATCAACATATTTCCTGCACCATTTCCCTTTAGGGTACTCCCCGTATTAGTATCAACAACAATTTCGACTTCAGCGTCAGGGGTAACGTCCAAATCAAAATTAAGCGCAAGTCCACTAATTTGTTCGATTAGAACATTTTCTTTTTTGTTTTTGTTTTTTTTATCAACAAATTGAATGTAAGAAGCTGATGAAACCGTTGAGTCATCACTAATTGGAATAGCTATGTTTGTTCCTTTTGCAGTAGAGCCATTTACATCAATTGTTAACGCATTAGAAGGCCCTTTTAATGAGGCTTTACCGCTCAAAAAAGCTTTTCCGTAGTACAAATCATTATCCTCTTGCGTCGTATTTAAAACTAACAATGGGGCTGCCTCTATTGTCATATCCAAAGTTAAGTTTCTAAAATTTTGATGGGTTAATATACCACTTAGCTCCCCCTTGGTGTCAAAATTGATATCTGTAATTGAATTTTTATTAATCTCTATTTGATTTTTTTTAAATTTAATTTTCTGGTCATCGAGTTTATATGTTGTACCTAAATAAGGGATGCTAAGTTGGGCTGATTGTAAGTTCAATACTCCGTCCCAATCAATTTGGTTTAACACCCCTTTTCCTATTAATTTTCCGTCAAGCGTTCCGTTTATTTCATCAAAAATCCCTTTGGTAAAACTTTCTAGAGATTGGAGTGGAAAAGATGAAAATACCGCATCAAAATTTATCGGAAGTTTATTGTCTTGGTAGGTAATGTCACCAGAGATATCAAGCGACTTTTCATCATTGTCCTCGATAATTAACTCAAAGTCGTAACCAGAATCTTTTTCTTGGCTATGCATACTCATTGATGCATGACCAAGATTGACTTCATGGATGCTAAAATTCGACATTTTAAGATTACTGTTACCCTGGAAAATATTTTGTTGACGGCTAACGTCCAATGTTCCCGAAATCAGTCCCTTAAATGGCGTATTGGATATGATGTCCTCAAACCGAACTTTTGATAGTTCCATAAATATGTCGGCGTAGTTTTTTTCTTGTTGATCAAAAGAAACTTTTAACGTAGCGTTCTCTTGTTCAAATATTATGGGACTTAAACTCCATAACCCTTTATTTGATTTAATTAATTCACTTTTGGTTAATTTAGTTTTATTGATCATCCATCTTTTTTTATTTAAAAATAAAGAGGCATTTTTTATTCCAAAAACCTGATTCTGGTTTTTATCTAAGGTGTAGTAAAAATCAATAGCGTTATTTTGATTTTCATCACCATCGCTTTTAAATTCACTTCTAAAAAAAAGAGTATCTCTTTGAAAAGTATTAACTAAAAGAAGATCGTTTGCTTTGGCTATTGAAGTGTCCACAGATTTTACCTCTACATAACTGTTGTATATCGGGTTTTGACTGTCCCATTTTAGAGAAAAATTATCAACGGAATATTGATCTGTAGAAAATTTTGGTGCTCGCAAATCTATCTGAAAAATTTCTTTATCAGCATTAAGTTTTCCCTTGACAAAAGTATTATCATTCAGCAATAAATCAGGAAAAAAGGCACGGGCAATTTTACCTTTAAAATTAAGGTTAAAATCAAAAAATTGTCCTGGTTTTACATTTAAAAGTTTGTAGTGTTTGAAAGGACTCATCATCGCATTACTAACCAATGAGCTCAAATCTCTAAACTCGAAATTTCCGTATAGAATTCCCGTAAGGACATCTGGAGAATTCACATTAATGAAACGCAGCCCGTTATTGACACGTGACTGGGCCGTAAAGTTTTGAAAAGAAAAAGTATTATCCTCTAAGGTGTACACCCCCGATCGAATAAATAAATCCCCGATCAGGTCTTCGATATTGTTTCCTCTGGCTACTAACTCAATATCACCTGAAAAAGTTTCTGTTTCGTTTTTTTGGGTAATCCCAAGCGAGAAAAGATTTGCATTTTTAATCGAACTAACGCAACTAATATTTCGTTGATTTGAAGAATAATCCAGAGCGCCTGAAAAATTCATTACTAAGTTTGGATCATTAACATTAAAATCACCCGTGAACATCTGCTCACGAATTTTACCCTCAATATTAATGTTTTGGTAGGGGTAATTATTGATTTCAAGTAAAGAAATTTCCCCACCCCACTGAGCATCTAATGCCTCTATTTTATTTCCTGCTAATTCCAGTTTGGCAGTCATCTTACCCAAAAGAGGATTACCGCTTAGTGCCCCCAAGTCAAAGGCGGTGGTTTGAATGTTTCCTGAATATACTGATGTATTGGTATTGCTAATATTTTGTATCTTAAGTGATGATATAATCGATCCAAGAGAGGAAAAGAGCTGAACGTTCATTTGAGTATCTTTTGGAGTAATATTGGCTGTTCCCTTCGCATTAAATTGCCCCAAGCGAATTAAAGGTTCAGGAATATTTTCGGCAAACAAATTGACATAAATACGATTTAAAGAAGATGCGCTCGTTGAAAGTTGGTCAAAATTTAAATTAATTTGTGAGGGAAATTTGGAAAAAGAGTTTAAAAAACTAAAATCTCCCAAAATCGAGCCCCCATCAAATTCTAGTAAAGTAGAGGTCGTTTTAAAATCATTGAGCGTACCATTAATAAAAGTCGATAGTTTAAATAATCCTTTTTTAGATAAATCAGGGATAAACGGTTGTAAGTCTTGAAAACCAATGGTGGTATTTTCAAATTCTGCATCAATAACAACCAATTCTTTAAATTTTTTTAATCCTCCTTTTGGGAAGTCAAAATGTATAGCTCCATTGATATAAGAATGCAAAGTAACAAACTCAAAATCTTTCATTTTCATTTGCTTAGGAGTATACGTAAAATCTGCCGATATATGCTGAAGATCGAAACCCAAAGACGTTAAACTAGAAATCGACTTTATTTGCGTATGAATACTATCATTATGAATTTCAAACCATTTTAAATTAATTTGTAAGTTGGTTAATTCAAATGGTTCTGCTTCTGGTTGATTAAAATTTTGAATTCTTAAGTTTCCTTTATTGGCATATATTGAATTGGTTAACAAACGAAACTCTTTTTTTTCTTTAGGTTTTAATTTATCTGAAAAAATATTGAGGTTTGTTTTACTTTCTCCTTGATATTTTTTGATGTAAACATCAAAATTCATCAAACTCACATTTCCTAGATCTGCCTTACCATTTAAGAATCCTTTTAATTTGAAGGCATTCACTTGAAGTTTATCCACAAATATCAGTGTGTCCATTTTATGATCCAACACCAACACTTTATATAAAGTTGCTTTTCCAAAAGGATTAATACGAACCTTATGAACTTGAAGGGAAGTTCCAGTTTTTTGATTGATTTGACGTATAAATTGTTCGCCCAAATAAGATTGAGTGACTGTTAAAGATAGAATAATAATGACAAGAACCAACAAAGATATACCGGCTATCAAAATTTTTTTTATCAATAAATAGCGTTTTTGAATCAATTCAAAAGTTTAACTTTGTACTTAAATCAATAAACGTGCCTATTAACATTCTTGGAATAGAATCCTCTTGTGATGATACCGCGGCTTCGATCCTTACGGATGGAGAAGTAAAGTCCAATGTGATCGCTAATCAAAACGTACATCGCTTATACGGAGGGGTAATCCCTGAACTAGCCTCTCGAGCCCATCTACAAAATATTATTCCTGTTGTTACGCAGGCACTTTATCAAGCAAATATCGACAAAAAAGAATTACATGCAGTAGCCTATACTCAAGGACCTGGTTTGATGGGCTCATTACTAGTGGGCAATGCATTTGCAAAGTCGATTTCGATGGCTCTTAACATTCCCTTAATTGAAGTTAATCATATGCAGGCTCATTTGTTGGTTCACTTTGTTAAAAACCCTAAAAAAAATCCACCCCAATTTCCATTTTTAGGTTTAACTATTTCGGGAGGACACACGCAATTGATACTCGTACGGGATTATTTTAAAATGGAATTATTGGGAGAAACTTTAGATGATGCTGTTGGAGAAGCATTTGATAAAACGGGGAAAATGCTTGGACTTTCATATCCTGCTGGACCCGAAATTGATCGTTTGGCACAAAAAGGAATCCCTATCCATCCCATTGCAAAACCAAAAATTAAAGGACTCAATTTTAGTTTCAGTGGTCTTAAAACTAGTGTATTGTACTATCTACAAAAACAACAACAAAAAGACCCCTCTTTTATTCAAAAAAATATAAATAACCTCTGTGCATCGATACAAGAAAAGATTGTTACAATCCTTATTGAAAAAATTGAACTTGCTGTACACAAAACAAATGTTACACGAATTGTTTTAGGCGGAGGAGTATCAGCCAATAAAGGGCTTCGCCATGCACTCAAAGAGCACCCTTCATGGGATGTTCATTTACCCGAATTACAATATACAACTGATAATGCTGCCATGATCGCAATGGTTGGTTATCTTAAATATGGACGACAAAATTTCTCTGATCTTTCTAGTCATGCTCAATCTAGGTTTCCACTATAATGCAACAGTTTTATTTCCCAAATATTGATTCTTCAACTATCCGATTTTCGTTTGACGAAATAGAAAGTAAACACCTCATTAAAGTGCTTCGAAAAAACACAGGCGATAAGCTTGTTGTGACTAATGGTAAGGGATGGATTTTTGAAGGAGTAATAGAAGTTATAAACGTAAAAAAATGTGATGTTATTATTTTAAACGCCAAACAATCGGCACCCCTTCCCTATCAACTTCACATAGCCATTGCTCCTACCAAAAATATTCAACGATTTGAATGGTTTTTAGAAAAATCTACCGAAATTGGAGTAACAGAAATCACGCCTATTATTTGTGAGCGTAGTGAACGAAAAAAAATAAATAATGAACGACTTCAAAAAATTATTACCTCGGCACTAAAGCAATCTTTAGGAACACAACTACCCGTATTGCACCCCCCAGAAAAATTGAAGGACTTTATCACAACACATTCACCGGGTTTTATTGCACATTGTGAAAATTCAGAAAAAAAATATTTGGCAGAATCTATTGAGAAGAAAAGTAGTTACACCATTTTGATTGGGCCTGAAGGGGATTTTAGTCCTCAAGAAATAGAAATGGCTTTGCACCAAAATAACACCGCTATATCCTTGGGCAACTCAAGGTTGCGAACTGAAACTGCTGGAATTGTAGCTTGTCAAACTGTAGCACTCGTAAATCAATTAAATTAGAATATATTTAGGCTATGAATTCGAACGATTTGACCAAAGGGATAATTAAAGCTTTCCTCTTCATTGTGGGTTGTATTGTTATATACAAAACCCTTTCGTTGATTTATATCATTTTTATATACTTTGCTGTAGCTGCAGTGATATCACTTTGGGGAAGACCTATTTTGTTGTTTCTTCAAAAACGCCTAAAATTCAGCAATACATTCGCCACGATCACCACTATGCTGGTATTAGTGATGATTCTTTTCGGGTTGATATTACTTTTTGTGCCAATACTCTCCGAACAGAGCAAGAATATTTCGCTACTCAACATAGAAGCACTTGAGGCTAACGCCACCCAACTTTTAAATGAAGTAAATGCCTATGCTCGTTTGTATGGTGTCGATTTAAATGATTGGATCAAAAAAACATTTTCAAAAATTGATTACACTATTCTTCCTAATACACTTAATGGGATAGTGAATATTTTAGGAAGTTTTACAATTGGTTTGTTTTCGGTGTTATTTATCGCCTTCTTTCTTCTGAAAGACAACACTTTGCTCGAAAGAATTATTTTAACTTTTTTTTCCGACAAACACAGCAGTCGCATCAGCAGATCGTTTGAACGTATCAAAAACTTATTGTCAAGGTATTTTGTGGGCTTAGTATTTCAAATTACTATTTTGCTTGTATTTTATTCGATTGTACTCCTCATTTTTGGTGTGTCCAACGCCATTATCATTGCATTTATTTGTGCCTTATTTAATTTAATCCCATATTTGGGCCCTATTATTGGAGGATTACTAATTTCTTTTTTTACGATGACCCATAATTTGGATTTAGATTTTGCTTCCGAAATATTACCAAAAACTATTTTTGTGTTTTTTGGTTTTGTGATAGGCCAGTTGATTGATAATTTTTTAAGTCAACCTCTAATTTTTTCGAACCGAGTTAAGTCTCATCCTCTTGAAATATTTGTAATTATTATTGTTGGTGGTCTTTTGGCAGGTCCCATAGGTATGATTATAGCGGTTCCCACCTACACTGCACTTAAGGTTGTTTTAAAAGAATTTTTAAATGAAAATAAAATAGTAAAAGCATTAACTAAAGATATATAATTATGATACTATCCTCTATTGATTACGTACCCCACAAAACAGTGGATGAAATTCTTGGCATTGCTCGTGGAAGTACTGTTCGAAGTCGAAATATAGGTCGAGATATTTTTGCTAGCTTAAAAAATATCGTGGGTGGAGAAATTGATGAATACACCAAATTGCAAGCTGATGCTCGTGAACAAGCCATTCAGCGTATGATAAAAGATGCTGAACGATTAAATGCTGATGCCATCATCAACGTACGATTAACAACTTCAGTAGTCACCCAAGGTGCTTCTGAGATGCTCGCTTACGGAACCGCTGTAAAATTAATATCATGAGTGGGTTTATTATTTATATCATTGTTGGAGTTACTTTAATTTTTTTAGGGATTCAAAAATATAAAGAAAGTAAAAATGAAAACTTTGAAGATCGTAACAATTAAAACAATAGTTGTTGAATTGACTTTGAAAATGTAAATTTGCATTCATTTTGCTAAAAGTTCTTTTACAGGAGAGGTGCCAGAGTGGTAATGGAGCAGATTGCTAATCTGTCGACGGGAAACTGTCGCCAGGGTTCGAATCCCTGTCTCTCCGCAAAAAAACCCTTGAAGGTCATTGACTTTCAAGGGTTTGAGTTTTAGAAATGCATCCTAAATGTTTATCTAAATAAGGTCGCGTAGCTCAGCTGGATAGAGCATCTGCCTTCTAAGCAGACGGTCACAGGTTCGAATCCTGTCGCGATCACTAAATATGGAAAGTAAATCAAAACAAAACTTTCCAATTATTGGACAACTTTAACGGTTTGTTTCTGTTGTTAGACTTTAATTTAAATCTAACGTGATGCATACTACTTTTCAATTTACTGGGTTTCAATACAAAAAATGACACAAATAAATTCGTTGTGCCAAAAATAAAAACCAAAATAGTGCCCCATTCCTACATTGGTGTAGATGGTACTATTCAGTTATACCTTCATGCAACCGCCAACAGGCAACGCATTCGTCTGCCCCTAAAAATTTATGTGGACCCAACTCAACGGGATAGCGCGGCCCAAAAAAACCTACCTGGCGAGAGTTTGTAACGCGTGACTAACCTTGTTCGAATACAACTTACCTTAACATTGTTACTTTAACATTTGTTTCTTCAGGGTTCCCTTCATAAGCTGCATAGCTACTATTTCTCCCCGCTGGCGCAGGGCTGTGTCCTGTGCCCCATAATCGTGGCAATTCCTATAAAAAAAGTTGTGATTATGAATGTCATAAGTAGGTGTTTAGGAATTTAAATGTACTCAATTATTTACAAAGGCACGAGACACAGCCTCGCACCAGCGGGGGTTATTTAATGGATAATATTCCTTTTATATTTTTCTTTTCTATTTCAAACTCTATAGATTCTGGCTGATTGTTATTGTTATATAATTTAGCACTGACTAAAATTTTAGAGTCATAAATTTCTAATAAAAACATTTCTTTGATTTTTATATTCTCATTTTCTACATTTTCTAAAAATTGATCTCCGATAAAACCCATGTCAGTGTAAATATTCCAATCTTCTTTAAACACCTTATTTACTCCTAAAATTGACAACTCAATGCAATCTTCACTATTTTTATTTAATAAGGATCTAATTCGAAAGTTATTTGTTTTCAGAGTATCTGCTTCATTACTTCTAATATCTAGGGCTATTTGCTTACCTATAAATGAAGATTCAATATTATTTAAAGGGTTATATTTTATATTCCATCCTCCTTGTGAATACATTGGAAATGTTATTCCTAAAAAGAATAATTTTAATATCACTTTTTTTAATTTAAAAAACTCCATGTTTATTTTTTTTAATTACAATTATTTAATTCATTCCAAACCTGTTCCCCCCGCTGGCGCAGGGCTGTGTCCTGTGCCCCATAATCGTGGTAATTCCCATAAAAAAAGTTGTGATTTTGAATGTCATAAGTAGGTGTTTAGGAATTTAAACGTACTCAAATATTCTCAAAGGCACGAGACACAGCCTCGCGCCAGCGGGGGGCTTTTCGGGGTCATAATTTTCATAATCGGGTTGGTTGCCTTCGCAGTCTTTAAACTCCACTTGGTAGTAGCTGGCGGTGCCTTTGGTGCCATCGGCTTTGGTGTATTCTCTTTGTTCTGTTGTGGCGTTTAGCACGTTTTAAAACCCCGACCAACAACTTTGGAACATTACCAACTTTCATTATAAATCAAAAAATACAAAGGAAATTAAGTATTATAACATACATACTTAATTTTTGTGATAAGATTTGTGTTTTCATCGTAACTAATCTGTATTACTTGAACACCAATTTTATAAACAATTCCTTTTCTTCCATCAGAATAAGTTAAAATATTAGGATTACCAAGTTTATCAATGTTATCTCCTAATTTGATTTCAACCCCCTTTATGCTTAACTTGATAGAACTATCTTTTATTAAAAAGTCAGTAAGCTGATAATCAGAAACAGTACCTAAATTAGATTTTTTACCGTCCTGAAAAAGGAGCATATACTTAGAAAATGAAAATTGCACCCAATAATCAGGTTCCTCTCCTGTTTCAATCTGTAAATTAGTATCTAACATAGACTTTACTTGATTACTGTCTCCACGAGTATCTAATATTTCTTTAAATTCAATATTATCTATTTTAATATTAGAAAATTCTTGTATGCTCAATTCATTAGTCTGAGCTTTACAAGAAAAGAAAGCAATACTTAAAATTAATATTATATAATTTTTCATAATTCATTTATTTTGTGTTTTTTAATTACAACCACTACTTAAAACTTCTCCCGAATTTTCATCAAATTCAGTCTTAAAATAAGGTAAAGGATCAACGGTTACCCCCGCTGGCGCAGGGCTGTGTCCTGTGCCCCATAATCGTGGCAATTCCTATTAAAAAAAACTGTGGTTTTGTGTGGCATAAGTAGGTGTTTAGGAATTTAAATGTACTCAATTATTTACAAAGGCAAGAGACACAGCCTCGCGCCAGCGGGGGGATTCATATTAGACAATTACCTCCTAAATCTCTTTTGATCATACACAATGAGAGTGAATCAATATCCAAACAACATAAAATAGATTTTATGAACTATATAAATCAACATCACCCTGTTGATATCATAACCTACATTCCATATTAATGCCCTCTTGAAAATTCGAATTTTCACCTATTTGGGATTTGAGTTCTTACATGTACAGTTATTAAGATTGGTACACGATACTGAGGGGTGACTGAGCGTTTGGTTAAACAATGAAGTAAGAATGGAAAAACCATCCAAAAATAGAATTTGGTTTAAGAAAGGAGAAACCAAAAACTAAAACACAATAGTCCAATACGGATTGGCGTTTGAATTTTGCCAAAATACATAGGGTGCCGTAATCTAAAACCATTAAATTCAAAAGATAAAAAAGAGAACACTATAAACTGTTATGTACAACAAATACGAACCTATTTATTTTGAGGCAAAATAATGATCATTCTTTTAAGATTTCTTCTGTTTTTTTGGAGTATTAATGATATTTTATGAAAACATATTTTATTCATTACTTTTTATTTTTTATTTAAATATTTTTTTTAACTTGCTAAAACAAAGTAACTTTCCTTCAAACAAAAAAAACGATGATCAGACTTTTTTTCCTATTTGTATGCCTTTCATTTTTTAACACAAATTTGGCACAGTCTTTTGTTAACGAAACCCTACAATATGATGGCGAAACAAGGAGTTATGAAATTTATGTTCCCTCTACATATGATGGTAGTGTTTCAGTCCCATTGATGTTTAGTTTTCATGGAGGTGGCGGAAATATTGCAGAAAATAAGGCCATAAATGACTTGAGTTCTTTGGCTGAAACCGACAACTTTATTGCTGTGTATCCACAAGCATTGGCAGATCCAAATGATGATGGTGAAACACTTTGGATTCATAAAGACCCCACCTCAATAGACGATGTTTGGTTCATTGATGCATTAATTGATACCATTTCTAATGATTATCAAATCGACTTAAATCGGGTTTATGCCTGTGGTTATTCACATGGTGGTGAATTCACGCTATCCCTTGCCTGTAGGTTAAATAACAGAATTGCAGCTATTGGAGTAGTCGCCAGAACAATGCAAACGTATACCTATAATAATTGCTCACCTGTTCATCCTACTGGAGTTATGACCATTTTAGGTACCGATGACTTTATATCAAATTATAATGGTGTTTATTGGCAAGGAACACAATATTATCTTTCTGCCGAAGAAATGCACAGCTATTGGGCTAATTATAACAACTGCAACAACACCGCTACTGTAACAGATATTCCTAATACAAATACGTCAGATGGAACGACTGTTGAACGTCATACATGGTCTACCTCAGAAGGGTGTGAATATGTAGAGGAGTTAAAAGTAATTGGTGGGGGACATGACTGGCCAGGATCTTTTGGAAATATGGATATTAACGCCACTGAAGAAATTTGGCAATTTGTTTCAAAATATGATCTCAACGGCTTAATGGCATGTTCAACTGCATCGATAAGTGACAAGCCAGATTATGGGAAAAAAATTGTGCTATATCCAAACCCCTCCAAAGATCAAATCACTGTCCAAACAAGTTTTTTACCACATAAAAATTATTCGCTTTTGACTCTAACTGGTAAACAAGTTAAAAGTGGGGTATTGAAGTCGAGCGAGCCTACCATCAATATATCCTCGTTACCTTCAAATATCTACCTCTTAAAACTTCATGATCGTTACATTAAATTTGTAAAACTCTAAAACACACAAGTATTTACTTCGATGTCGCATTCAATAATTGTGATATTAATTTATAGTATCACGAAATAAAAAATCGAAACATAGAACCAGTCATAAGAAATTTTAGGAACCAAAATACACGGTAAGTAAAAAATTATTGGTCATAAAGATTAAATTATTCAGGATACATAACCCTTAGCTGATACACATTAATAAGTTTAGCAATAAAAACAGTTTTTATAGTTTCGATTTCTTGCAAGGTAATATTAGCTTCCAAGAATTGGTCTTCTTTCATTTGGTTTTGAACGATACGATTAACAAAATCGGAGATGTTTTCTGCATTAGGCTCTTGGATACTTTTTGAAGCGGCTTCCACACTATCAGCCATCATTAGTATAGCTGTTTCTTTTGAAAATGGTTTTGGTCCTTTATATCTAAAATCATGATCCAAAATATCAGCATCAACTGATTTGGCTTTCATCAAAAAATAATACACTGAAGTGGTCCCATGATGGGTTCGAATAAAATCAATAATTCGATCTGGTAAATTATATTTTTTTGCAATTTCGATTCCATCCAAAACATGGTCAATAATAATCCGAGTGCTTTCATGAGGTTCTAAATCATTATGGGGGCTGTAGGAGGTGGACTGGTTTTCACTAAAATAGGCTGGATTTTTCAGTTTACCAATATCATGAAACAATGCTCCTACACGAATCAAAAGTGCATTAGCGCCGATTTCGTTTGCCGCAGCTTCAGCAATATTAGCTACTTGTAACGAATGATGAAAGGTTCCAGGAGCCGAATTAGCTAATTCACGCAGTAAAGGAGAATTAGTATCTGAAAGTTCTAACAAAGAAACATCTGAAACTAAACCAAATATTTTTTCGTAAATATAAATCAGTGGATGTACAAATAATGTAGCCAAGCCATTCATCATGAATAATCCAAGAATGGATACATTCAAAAATCGAGGACTTCCTTCACTAATTAAAACAAAAGAAATGTAACCCAACATGTATACTAGCGTAATAACACCAACTGATATAAATAAGTTTGCTCGTTTATATAAATCAGGAACTGTTAGAGTGGCAATAATTCCTGCAATCATTTGTAAAAAGATATATTCAAAACTATTGGGTACAATAAATCCAATGAGAAGCATGGCAATCAAATGGGTAAAGAGGGCCAAACGTGAATCAAAAAAAGTTTTGATAATCAACGGTAATATACAAATAGGAACTGCATAAATTAATGCAACATCATAACTCACCACTACATTAACCAGTAACAACATCAACAATAAATTGGTAAATAAGAAACTCACCTTAATATTATTTTCGTATTCTTCAGGACGAAAACGATATAAAAACACAAACAAAAGCAATAAGCTAATTCCGGCAAGTAGGCCATATCCCAATAAAATCCAATTTTCATTTGCATCGCTCCAAAGTTGTGACTGATACTCTTTTTTGAGAGACTGAAGAATTTGATATTTTTCGGTTTCTACAATCTCCCCTTTGGCAATAATTCGAACTCCTTTTGACATCACACCTCTTGAGGGTAAAATACTGCGAAGAGCTCCCTCTGTAATTTGTGAAGTCAGTTCGGGAGCTAAGCTAATGTTGGGACGAAGCAAAGATTCTAATCGCATAAAAAAAACTCTATATACTTCCCTAAAAACAGATTCTTTGAGTTTTAATCCAGATAAATTATACGATCTATTCAACTCCGAAAATAATTGAATACGTTCAATATTTCCTTCAACCAATGCTACTTTCGTGGCTTCATCATACAACAATTCAGCATCTCTAACTCCTTTTTGGTAATATGACATTACATAACTGATAATCTGATTCTCTACAGATTCCGTCAATTCTAATGTGTTGAGTTCAAATTGAATTTGATCAAGTACTTGATCGACAACTGAGGGATCAACTTCAAAATATATAGGCGTTTGAGCAATGATTTGAGAACGTTCATTGGACATCTCCTTCTCTGTTTTAAGAATAGGGAAATCAAATGGGGCAAGGAGCGTTTCATATTGCCATGGCTTTCCTTTCTGAAATTCATATTTAAAACCTGAACCTTTAGGAAATAAAAACAAAACCAATCCCAAAGTGGTCAAAAAAAGCAAGACTTTAAATAAAATAGACTGATATCGAAAAAAGTAATTCATACGATCTAATTAATTATTCAAAATTAAGGTTAATGCATGAAGTGGTGAAATTTTAAATTTGGATGTATTGATTTATTTCTATTTTTGCAGGTGTATGCAGTACGGAATTTGTAATTTGGGTTTAATTCCACTTCGTCAAGAAGCTGACCATTGCGCTTCTCAAACTTCTGAAGTTTTATATGGTGAGCATTTCAAAATTCTTAAGCAACGAAAAGATTGGAGTTTTGTTCGATTGTCACTCGATAACTACGAGGGTTGGTTAAATAATAAACAATTTCAACTTATTGAACAAAACATTTTTGATGAAATAGAAACTAAGCCTTTCGAGTATGCATCTGATTTGGTGGGATTTATCTGCAAAAAAAATCAAATTTTATTTCCTATCACTTTGGGAGGTGTGATTAGTGCTGCTCCATATTTAAACCATTCGTATGAAGGAGCAAAAACATCCTCAAAAAAATTAAAGAAAACATTAATTGATTTAGCGCTAATGTACCTTAATGCTCCCTATTTATGGGGCGGAAAATCTCCATTTGGAATCGATTGTTCAGGATTCACTCAGTCAGTGTATCGATTGGCTGGAATTTATCTCCATCGTGATGCTCATCAACAAGCCACTCAAGGGGATTTATTGAGTTTTATTGAGGAAAGCGAGGCAGGTGACTTGGCTTTTTTTGATGACAAAGAAGGAAAAATAACCCATGTTGGAATTATTCTCGAAAACAATCATATTATTCATGCTTTTGGAAAAGTTAGAATTGATCGTATTGATCAGACGGGGATTTTTAATGCTGAAACAGGTAGGCACTCCCACAAATTAAGAATAATTAAAAAAATGATATAAAAAAAACCTTGTCTGTCGTCTGGACAAGATTTTTTTTATATTTAAACATATTCTATAACCCTAAGGCTTCAAGCTGATCACGCACGATCTTAAAGTTAGAGCTATCCCCTATGGTTCCATAGATATTTTTTAGTGTGGTTAGCGCTTCCTTATTTTTAGGGTCAATATCTATTAATTCCTTCAAAACTGGAATTGCCTCTAAAAAAATATCTTCTCTTTTTTCTTTGAGTTTGTCGTACTTAATATTATCCGCTTTTGTATTTCCCAAACTATTCATTTGTTCCACTAAATCAGATTCTTTTTCCAAAATTAGTGCCGCAAGATTTAGGTAGGTCGCTGTGTAGGTTGGATCGAGTTGTTTGGCGGTTTCATAATACGAAACGGCCTCATCACGGTTTCCTTGTTCTGCATTAATGACACCAAGATTAAAGTATAGAATAGGATTGTCAGGATCCTGTTCTATAGCTAATTTCATCAGTACTTTAAATTGATCTTTATCCCCAATTTGAATGTACAAATCCGCCTCAACAAGAATAAGGTTGACGTCTTTGGGATTAGCTGCACGAGCTTCTTTAATGGCTTCAATTGCTAATGCTGTTTCTCCTTGTTTAACATAAATCAACGCCATATTTTTTATAATTTCTGGCAAACGTGACTCCGAATCTTGGGTTCTAAAATTGGTAAAATCCTTTGTTTTCTGGTAGAGTTCATAGGTTGTTTTATCTACCTCCATCTCTTCCTCAGATTTAACATCTGTTACAAAATATGAAGTTTTAATCCCTTCATACCCAATATCTTTTAAAGATGAATAGTAATCTAAGGCAATAGGATAATCTTCAGCATTTACAGCACTTGAAGCAGCAAAATATAAATAATCTATATTGGTTTCCTTATCTAAACTATAAGCCGTGTACAATAATTGTGCTGCTTCAGAAAACTCTTCTTCTTTATTTTTTTTTACGGCATAATTCACAACATCATTTGTCAATTGAAGTAAAATATCAGGTAATAAACTGGTATATTTTGTAGATTTATTGGTTTGTTCAATTTCTTTTACAAGGTCGAATGCGTCAATAGCTGCCTGAAAACTTTTGGTAGCTGTCAAGGATTTACCGTTTAAAAAGTGATACTGAGTTTGATACTTCGCCTCACTGGATGTAACAATACCTTCAATAGATTTTAAGGAAGTCAATGCTTCCTCAAACTTTGAGGCATCAACGAGTTTTTCGATTGCACGAAGCTCTTTTTTTTGAGCTGTAGAGATAGAAATTACAGCTAACGCGATAACTAATATATATTTTTTCATGATGATTAATAAAGTGTTTATTCTATTTATTATTCGTTACTGGTATTAACATCAATGTCATCAAAATCAGTGATTTCCTCATCCTCTTGCATTACTTTGGCTACAGCAGCGATTGAGTCACCTCCTTTTATATTAATTAGGCGAACCCCTTGTGTGGCTCGACCCATTACTCTCAAAGATTCAACTCCCAAACGGATAGCAATACCTGAGCGATTGATAATCATTAAATCGTCATTATCAGCAACATTTTTAATGGCTACTAAATTACCAGTTTTTTCGGTTACAGCAATGGTTTTTACTCCTTTTCCTCCGCGATTTGTAATTCGATAATTTTCTAATGTTGAACGTTTTCCATAACCATTTTCAGAAACAACCAATACATCTGAGTCCATATCGTTCACAGATATCATTCCAATCACCTCGTCTTGATCATCTTTAAGCCTAATTCCTCTTACTCCTGACGCACTACGACCCATGGGTCGAGTTTTGCTTTCCTCAAAACGTATGGCTTTACCAGACTTTACCGCCAGCATGACTTGTGAATTCCCTGTGGTAAGTTTAGCTTCTAATAGTTCATCATCATCTCGAATGGTGATGGCATTAATACCATTGGCTCGAGGTCTTGAGTATTGTTCAAGTGATGTTTTTTTGACTTGACCTTTTTTGGTCGCCATAATTACATAATGATTGTTAATATACTCTTCCTCTTTTAAATCTTGAGTACATATAAAAGCTTTGACTTTATCATCTTGTTCAATGTTAATGAGGTTTTGAATCGCCCTACCTTTTGAAGTTTTTGAACCTTCAGGTATTTCGTAAACACGCATCCAAAAACACTTCCCTTTTTGTGTAAAAAACAGCATATATTGGTGATTGGTTCCCACAAATAAGTGTTCTAAAAAATCTTCATTTCGAGTGGTCGATGCTTTCTGACCTACTCCTCCTCTATTTTGGGTTTTGTAATCTGTTAATGGAGTTCTTTTGATATAACCCGCGTGTGATATCGTGAGCACGACTTTTTCATTTGGTATCATATCCTCCATACTAAAGGAACCTCCAGCATAATCAATCTGAGATCGTCGCTCATCACTATATTTTTGGCTTACTTCTAAGAGTTCTTCTTTGATGATTTGCATACGACGGGATTCTTTATCTAGAATGTCTTTCAAATCTTCGATGGTTTTCATCAACTCTTCGTACTCATTTCGGAGTTTGTCTTGTTCCAAGCCTGTAAGTTGACGTAAACGCATTTCAACAATTGCTTTGGACTGTATTTCAGTTAGTTTAAAACGAGCAATTAATTTATTTCGTGCTTCTTCAGCATTAGCAGAAGCTTTGATCAATTCAATAACCTCATCAATATTATCAGAGGCGATAATTAGTCCTTCTAATATGTGGGCTCTTTCCTCGGCCTTTTTTAATTCAAATTTTGTTCGCCGAACAACAACCTCATGGCGATGATCTACAAAATGAGTAATGAGTTGTTTAAGATTTAATAACTGAGGGCGACCATGTACTAAAGCAATATTATTGACACTAAATGATGACTGAAGTGCGGTATACTTATACAGCATATTTAATACAATATTGGGAACAGCATCACGTTTAAGTACATAAACTACTCGCATACCTTTTCGATCTGATTCATCTCGAATATTGGAAATCCCCTCAATTTTTTTATCATTGATAAGTTCAGCTGTCTTACGAATCATTTCAGCTTTATTGACCTGATATGGAATTTCGGTGACAATAATACTTTCTTTTCCTTGTACTTCCTCAATGATAGCTTTCCCCCTAAGTACAACTCGACCTCTTCCGGTATGAAAAGCTTCTTTTACCCCTTCGTATCCATAAATAATACCTCCCGTTGGAAAATCAGGTGCTTTGACGTGTTGTATCAACTCATCAATATCAATGTCATTGTTTTCAATGTAGGCTATAGTGCCAGCAGCCACTTCGCTTAAATTGTGAGGGGGCATATTGGTTGCCATACCAACGGCAATTCCAGAAGCTCCATTAATAAGAAGGTTTGGTACTCTTGTGGGTAGTACTTTTGGTTCTTTCAAAGAATCGTCAAAGTTCAATTGATGATCCACAGTATCTTTGTCAATATCCGCCAGCATATCCTCCGAAATCTTTCGCATTCGTGCTTCGGTATATCGCATGGCTGCTGGACTATCTCCATCTACTGAACCAAAATTTCCCTGGCCATCAACCATCATATAACGCAAGCTCCAAGATTGAGCCATTCGAACCATAGTATCATATACAGAAGTATCCCCATGAGGATGATATTTTCCCAATACTTCTCCAACTATACGAGCTGATTTTTTGTATGAACTATTTGAACGAACCCCTAACTCGTGCATCCCAAACAGAACTCGGCGATGAACGGGTTTTAGTCCGTCTCTAACGTCAGGAAGTGCACGTGACACTATGACAGACATTGAATAGTCAATATAGGCAGATTTCATTTCATCCTCTATATTGATGGGTATCAATTTATCCTCAGACATATGTTTTGTTAATTTGATGTTTTGTAAGTATTGCTAAAATACACAAATAAGAAGGAAGCAATTTATGAATTTTAAGCTTTTTTAAACTTATTTATTAACACTATTAATAATAATAATCCCATATTTTTATAATTATGGCATTTGATTTTTGATTTTTTTTTCGTCTATTAGCACTGTGTGGTTCAGTTTTTGAAACATAAAAATAAAAAATGCTATATGGACGATAATTTTTCACCACGTGTCAAAGATGTGATTACTTACAGTAAAGAAGAAGCTTTACGGCTAGGTCATGATTTTATTGGTACCGAACATTTGATGTTGGGACTTTTACGTGACGGTAGTGGAAAGGCTATTGATATTTTATCTGCGCTTGAAATAGACTTAGACTATTTACGCCGAAAAGTTGAGATTCTTAGCCCTGCAAACCCAAGTGTTGAACTTCATTCCAATCACAAAAAGAATTTACACTTAACTCGTCAAGCTGAACGCGCTTTGAAAACTACTTTTCTGGAGGCCAAACTCTTTCAAAGTGAATCGATCAATACAGCTCATTTACTTTTGTGTATTTTGCGAAATGAAAACGACCCAACCACCAAACTCCTTCACAAACTACAAGTTGATTACGAAGCAGTGAAGGATCAGTTTAAGTTATTGTCAAGCGAACCTGATGACGATTATGTTAATCTTCCCACATCCGAAACTTTCCCTGAAGACAAGGATGATCAATCATCAAAACGTCAAAATCCGTTTGCCAACCCTACAGATTCAAAATCTACTACTAAATCCAATACCCCTGTTTTAGATAACTTTGGTAGAGATTTGACCCGTCAAGCCCACGAAGGTAAACTAGATCCTGTCATAGGTCGTGAAAAAGAAATTGAACGTGTTTCTCAGGTGTTGAGTCGTAGAAAGAAAAACAACCCATTACTTATCGGAGAACCTGGTGTTGGAAAATCCGCTATAGCTGAAGGATTGGCTCTGCGCATCATCCAGAAAAAAGTATCCCGGGTTCTGTACAATAAACGTGTTGTCACTTTAGATTTGGCTGGTTTAGTTGCAGGCACAAAATACCGTGGTCAGTTTGAAGAGCGCATGAAAGCTGTGATGAATGAATTAGAAAAAAACAGTAATATCATCCTATTTATTGATGAAATCCATACTATTGTTGGTGCTGGTGGAGCAACAGGAAGTTTAGATGCTTCAAACATGTTTAAACCCGCTCTAGCCCGTGGTGAAATTCAATGTATTGGAGCGACAACCTTAGACGAGTACCGTCAACATATAGAAAAAGATGGAGCATTAGAAAGGCGTTTTCAAAAAGTTGTTGTCGAACCAGCTTCTGTAGAAGAAACCATTGAAATATTAAAAAATATTAAAGATAAGTATGAAGCTCACCACAATGTAAACTATACTGATGAAGCCATAATATCTTGTGTTAAGCTTTCTAATCGATATATGACAGACCGATTTTTACCAGACAAAGCCATTGACGCCCTTGATGAAGCAGGTTCTAGAGTGCACATCACCAATATGGACGTTCCTGAAAATATTGTAACGCTTGAAAATAAACTTGAAGAGGTTAGAAAACTTAAAAATGTCGTTGTAAAAAAACAAAAATACGAAGAAGCCGCCAAATTAAGGGATGACGAAAAGCGTATCGAAAAAGAGTTATTACTTGCCCAAGAAGATTGGCAAGAAGAACAAAAACTCAACCGTGAAACCGTTACGGATGCACACATCGCTGAAGTAGTATCCATGATGACTGGAATTCCTGTTCAAAAGGTAGCACAAACAGAGGGCACTAAACTCACCAAACTCCCAGAACGTATCGAAAGTAAAGTCATCGGACAAAAAGAAGCTGTTTTAAAAGTTGTAAAATCCATACAGCGCAACAGAGCAGGTCTAAAAAATCCGAATAAACCTATTGGGTCATTTATTTTTTTAGGGCAAACAGGAGTTGGTAAGACACAACTCGCAAAAATATTAGCTCGTGAGCTTTTTGATAATGATGATTCGCTTATTAGAATAGATATGAGTGAATACATGGAAAAATTTGCCATTTCTCGACTTATTGGAGCACCTCCAGGATATGTAGGATACGAAGAAGGGGGGCAACTTACCGAAAAAGTTCGTCGTAAGCCTTATGCAGTAATTTTACTAGACGAAATTGAAAAAGCACATCCTGATGTTTTTAATATGTTATTACAAGTTCTTGATGATGGGTTTTTGACGGATTCATTAGGAAGAAAAGTAGATTTCCGAAATTCCATCATCATTATGACTTCTAATATTGGTGCACGACAAGTAAAAGATTTTGGCACAGGAGTTGGTTTTGGAACAGCTGCACAAAAATCACAAGAAGATTTACATATTAGAGGAGTTATTCAAAACGCTCTTAAAAAAACCTTTTCGCCTGAATTCTTAAACCGAATTGATGACGTTGTTATTTTTAATGCGCTTGAAAAGAAAGATATTTCTACAATCATTGAAATCGAATTAGGATCTTTAAAACTGCGGGTTGATGAACTTGGGTACAAATTAGACCTCAGCAAAAAAGCCATTGAATTCCTAACCGAAAAAGGATATGATAAACAATTTGGCGCTCGACCTCTTAGCCGTGCAATTCAAAAATATGTTGAAGATGTTTTGGCTGAAGAGATGATTAAATCTTCTATTTCTGAGGGGGATATGATCCGATTTGATTGGGATAAAAAAAGTGAGCATCTCTCTTTAAACATTAGCCAAAAACAGGACCCTGCAGCCTCTTAAAATCTTCAACTATAAGTTTAAAAATAACGACAACTCCATACATTCTTTCTACTTACTCTACCTATATAATGTTAGAATTCCGTCGCTTTAAGACTCATGTCTATCGTTTTTGCGGAATGAGTTAAAGAACCCACCGAGATATAGTCAACTCCAGTTTCAGCTACTTCTTTGACTGTGTTTAGATTCAGATTTCCTGAGGCTTCTGTAAGTATTTGCTTATCAATTAAAGCCACCGCATGTTTTAGCATATCAATAGGCATATTATCAAGTAGAATTCTAGAAACACCCCCCGAACATAAACAGGCCTGAACCTCCTCAAGATTTCTTGTTTCTACAATAATCGGTAGCTCTAAACGGTGATGGGATAAATATGATTTTGTTTTATAAATGGCTTCTTTTACTCCTCCACTAAAGTCAATATGATTATCCTTTAACATAATCATGTCGTAAAGTCCCATGCGGTGGTTTACACCTCCCCCTAATCGGACAGCCCACTTTTCAGCTAATCGAAAGTTAGGCGTTGTTTTTCTGGTATCTAATAGTTTACATGAGGTGTGTTTAATGAGTTCTACATATTGACTGGTAAGGGTAGCAATACCGCTCATTCGCTGCATACAATTAAGGGCCAATCGTTCAGTCGCCAAAATAGAAATACTAGAGCCCTCAATCGTGTAGATAACCTCTCCCTTCTGAACAACATCCCCATCTTTTTTATAAAAATTTATGTCTAATTGTGGATCATATGTTTTGAAAATATGCGAGGCAAGTTGTACTCCTGCCACTATTCCAGATTGTTTCATTTCCAATTGAGCCTTTCCTGTAAGATCAGTATTCAAACAAGCCAAACTACTGTGGTCAGCACTACCAATATCTTCTTTTAAAGCCGAATCAATTAAACATTCAAATGCATGTTGATGTTCCTTATAAAATAAATCAGACATAATCTTTATTAAAAAAAACCCCTTTATTTTCGGGGTATTCTTGTGATTGTTTTACAATTAAATATGCTACACTGACCAAGTTTCGCAAACTTGCCAATTGTGGAGTTAATTTATTATTTTGGTAAAGTATTTGAGTTCTTTCAAATAAATGTTGCAAATTTAGTTCTGCCTTTGACAAACCGGCGTTTGAATTTAAAATTCCCACATAACGGCTCATCAATATTTGTAATTCACTTTTAATTTTAAAAACATCAGGATCATCTTCTTCCATTGCAACTTTGAGGCCCTTCCATTTGGGGATTTGATCAAAAAAATCATCCGATATATTTAATGAATTAAGGCTTTTGATGGATGATTGAGCTGCTCGTTGAGCAAAAACTAAAGCTTCTAGTAAAGAGTTTGAGGCCAGTCTGTTTGCTCCGTGCAATCCCGTATGACTACATTCGCCTATTGCATACAGCCCACTTAAAGAGGTCTGGGCATAATGATCCACTTCTATTCCTCCACAAAAATAATGGGCCGCAGGAACCACTGGTATGGGTTCTTTTAAGGGTTGAATTCCCACTGATCGACATGTGGTTAAAATAGTAGGAAATAGTTGTTTAAATTTTGAAGGATCGATGGAGCTGCAATCTAATAAAACGAATTGATCATTATTTTTTTTCATTTCATTGACAATAGCTCTGGCAACAATATCACGCGAAGCCAAATCTTCCCGTTCATCGTATGATGACATAAAGGCTTTGCCTGATAAAGTTCGAAGGACTGCACCTTGTCCACGAACAGCTTCCGTTATTAAAAATGTATTTCCCTTTATTTTTGGGTATAATGCGGTTGGATGAAATTGAACAAACTGAAGATGTTTGATTTTTACTTTTGCTCGATAAGCTGCTCCTAAACCATCTCCAGTAGCAGCTTCTGGATTGGTTGTATGGGCATAAACTTGGCCTGCTCCGCCGGTTGAAAGTACAGTAATACGAGCTACAATATGAATAATTTCCTTATCAATTTTAGATATAACATAGGCTCCATAACATCGTTGATAATGCTTACTTCCTAAATGATGATCCGTTATAAGATCCACCAAAATATGATTCTCTAAAAAATAAATATTTTTAAATGATTTTGCTTTATGAATTAAAGCTTCTTGAATTTGAAGTCCTGATTGATCTTTGTAGTGTACAATCCGTTCGGCCGAATGACCTCCTTCTCTGCCTAAATGAAGGATTTTATCTTTGGTATCAAAACGGGTTCCCCACGCTATTAAATCTTTAAGTCGCTCTGGTCCTTCCTTAACCACAAAATCAACAACTTGCTCATCACAAATATAATCCCCTGCCTTTTGAGTATCTTGAACATGCTTATCAAAAGAATCTTTTATAAAATTAGAAACCACCGCTATTCCACCTTGTGCATAGCGAGTGTTGGTTTCCATCAAATCACGTTTAGAAATGATGACAATTTTAATTTGTTCTGATTGGGAAGCTAACTGAATAGCATAGGACAATCCAGCGATCCCAGAACCGATAATCAGTACATCTGTGTTCATTAATTAGCTCAAGTTTAACATCTTTTCAATAGGACGTTTAGCCGATTGTATAAGCTCTTCGCTAATCGTAATTTCTGGTAACTCGTAAGCCAAACACAAATACAGTTTTTCCATGGTATTTAACTTCATATAGGCACATTCGCTGCAAGCACAAGTATCATCCTCCACAGGAGCGGGAATAAAGGTTTTGTGTGGTGCTCTCTTTTGCATTTCGTGTAAGATACCTGCCTCAGTTGCAACAATAAAACTTTCCGCCTGATCTTGCTGAACAAAGTTTAATAAACCCGATGTGCTTCCAACATAATGGGCAAAATCTAAAACTTCGGACTCACTTTCAGGATGCGCGATAAACTTAGCTTTTGGATGATCATTCGCTAACTTTAAAATCTTATTAAATGAAAAAGCTTCGTGTACGATGCAGGAACCCTCCCAAAGAATCATATTTCGACCTGTCTGTTTAATGAGATATTTTCCAAGGTTTTTATCTGGTGCAAAAATGATAGGACGTTTTTTATCAATAGACTCAATAATTTTGACCGCATTACTTGAAGTACAAACGATATCACTCATGGCTTTTATTTCGGCAGAGCAATTAATGTAAGTGACAACAACAGCCTCAGGGTATTGGTTAATAAACTTTTTAAATTCATTTGGAGGGCAGGAATCTGCAAGCGAACAACCTGCTTTTAAATCAGGTAAAAGTACTTTTTTTGTTGGATTAATTATTTTTGCTGTTTCGGCCATAAAATGAACACCTGCAAAAACAATAATATCTGCCTCAACATGTTCGGCGGACTTAGCCAAATACAAACTATCTCCTAAAAAATCAGCGATATCTTGGATGTTATTTTCCTGATAGTAATGGGCGAGTAAAACAGCATTTTTTTGTTTTTTTAACTCAATAATGGATTTTTTCAAATCAAGTCCAGAAGGTAATTCAACATCCAAATAACCTAAATTTTGAAGCTTTGAAAGGCTTGTCTGAGGAGCAATTAACATAACATTATTTTTATCAAATTTCGTAAATTTTAAATTAATACCTCTTAAACACTATATATTTAATTTGTTAGAAGATTAAATACTACAAATTATTTATTTTGGATTGATAAATAAAGTAATCAAAAAGTATTTTTTTTTAAATAATAATACCAATTTATTAAAAATATGGGAATTTAATTATATAAATCGTAAAATACATTTAGAATTATTGAAGTCGATATAATTGTGATATTTTTGGTTTTTATTTTAGCACACACTAAAAACGCATCATGATCGTATCTAAATTTGGTGGAACTTCAGTAGCCGATGCCCAATGTATCAACAAGGTTCTAGACATTATTAATTCTAAAAACACTTCACAAGTTGTTGTTGTTTCTGCATTGGGAGGCATCACCGATCAGATTATAAAATCTGCCAAAATGGCTGTCGATGGATTTTCCACTTATACGGATGCTATAAAATTAATCGAAAAGCGCCATTTTGATGCTATAAATACCCTCATCCCTTTTCAGTCAAGAAGCAGTGTATTAAGTCAATTAAAACAACAGATTAATGTTTTAGAAACTTTACATGAGGGAGTTTTTTTACTTCGTGAGCTTTCTCCAAAAACTCTTGATGCTATGATTAGTTTTGGAGAAACGCTGTCCTATTATATCATTGCTCAAGCTGCCATAGCCAGAGGCTATGATGTCGTAGGAAAAAATGCACGTGATTTAATTATTACTCACCAAGTAAATGGCAGAAACAATGTTGATTATTTGACCACAAACGCTAACATTCAACACTATTTTAATTCCTCAAAACATTCTATCACTATTTTACCTGGTTTTGTTTCCCAAAATTTAGAGGGAAACCCCACAACATTGGGTCGGGGTGGCTCTGATCTTACTGCAGCAATAATTGCATGTGCACTTGAAGTCGAACGACTCGAAATATGGACCGATGTGAGCGGAATGTTTACCGCTAATCCAAAATTAGTTAAACAGGCTAAAGCTATACAAGCTTTAACCTACCAGGAAGCGATGGAACTTTCTCACTTTGGAGCCAAAGTAATTTATCCTCCTACATTACAACCTGTAACAAAGAAAAATATTCCTGTTTTGATTAAAAATACATTTGAGGTTAATGCTGACGGCACCCTTATTTCAAATGTTAGTCACCAAAACAATGGAGTGGTAAGGGGAATAAGCCATATTCATAATATAGCATTACTCACCTTTGAAGGAAGTGGAATGATTGGAGTTCCTGGGTATTCTCAAAAACTTTTATCTGTTTTAGCACAAAACAACATTAATGTGGTGATGATTACTCAAGCATCATCTGAGCATTCGATATGTATCGGAATTGATCAAACACATGCTTCTCACAGTAAAAAAATAATCGATGAAGCCTTTAACTTTGAAATTGAAGCAAACAAAATAAATCCTGTGATTGTTGAGGATCAGCTTTCAATTGTTGCCCTTGTCGGCGAACAAATGAAAAACTACCAAGGAATCAGCGGAAAAATGTTTAGCGCATTAGGTAAAAATAACGTCAATGTCAAAGCGATTGCTCAGGGGGCTTCAGAAAAAAATATTACGGCTGTAATTGACTCAAGCGATATCAAAAAAGCACTCAATATTCTTCACGAAGCTTTTTTTGAAAAACAAGTAAAGCTGCTCAATTTGTTTGTTACAGGAGTTGGTAATGTTGGGAGTAAACTTCTTGAACAGATTGAAGCCCAAAGATCATATCTCAACGAACATTTAAAACTCAACATACGCGTGGTCGGAATGGCTAATTCAAGAAAAATGTACGCTAATGATCAAGGGATTGATCTTACTTCATGGAAAGAAACCTTAGAGAGAGGAGAAGATTCAAACAAAATGGATTTTTTTAAAAAAGCAAAAAGTTTTAACCTGCGGAACTCTATTTTTGTGGACAACACAGCCAGCGAGGACATTGCCGCTGTTTATTCGAACTACCTTGAAAACAGTATGGGAGTTGTTACTTGCAATAAAATTGCAGCAGCCGATGCCTTGGCACATTATAAAAACCTAAAAAAACTCTCTCGAAACTTCAATGCTCCTTATTTATTTGAAACTAATGTAGGTGCAGGGTTGCCCATCATTGATACCTTAAATAATTTAGTGGCTTCAGGCGATAAAATTCACACCATACAAGCAGTGCTTTCTGGTAGTTTAAATTTTGTTTTTAATCATTTTAGTGATCAAATATCTTTTCGAAAAGTTGTCGAAATGGCGATGAATGAAGGGTATACAGAACCAGATCCAAAAATTGATCTCAGTGGAGTTGATGTTGCTCGAAAAATACTAATTTTAGCTCGTGAGAGCGGATATTCACTTGAATTAGATGATATTCAAAATAATGCCTTTTTACCTTCGGATTGTTTAAACACCAAAAACAATGAGGACTTTTTAGCTTCTTTGGATAAATACAGTGCTCATTTTGAAGCGATGTACAATAAGGCTAGTGCAAATAATTGTCGTTTGAAATATGTAGCTGAATTTAGGGAAGGAAAAGCGCAAGTAGGGATCAAAGAAATTCCCAAAGGACATGACTTTTATAATTTGGAAGGCAGTGATAATATTGTTTTATTTTATACGGATCGTTATGCCTCTCACCCCTTGATGGTAAAAGGAGCAGGAGCAGGAGCAGACGTAACAGCCTCTGGAATATTTGCTGACATCATACGAATTGGAAAACGATAACATGAACGAGGTTAAATTATTTGCTCCTGCTAGTGTAGCCAATATTTCGTGTGGATTCGATGTGTTGGGATTGTGCTTAGATAATGTTGGAGACTTAATGACCATTCGTAAATCGGATGTTCCAGGGATAAAAATTACCAAAATAATCGGTCAGGAAATCCCCTTAGAAACTGAAAAAAATGTGGCAGGAGTAGCGGGCCTTGCTCTTCTAAAAGCATACGAAAAACCTGTTGGTTTTGACATCGAAATTGATAAACGAATTAAGGCAGGAAGTGGAATTGGAAGCTCAGCAGCAAGTGCAGCTGGTGCGGTGGCTGGAATTAATTACTTGCTTGGCGAACCGTTTAGCAAACACGAACTCATCTCGTTTGCAATGAAAGGCGAAAAACTTGCTTGTGGTTCAGAACATGCCGATAATGTAGCACCCGTGCTTCTTGGAGGATTTACGCTTGTTCGAACATGTGATCCCTTAGATGTTATTAAACTTAATAACCCACTAGAACTCGTTGCCACAGTCATTCATCCCATGATTGAAGTTAAAACCGCCGATTCGCGTGCAGTATTACAGAATAAAGTTTCTCTAAAAAAAGCCATCACGCAATGGGCCAATGTAGGCGCACTTGTAAGTGGACTTTATGAGGAAGATTATGATTTAATCAGCAGATCTTTGGTGGATGTAGTGGTTGAACCTTCTCGAAAAATGCTAATTCCAAGTTTTGATATTCTCAAAAAAAGAGCTAAAAGTGTTGGTGCTTTAGGAAGTGGTATTTCAGGGTCAGGACCTTCTGTTTTTGCACTATCCAAAGGGATGGAAATAGCCCATGAAGTAGGTAAAATAATGGGCGATCATTATGCTGAACTTGCCATTCCTTATGACATTCATATCTCTCCAATAAATCCAACAGGAATTAAATACATAACCTAAATCAACATGAATTATTTCAGTCTCAATAACAACTCCTCTACCGTCACATTCAGAGAAGCTGTACAACGCGGTTTAGCTCCAGATAGGGGACTTTATTTTCCTAATAAAATAAACCCCTTATCCAATGAGTTTTGGAACCTTTTTGAATCGATGTCCCAAAATGAAATTGCTTTTCATGTCATCCAACAATTTGTGGGAGATAGTATTCCAGAAAATCACCTACAAAATATCATTAATGACACCCTATGTTTTGAATTCCCAATAGTTTCTCTTTCAGAAAACATAGCAAGCTTAGAACTATTCCATGGTCCTACCATGGCTTTTAAAGACGTAGGTGCCCGATTTATGGCTAGATGCTTAGGATACTTTAACAAACAAAATCCTAAAGAAATCACTGTTTTGGTTGCAACATCAGGAGATACAGGGGGTGCTGTTGCAAGTGGATTTTTAGGGGTTTCAGGAGTTGATGTGGTGATCCTATTCCCAAAAGGAAAAGTAAGCCATATTCAAGAACTTCAATTGACAACCAATGGACAAAATATTAGGGCTATTGAAATCGATGGGGTTTTTGATGATTGTCAAGAAATTGTAAAAACTGCTTTTTTAGATGCTGAACTCAATCAACACATTCAACTTACTTCGGCTAATTCGATCAATGTTGCTCGTTGGTTACCACAATCTTTTTATTTCTTTTTTGCATATCAACAACTTATAAAACAACACAAAAATCGAAAGATTATTTTTTCAGTGCCAAGTGGGAATTTCGGAAATATCTGTGCAGGCTTAGTCGCAAAAAAGCTAGGGCTACCCGTAGCACATTTTATTGCAAGTACCAATAGTAATGATACTGTCCCTCGATATATGGACTCAACAATATACAAGCCCAAACCATCTGTTCAAACCATATCCAACGCAATGGATGTTGGGAATCCCAGTAATTTTATTCGAATACAAAAATTATGTAATAACGATTTTTTTAAACTTAAAAAAATATTTTCCGCTTACAGCTTTACAGATAAACAAACTCGTGAGGCATTAAAAGAAATTTATAATACTTCCCAATACATTGCCGATCCCCATGGTGCAATTGGATATTTAGGGTTGAAAAATTATTTAAACAATCATCCTGATAACTATGGCGTTTTTCTAGAAACCGCACATCCTGTCAAGTTCTTAGATGTTGTTGAAAAAAGTTTGAATATTAAAGTCGATATTCCTAGTCAAATTGAAACCATCCTTGATAAAGAAAGTGAAAAAACTTCGCTTAGTTCCTTTGAAGAGGTCAAGAAGTTTTTGCTTCAAAAGAAAACTTAGCATCTTAGTAAACCTTTTTTATCCTAAAACAAACTTTTAAACTACTTTACTCATTGTTTATTTAAGTCATGATAATAAAATAATATGACCATCCTATACCTTTTGGTACATGGAAAACTAATAAATAATAAATCAAATTTTCAAATAAAACTCCTCATTAATTACTTGGAGATAAAGTATCAAGCAAGTAATATTTTGACTTCGGGTTCAAAAAAACAAATGAAATTTTGATATAACCTCATGAAAACTACCCTAAAATATGTACAATTCACCCTACTTTCTTATAAATTGAGTGCGATTATTTTTTTTTCTTTTTATTTTTGTATCTTACAAGTCCAACCTAAGGCCTACAATTACAAAATACAACAACATTAAACTCTATAAAAACTTATTTAGTTTAAAGTATTTATTAAACCCCAAAAAAAGTAAAATGAAGAGAATTTCAACACTAACCTTATTTCAAATTGTTCTATTATCGTTAACAAATTATGTTTTTTCACAAACAACTGGTATTGCAATTCAAGGAATAGCAAGAGATCTAAACAACTCTGCTCGTTCCAACACCAACTTAAGTCTATCGTTTGAATTATATTACAACACTGAAAATTCAACCGAAGAAACAGTTACTCAAAGATCAGCAATGATATCAACTGATGCTTTTGGTGTTTTTTCGTATGTATTGGATCCAGGATTAGCAAACGAACCCATTTTTGCTCAGGAAGAGCTTTTTCTAAGAATAAGTGAAGGTTCGAGTATAATTTCAAATGAAAAATTAAAAATTTCCCCTTATGCATACACAGCAAAAAATGGCGTCCCCACAGGAAGTATTATGCCTTATATTGGTGACCAAGCCCCCAGCGGTTGGTTGTTATGTGATGGAGCTGAAATTCCAGTAAACAATGGAACAGCAAAATTAAGAGACATGGTCGGAAGTAATACTCCAAACCTTCAGGGGATGTTTTTGAGAGGTACTGGAGTTAGCCCTGTAAATAATCAAAGTGGACCCCTTTTAATGAATACTCAGGGAGATGAAGTAAAGGAACATTCACATGGTGCTGGTACTTTAGATCTTCAAATCGGTATTGAAGATGTTGATAGATCAGGATCAAACGAATCACCCGTTTACAGATCTGGCACAAATGCTGAACTTCAAATTGGTGGAGAAACAGCTACTACAGGAGGCAGTGAAACACGTCCTGTAAACTACGGGGTAAACTACATTATTAAATTATAATAGCACATTTTATGAATAAGAGATTTTTACTGCTCACTGCAGCCCTTCTCTTTATTGGGGGTGTTGATATTTGTGCACAAAATAATAAAGGGGTTAAAGTAGTGACTGCTAATGAAGCAATTCATAGTCCTAATTCCTCTGGGCACGGGTTTGCGGTGCAAGTTGGTAGGGCGTATTTGGGTTTGAATGAAAATGGTGATCGTAGCTCTGAACTGGATATTCGATTTCCGTGGGATGTCAATTATCTCTATAATACCTTCTCCGAAGAATCATTTGAAGTAACCAAAGGAATTTTTCCTGATAAAATTGAATTGAGATGGACGATAAGAAACAATGAAACTCAGATAGAGAATTTTAAACTTTTTCGTCGAAAAGTTAATATGCCTGAAGAACCATTTACAGAAATTGTAACCCTACCTTCCTCAGCTACTACCTATGACGATCGTTTTGTAGATGGTGGTACATTATATGAATACAAACTCAAAGCAGAGGGTATTGTAGCAAGAGATGTTATTTATGAAAATTTTATTACAGGAATTGGATTCAGAAACCCCGAAGCAACCATTACTGGAAACATCAGTTATGTAGGAGGAAATCCAGTAAAAGATGTTAAAATAAGTGTGACGTCAAATACAAATTCAGAAAGAGAAATGGGATCTTCTCTTTTGGTACCTGAGCTTGGACGTATATTCATTCAAAGTGAGGATAGAGGCATTGAAGATGTTATGACCTTACAAGCTTGGATAAAACCTGAAGAGCCTTTTGACTTTAATGATGATAGTGTTTCTTCTGGGAGATCCGTTAAACTATTTACTGTTGGCGATGGTTTTGGTGTAAGAGCTGAAGAAGTTGAGGTTTGGTTATTTCCAATCCTAGATAATGATGCTGGTATTGGTATTACCATTAATACAAGGAGCTTTACTAGTGCAATTTATAGATTAAAAAACTATATACCATCTGGTGAAGTAGATGAATTGGGTAATGATATATTAGTGCCAATTGAAAATATTAATTCTGAATTTACACATATTACGGTGGCCTTGAAAGATGGTGAATGGCCTAAAATATATATTAATGGGCGACCCTTAACCGAAGATTATTTTGAAACGGTACATTCAGTTGCTTTAGAAAATGATGAAAATTATAACGCTCCCTATGTAGATTTTGATGCTGAACAGCTAAGAGTACCGAGTATTGCTGCCGTTGGCGGAAGGTTCCTTCATTCAGGGGCATATAAAGAATATATTCCCTGGAACACCATTGAATTGGGATGGGATGAATTTGAGGCAAAGAGTTTTTATTGCGATGAAATTAGAATTTGGGATAAAATATTGGAGGCCGACGATATTAGATTTGGTTATCAAAGAAGAATAAATAATAATGATCCCAACTTATTTTCCTACCTAAAAGCAAACGAAGGAGTGGGTGAATATGCTTACGATCTTTCGAGGTATGGATTTACCTACAATGAAAATCATGGGAAGCTTGAAAATGTTTCATGGGTTACTGAAGGGTATATTTCTGATCAAACAGGGATACAAACGATTACTCTAACGGACGACTATGGTAATTATGTAGCTGAAGGAATCCCTTATTCTGGTTCTGGAGAAGCGGTTACATTAACCCCAATTTTAGGACAACATCAATTTGATCCAGCCCAACAGACACTGTACGTTGGAGAAGGATCCGAAATTATTAATCAAGTAAATTTCACGGACAAATCTTCTTTTGTTTTTAGAGGTCGTGTGTTGTTTGATACAAGAGATGTTTTCAAATCTTTTGTAGAAGTGAACAGTCAAGATCCTGAAGCTCCTGATTTTTCAAACTTAACAGATGGAGACGAGTACGTAAGTGGTCCAGGAATATTAGATGAAGGGTATAATTATTATGAAAAAAGTGGACTAAAATATCCCAAAGGAGAATATTGGCTTAATGATGCGGGAACTCCTGATGACTCTGATGATGATTACTTGGAACGTTATGCACGTATTCCTTCAGTGGGTGCAAATATTTACATAGATGGAGAACTCGTATTAAATGAAAATAGAGAACCTGTAATTACTGACAATAATGGAGAGTTTGAAATAAATGTTCCTATTGGAAATCATTTTATTTCTGTGCGAAAACATGGGCATGAGTTTACCTATAATGGAAGATTTCCACAAAATCAGGGTGAGTACCACAACTTCTTCGAAAATATGGATCAACCCATCTATTTTGTTGATTATACCAAAGTAACGGTTGTGGGGCGTGTAACTGGGGGGTCTGTAGAGTCTCAAAAAGAAATTGGTTTTGGGTATAACGGTCTCAGAGAAGAAAGCATTTCCATTGATGGTGTGGAATATTTTGAATCCGTGAGTTCTGTCAATAATATTGGTGTTGCTAACATCACGCTGGATTACACTCCTCCAGGGGCTAATCCTACGCCATATACCAAGGCTAGGCTGAGTACAAACGATGAATCCGGTGAATACAGAGTAAATTTATTACCTCTTGAATACACCATTAACCAACAAAGTGGACTAATCATCAATAGTAATCCAACGCTTAGCTTATTGGATGCCAACGAAATTTTTAGTGTCTCAAATGCAGCTGTTGAAGAAACCGTGCCTGAAATAGACCTTGGTGATAATGGAGTGATAACAGATTTACCCTATCATTATGCCCGTAGTTTTGTGTATAGGTCAACTCCTGTTTTGAGGGTGACTGAACAAACATCAGATTCAGAAATTAATATCGGTGAAGAATCCTTTTCTACTGAGGGGATGCCTCTTTTATTTACGCAGTTCAAATCATACGAAATTAGTATGGATCGATTTGAACGATACGTTAACTATGATGAAGATGGTGGGGGAACAGAATATCTAGTACCTATCATTGATGGTGTGTTTAATATCACAAATACCTTAGCTCTTGATGATTCTGAATCCATAGAGATTGATCAAAATAACATGAGTAAGATCGTTTACCGCTTTAAAGCAGGCTTGCCTGCAATTTCAAGTCCATTTACTCGTACTTTAGATATAAAATACACTGTTGATGGAGTAGATTATGATGCCGAAAACTATGAGGCAGAAGGTATTATACTTGGCGGACGGTCAGATGGTAGTCAAACATTTATTACCGCTGCTCCAGATGTTCCAGACATTATTTTAAGAGACCCTCCAGGATCCAACAGTTTTGCCACAATCGAAAGTGGAGAAAGTATTTCTTTTAGTACAAGTCAAAGCTTTACTCAAAGTGATGGATTTGATCAGTCAATAGTGTTGTTATTAGGAGCTAAATTTGAAGCTGGTGGAGGATTAGCAGGACCTGTTATAACTCAAGAGACTACAAATAATATTGAATTAGGAGTATCATTTTCTTCATCGAGTTCAGATGGAAAAGATCTTACAAAAACATATACTTTCAATCAATCAATCTCGACTAGTGATGATCCCGAATTTGTAGGTGCCGATGGGGATTTATACATTGGACAATCCAAAAACTATGCTTACGGCTCATTTAATAATGTTCAGGCGAATATGGAACCCATAGGAGACGATACAATAACATTGACAAATATTGAGGGGGAGACCCTATATATTAGTACTCAGAAAGCCATGTATTTTAATGAAGAACCTTCTGAAACCTTTTTTGTATACTCCCAATATTACATTTTAGAAACTTTAATTCCAGAACTCGAACTAATTGTATTTAACATAGAAAATGGAATATTAGATGAAAATGATCCTAGATTACTTTCCGTTGATGATTACCAACAACAAATTTATTTATGGAGAAAAACCATTTTAGAAAATGAAAGAACAAAACACTTAGCCATCAATAGAAGAGAGGAATTTAAAGAAACATTGCAAAATTATGCGGAAAATATTGTAGATGATATTAGATCTGACGATGTTGCCAATGAGAAAAATCCAGGATTTGCAGAAAACATTGAAAACACCCTGAATAGACTACTCAATGAGCATTACGAAGATAACATCTCATTTGATGCAGGTTCTGGAGAGTTTTCACGATCTATGGAAACTTCTATTTTATCCTCTAAACAGATAGAAACCACCTATAGCATAGAAGAAAGTGTTGCACTTTCTCTGGGCTTTGCTTTTAACAAGTTTGGAGTTTTAAGCACAACAACTGCCACTTTTGCACAAGATTTTGTCGAAGGCAATTCCGCAGAAGAAGAAACCGTGACCTCCGTATCTTTCACCTTGAAAGATAATGATGGAGCTAACGCTCTAAGTGTAGATGTTGTTAATTCATTTGATGGAAATGGACTTATATTTGGTACCGTAGGTGGAAGTACCTCTTGTCCTCATGAAGGAGCTACAACAACACTGTTTTATGATCATCAAGATTATGATCCCTCAGAAATAGAAATTGAGGAATTGGAGGAAGGAGCAGGTGAAGAAATTAGTCGTGCTACTCAGCAGGTTGAAGTGCCCATTATAAATGTTCAACAAGCTGTGGTGAATAATGTTTTCGAAACGGTTAATGCTGAGTTTGAATTGACACTAGAAAATAATGGATTGGCGGGAACAGATGAGCTTTTCTTGCTCGTAGTTGATAACACCACCAATCCGCATAATGCTCACATTAATATAGATCCCAATGGTACTATTGTAAATGTTCCTATTGGGGAAAGAGTGACCTATACGATGACACTAGGAAAGTCTATCTCAGATGTTTACAGCTATGAAAATATAAGCATTTTTTTAAGCTCTCTTTGTGATGACGATGTTTATGATGAAGTTGTTGTATCAGCGAATTTTGTGCCTTCGTGTTCAGAGATTTTTATTACAAGCCCACTAGAAAATTGGAGTTATAATATTAATGCTGCTCACAACTTAGATAGAACAACTAATCCGCTGGTTATTAATATGGAGGGCTTTAATCAAGGGTTTTCAAATTTCAAACAAGTTGATTTAGAATACCGTATCAGTGGCACGCCAACATGGACACGCTTACATACCTACTTTAACACGGAAGAATTTTACAGTGAGGCCCAAGAATCAAGTACACCAGAAATCTCCTTAATAGATAATCCAATCTTAACATACTCGTGGGATATCAAAGGGAGAGGTTTAGAAGACGGAGGATACGAAGTAAGAGCTAGAACCTCATGTACCAATGGTACTGAATTTATATCGGAAGTAATCCCAGGAAAAATTGATTTAAATTCTCCACGTCGTTTTGGGGTACCCTCTCCAATTGATGGAATTCTTACTTCAGGGGAGGTATTAAAAGCAAGATTTAGTGAAAATATAAACTATAATTCGGCGGTTAGTAACATCGAAATTAAAGGGGAGACCAATCAATTACCAGTCAACCACCATGTATCATTACGCTTTGAAGGTTCAAATACTGCTCTTATTGAAAGCCCGATGATCACCAACGGAGATTTTGCCTTGGAGTTCTGGATGAAGAATAACACCCAACAATCAAACGCAACAATTATTGAACAAGAAAATGGATTTAAAATTGGACTTGACGATACTGGAAGGTTATTCTTTACATTAGGTGAACAAACTATTTCGGGTAGCATCTCTGATGACAATCTCTTCCACCACTACACGTTCTCGTATGATAGTGCTAATGAAGTCATACACATTTTCGAAGAAGCTAATATAATAGCCTCTGAATATGTTGCGCCATTGCGGATTGCTAATAATAATGATTTAATTATTGGAGGTCATTCTTTTGTTGGAAATATTCATGATGTACGATTATGGAACAAAGCAATAGATTTTGAAGATTCGTTTGCTAATATTTACACTAAATATATTGGAAATGAGCAAGGGCTCATTGGTTTATGGTCGATGGATGAAGGCAATGGAAATATTGCCAAAGACAAAGCCAGATTTAAACACGCTCTTGTAAATTCAGGGTCATGGGATATTAACCCTAAAGGGAATGCATATGAATTTATTAATGGACAATATTTGACTCTTGATAATGTAAACTTTGTTCAGATTACAGAGCAAATGGACGTCACTTTATCGTTCTGGTTAAAAACAGATAGGGTTCAGGATGCCACTATATTTTCTAATGGTCGAGGAGATCAAGAAGAAGCTGACATGTTTACCGGATCTGCTAATAAATGGGCCATCAACCTCAATAATCAGGGATATTTATCCATTGAAAGCGAAGGAACTTCAACCCTCATAGTACCTGAAAATATTGCGGATGATTCTTGGCATCATATAAGTATTTTGATCAATCGTCAAGGAACTGTGAGGACTTACTTGGATGCTGAGCTCGTTTCATCTGTCACTAATCAAAATATAAAAGGATTCACTGGAAATAAAATTTGGATCGGTGCAAGAGGAAATATGATCGAAAATGAACAAGCGGACAGAACCTTCACCGGAAAAATTGATGAATTGCGCTTGTGGAACCTATTACGAACTTATGAGCAAATAGAACGTGACAGATTTAATGAAATCGACCCCGAAAGTATTGGGTTAATGTTGTACGCAAAAATGAACCAACCTGATATACCAACTGGAAATGGCCCTAGATACTATCATATTTATAGCAATCAAAATGTAATTCCCAGCAATGCAATTATCAGTGATGGTAATCTTAATTATTCAGAGGACACTCCAGCAATTAAGCCTTCAAGATCGGAAATTAAGTTTTTAACCAATCACGTGATTAATGATGATGAGATTATTATTGAACCCGTAATTTCTGATTGGGCATCTATTGAAAGTCAGAGACTTGATATCACGGTTCATCGCATGTTTGATGGAGCCAATAATATACAGGAGTCACCAATTACTTGGACCGCTTTTGTTAACCGAAATGATGTGAGCTGGTATGCCGAAGGATATGGAAATACTGTTGACATAATATCTAACATTGAAGCTAGCAATTCATTTGATTTGGTTCTATTAAATAGAGGAGGTCAGAATCAACCCTACACCATTACTAATATTCCTAGTTGGCTTACACTAGAAGAAACGTCTGGAATCATAAACCCAAATAGCAGTATTACGATTAAGGCAACAATTGATTTTGAACTTTCTACTGGTGAATTTACAGAGGAATTGTACTTACAAACCAATTTTGGTTTTGATCAAAAAATACAACTTAATGTAAGAATTTTAAGCCCAGAACCTGACTGGAGTGTTGATGCATCAAAATTTGATAACAGCATGAATGTTATTGGACGTATCAAAATTGATGGCGTTTTATCAGAGGATATGTATGATACTGTATCAGCATTTTACAATAATGAAGTTAGAGGGTCAGCTCAACTTAGTTATGATTCCAATTACAAAGCGTATTTTGCTTATCTTACAATTTATGGCAACGATGGTGAGAGTGGATCAGTTCAATTTAAAATTTGGGATGCATCCTCTGGTAATATTTTCGAATCTACAATTAACAGTGAGTTAAGCGTCAACTATACCCAAGATCAAATATTAGGAAATCTAACATCCCCAGTAGATTTTGAAAATACACGTTTTGTTGATCAACAAATTCACTTTAACAGTGGCTGGAATTGGGTATCTTTTAATGTAAATGATCCTAATTTCGGAAATATAGATGAACTATCTAAATACCTATCTTTGGAAACAGGTGATCGGATTCTTAGTCATTCCCCATCACTTCTTGCTACGTATTACAAAGACGATTTTGCTCCTGAGAACAGTCAGTGGAACGGAGGAATTGTGGAAGCAGGGGGGCTATCTTCTTCCAAAATGTATAAATTCAATATTTATAATGAACAAGACTTGGTCATCCAAGGGGAAAGTGTGAATATTCAAGATTGGAGTTTCGAAATTAAACAAGGTTGGAATTGGATTCCATATGTATTAGATAATAATATCCTTTTAGAGGAAGGACTCAGTAATTTTGAACCAAATGAAGGTGATGTTATAAAATCTCAAAATCAATTTTCGATTTATGACCCTTTGAATGGTTGGTCAGGAACACTTCAATATTTGGAAAAAGGAAAAGGATATATGATAAGATCTGAAAATGATCAAACCTTTAGATATCCAAATTTCTTGAATTTTGCCCAAATACCTAAGCAGCATTTCGGATTAAGTACTTTCAAAGAGTCCAAAAATAATCAAGATAGTATTCGATATTCCAATTTCAGTGAAAGTATGAATGTGGTTGTTCAATTACCTGACGGGTTTGATGAATTATATGTGTATAACGAAAAAGGGGAGTTAAGAGGTATGGAAAAAAATCAAAGCCATACGGATAAAAGATTGAGATTTATTACCATTTACGGAAACAATGAAACAGGCAAACTTGTTTTCTACAAAGGAAATGGATTAAAACAATTTGCAACTTCAAAAACATTCAACTTCAAAGGAGACGCTGTGATGGGTACCGTCAGGAATCCAATCACTTTAGAATCTTCGTCCAATCTTGAAGAAAAGGTGATCGTTTATCCAAATTCTTTTAAAGCGGAATTATCAGTTCAAATTAATTTATTAGAAAATCGACATGTTTCCATTAGACTCTATGATATAACTGGTCAACAAGTTTACACAAAAAACAGAAGCTTCAATGAAGGAACAAACATTGTCAAAATTTCAGATCAAGATGTTATTAAAACAGGAGTCTATTTGTTGAGAGTGAGCTCAAGTGAATTTGATCAAATATTTAAAGTTATTAAAACTGAGTAAAAAATGAATTATTTGAGACCCCTTCTTCTCCCCTTGTTCATTGGGCTCTTTGTGAATGCATACGCTCAACCTCCTGAATGGAGTGTGAATGATAATGATTATGAACATTCAATGTCAATGATTGCGTTCTTAACATTAAATGGCAACCGACTTGACAGCGAAAATGACAGGGTCGGTGCATTTGTCCATGAAACATGCCGTGGATTTACTAATTTAATCTATGTTGAATCTCAAGATGCCTACTTTGCCTATTTCAATATTTTAGCCAATCAAAATAATGAAACCATACATTTTAAATTATATAACAGTAAAACAGGTGAAGTTGTAGACGCTGAAAATACGATCAATTTTGTGATTGGAAAACATATTGGAAATGTATTTCAAGCCTATAGCATCTCAAGTCCTTCCTTAAATAATGAAGCCGACATGCTAACTTTTGGTTTTAGCAATGCTTCAATTATTTCTTCTGACAATTCAAATGGAATTATTAATGTATACATGGATGACAACATAAGTATACATAATTTAATTCCTGAATTTGAATTAAGTGTAGGCGCTGAGCTTTTTTATAATAGAGTGGCTTTGGTTTCAGGACAAGAAGCTATCGATTTTACAAATCCTGTTGAGTTTGAAGTTCGTGCAGAAGATCAATCTATTATCAATACATTTATTGTTAATATTGATCAAACAGGTACCCCCGTTCCTGTTGTTTACAAAAGAAATGTGACTTGTCAATCTGATGGAGCAATAAAAATTCTCCATTGTTGCTCAACAGAACAAGCTATGTTGTTTTTTGAAGGAGAGAAGATTCAAACCAGTAATGATGAAGTAGAAGTTCTTTTTCAGGATTTAGAACCTGGAATTTATAAGGTGAAAATAGGAACATTTGAAAAGAATATTACGATTGAATAATTAATTTTTAATGAAAAAGAAAGTATTTATATCTGTGGCATTTGGAATCTTGGTGGTAGCTTCTTGCAAAAAAGATGATCCGTCACCAAAACCCGAATTTGATATTGATTTTGTTTTGTCAGATGGTTCTTCCATAAATAATCAAATATGTTATGACTTGAGTAGAGATTATGCTATCTCGATCACTTTAACCTCTACAAAAAATGTTTTTCCCATTAGTGTTGATTATACCGTTAATGGCCTGCTCTTTCATGCAGAACTAAGAGAAGCATCAACCTATGTCAATAGAGTAAGCAACCTTTTTGAAGGGGAAAATAAGGTTCAAATAGTGGATAGTGATGTACTTGATATACTGGAATTAGTTGTACTTAATGATTTTGAACATATTGAATAGTAGATTAACACATCTTGTTCAAATGAGGTTTAATAGACTTTCAAAAACTATTTGATAAGTGAATCAAGTTCAGGCAAAATAAATGAATCAAGAGTACTTCCCTCTTCCATCAACAATTCGATCTCTTCTACTTTTCTAGGAGCATCTTCAGATAAATTTACAGGCCCGTCAGCCGTAATCCAGATATCATCTTCAATTCGTATGGCAATACCCCACCATTTTTGGTCACATGGACTATTTTCTGGAATATAAATTCCAGGTTCTACAGTTATAAAGGAATTTTCCTTAAATGGCCCATAACTGCCAATATCATGTACATCTAAGCCAATATAATGAGATGATCCATGGGGGAAATAATAAGAAGCCTCTGAGGGATTGGTAATAATTCCCAATTCCATAAGACCCTCCGCAATAACACTTTGTGCTGTTTGATGAGGAAGCCAAAAGGAAGCTCCAACTTCTACTTTGCTGATGGCTGCATTTTGAGCTTTTAATACCAACTCATAAATTATTTTTTGTTCCTCAGAAAAACGCCCATTGACAGGAATTGTACGAGTAATATCAGCAGTATAATTAAAATACTCGGCGCCAACATCCATTAAAACCAAATCACCCTTTCCAGGAATGTCATGATTGGATACATAATGAAGAACACATCCATTGGATCCTCCTCCAATGATTGAAGGGTAACCCTCAAATTCAGCACCATATTTTTTAAATACAAATTCATGTATTCCTTGTATTTCACGCTCACTCATTCCTGGGTGCATCGCTTTCATCACTTCAATTTGACCCATCACAGAAATGGCTATCGCCTTTTTTAGTAAAATCATTTCTTCATCGGATTTTACTTCTCGCATCTTACCTAAATAAGCTTGCACAAACTCAAAATCAACAAATGTGTACTGGTCTAATTCTTTATCCGTAGAAGAAACCTTATGAATTCTATTTTCTATCGTTTTTATCAAAGAGTATAAATCCGCAGCGTTTTTAGAGTCATCCATGACATCCATAGGGATAGGCTCCATCAAAATCTTATCAAACTGTTCTAGGTTTGGAAGTTTTTTCTCAAAATCTTTGCCTTCAAAAGCAACCTCTATGCCAAGATCATTTTTAACCCCCTCTACACCCATGCGAAGACCATCCCACTGTTCGCCGTAAGCACTCCGAGTTTGAGTAAATAAAACTTCGTTGGTCATTACTCCATCTATTTCGATAGGCGATGAAAATAACAAAAGTGCAGAATGAGGTTCTTCTGAACCCGTTAAATAATAAAAATTTGGGTTCTGATGATAATGATGATTTATGGTATTAGAACGTTTTCGAATAGGATATGAAAACAAAACAACTATAGAGTTTTGTGGCATAGATGCACGAAAAAGATCTCGCTTGTTTTGATGAAATTCCGGTGACAAAAAGGAGGAAGGATAGGTTTGTCCATAAATAGAACTTATGAACAATAAACAAAAAAGTAAGATTCGATACATTTTTAATAAATTTATGTAAATAAAGTGAAATTTCAAGTTATTTTTGGAAAAAATACGGATGAAGACTACTGCCCTGACTGACTTACACCTCTCCTTAAATGCCAAAATGGTCCCATTTGCTGGTTTCTCCATGCCGGTACAATATGATGGCATACAACGTGAACACCATGCGGTACGTAACCATGTTGGAATTTTTGATGTTTCCCACATGGGGGAATTTTTTATTCGAGGCAAACAAGCTTTAGCGTTAATTCAATTTATTATTAGTAATGACGCCTCAACACTAAAAGTAGGCCAAGCGCAATATGCTTACATGCCAAATACAAGTGGAGGTATTGTAGATGATCTTATCGTTTATAAAATTGCTGAGGACGAATATATGCTGGTCGTCAATGCGTCCAATATAGCCAAAGATTGGAATTGGATTAAAACCAATAATATTAATTTTGGGGCGGAGCTTTATAACGCTAGTGAAGAATGGTCATTATTAGCTGTTCAAGGCCCCAAGGCCCACCAAGTACTTCAAAACTTAACGGAGATCAATTTAAAAGAAATTCCATTCTATCATTTTATTATAGGTTCATTAGGAGGAATAAAAAATATTATCATTTCTGCTACGGGATATACGGGTTCGGGTGGTTTTGAATTATATATCCCTAACACCCACGCAAAATTGATATGGAAAATGGTCACATCAGCTGGCGCCCAGCCAGTAGGGTTAGCCGCAAGAGATACTTTACGTCTCGAGATGGGATATTGTTTGTACGGTAATGATATCGACGATAAAACCTCCCCTATCGCAGCAGGCTTAGGTTGGTGTACCAAATTCACCAAAAACTTTGTAAATCATCACACTATTCAACGTCAAAAAAAGGAGGGTACCCCTCAAAAACGAATTGGTTTTGTTCTTGAAAAGCGTGGAATTCCAAGAAATGGATATCCTCTATTAAATGAACAAGGAAAAGCAATTGGTAAAGTCACCTCAGGAACCAGTTCACCAACTTTAGGCAAAGGCATTGGAATGGGGTATATCAATACGGAATACGCAATACCAAACCAAAAGATTTACGTTGAAATTCGAAATAAAAAAATTTCCTCTCTAATACAGAAGTTTCCGTTTTATAAAACATAACTATGGAACGCATTTTAATTTTTGGAGCAAGTGGATATTTAGGACAAACGATATATAAAGAACTCCAGCCATACTACGATGTTTACGGAACTTATTGCCACAACGAAGCTTTCCATTATAACCAACGATTTTGTCCCTTTGATTTTCGAACAGAGTCTCCTTCACATATTTTAAAACAACTGAAACCCTCCCTCGTGATCAGTGCCGTACGCGGTGAGTTTGCTGAACAGATTCTCTTTCATCAAATTTTATGTGAGCATGCTTCAAAAAAAAAAAATAAACTGATTTTTTTGTCTTCGGCCAATGTTTTTGATGCTTTTACTCACTACCCCAGCTATGAGTATGACAAAACACTTTCTGAAAGTATTTATGGGCGACTAAAAATAAAAATTGAAAATGAAGTCATGCGGCTCAAGCATTCGCAGTGGGCTATATTAAGGTTGCCCATGGTATTTGGTGTAAATTCACCTAGAAATCAAGAAATTAAAAATGCAATTAAGGATAATAATCCCATAGAAATTTATCCTAACTCTATCATTAACGTCACCAGTGGTTTTCAGTTTAGTAGGCAGGTTCATTATATTATTAATCGAAAACTCAAGGGAATTTTTCATTTAGGAAGTCGGGATTTAATTCATCATGATGAATTTTTAAAACTTTTGGTCACCCAACAATTTCAAGTAAAACCTATTTGGAAAAGAATATATGCTTCCAACGAAGATCGCTATCTCGCCCTACTTCATCGAGATAACCCAATGCCAAAACACCTTCAATTTACTGTTCAAGACATCCTTGATGATTGTACCAAAATTTAGTATTTTTAGTGAAGTTATATCCCCCAAATTATGTTTTCAGAAATTAAACCCTATATCGACACAATTCCCTTAGATAGAAAAGAAATATTTTTAAAAATAAGACATCAAATAAAAAAAAATCTACCTCATGGATTTAAAGAGATTTTATCTTATAATATGATCGGTTACGTTGTGCCGCACTCGTTATACTCAAAAGGATACCATTGTAATCCTAAATTACCCCTACCCTTTGCTCATTTGGGCAATCAAAAAAATCATATTACCATATATCACAGTGGAATTTATGCCGATCGTAATTTGTTAAAATGGTTTGTAAGTCAATATGCATTGTGTACAAAAGAACAATTAAATATGGGGAAATCTTGTATTAGATTTAAGCCCAAGGGAGATATCCCCTTGTTACTCCTAGGAGAATTGATGCGTAAAATTACCTTGGACCAATGGATCCATATGTATGAAAAGAAAATTAAGGGTAAATAATATTTTTGCTCTACTATTTAAGTTTAATCAGAAAACCGATTAGGAAGTTTTTTGCTTTAATTTCTTAACGCTATTGAAGCTGGAATTCCTACCTATTTTTATATATTCAATTATCTTTGCTTAGCATGAACAAAAGATATGGGAAGAGCATTTGAATTTCGAAAAGCACGAAAAATGAAACGTTGGTCAGCGATGGCCAAAACATTTACGAGAATTGGAAAAGACATTGTAATGGCCGTAAATGAAGGAGGACCCTACCCAGAATCTAACTCAAGGTTACGAGCCGTAATTCAAAATGCGAAGGCTGCTAATATGCCTAAAGATAATATTGAGAGAGCCATTAAACGTGCCTCAGACAAAAATACTGAAGACTACAAAGAAGTATTATTTGAAGGGTACGCCCCCTATGGTATTGCCGTATTGGTCGAAACCGCCACAGATAACAATAACCGAACAGTAGCCAATATCAGAAGTTATTTTAATAAGTGTAATGGAAATCTAGGCACATCCGGATCTGTTGAGTTTATGTTTGATCATACTTGTAATTTTAGAATTCCAAATGATGGGATAGATCCTGAAGAAATCGAATTGGAACTGATAGATTTTGGAGTAGAGGAGGTTTTTGTCGATGATGATGGAATACTCCTCTACGCTCCTTTTGAAAATTTTGGAACCATTCAAAAAGAATTGGAACAACGTGAAATTGAAATTTTATCTTCTGGTTTTGAACGTATTCCAACCACCACTAAAAAGTTAACTGCTGAACAAGCTGATGAGGTAGAAAAATTACTCGAAAAAATTGAAGAAGATGAAGATGTTCAAAATGTTTATCACACCATGGTTTAAAGCATAAGTTGTTTTGCTCGCTCCAAATCCTCAGGAACATCTATTCCAACTCCATCAAAATCAGTTTCTAGCATCTGAATGGTCTTTCCTATTTCTAAATATCGTATCGCTTCTATTTTTTCGGCATTTTCCAAAGGAGTAACAGGCTGATTATAGAAATCCATCAAAGCCTGTTTACGAAAAGCGTATACGCCAACATGTTTAAAGTATATTGAAGAGGTATCGTTTGTTCTTAAAAATGGAATGGGTAAGCGCGAAAAGTATAAAGCCCTTTGTTGTTGATCGACAATCACTTTAACTATATTGGGACTTTCAATAACTTCCTTTTGAGTAATAGGAATCATAAGCGATGCCAAATCCACTAGTTGATGCTTGTCTTTTTCGAATATGTGAATAAGTTGCCTCAAACTTTTTGGACAAATAAAGGGTTCATCAGCTTGAACATTAATGATGATGTCAACATCCACGCTCGAAAAAGCTTCGGCTATACGATCACTACCACATTCATGCTCTTGTAGGCTTCGGATAACATTTCCACCAAAATCTCTTGTTGCATTCTCAATTAAATCACTATCAGTTACCACATATACATCATCAAATAATGAGGATTGAAAAACAGCTTCATAAGTATGCTGTATTACAGGTTTACCATGCAAATCTGCTAATAATTTACCAGGGAATCGGGTGGCGTGATAGCGAGCGGGTAAAGCGGCAATAATTTTCATATTACAAATTTACGATAAATCATAATTGTTCAAACGCATCGTCCTTAAAACCAATTAAAAACAAACGTTCAGAAGCACGTGTAATAGCCGTATATAGCCATCGAAAATACGCAGGAGAAACACCATCAGGCAAGTAAGGCATTTCGATAAATACACGTTTCCATTGACCGCCTTGAGATTTGTGACATGTTATCGTATAAGAAAACTTAACTTGTAGTGCATTAAAAAAAGAATTGTTTTTTACTTTTAAATACTGTTTATATTTGGGTAAATGAGCGTAATCTTTTCTCACCTCATTGTACAAGTTATTTCCTTGCTCATAAGAAAGAGCGTGTTGATCTGAAGTTAAAGTATCAATTATTAAGAACGTCTCAAAAGGTTTTTCACTAGGATAATCCACTAATTGAACTTCAACTTCCGCGAATCGAAACCCATACAAACTTTTAAAAGCCTTTATTTGCAATACCTCAATAAGATCTCCATTGGCAATAAACCCAGGAACAGAACTAGGAGATAACCAAAAATAATTGTTTTTAACAACCATAAGCAAATCTCCAGCGGTTAGTTCATCTTCATTACCCAAAATATGTGAACGAATTTGTTTATTATAGGTATTTGTTCTTTTGTTGGATCGAACAATGATAGCGGTTTCTTGCCGACCAACTTCTCTGTACGCAGTTTCAATTGCATCTTGAATTTCATGACCATCGACCAGTCTGATAATATCGGTAAATTCATGTAATGTAAATTGGAAAGGATCGGAATAATTAGCTTCTAGTTGATTGCGCACTTTGGTGGCATTATACAAAATACCAGAATCCTGAGCTTGGCGAACTACCTGATTTAAGGTTACTTCGTGAACAATTTTTTGATGCTCTAATTCGATCACATTTGTGTTTAAAGCAGGGCTAAGATCATACTTTATGGGTGGTAATTGAGCAGTATCTCCCACAAGTAACAACTTGCACTTATCGCCATCATTCACATATTGGATAAGATCATGCAAAAGCGATCCGTTTTCGAATAAACTTGATTGTTGAGACTCGTCAGAAATCATAGAGGCTTCATCTACAACAAAAAGGGTTTTTCGATATTTATTTTTTTGTAGCTTAAACCGAACACCCCCTGATTTGTGCAAATGTGCAAAATAAATTCTTTTATGTATCGTAAATGCCTGATGATTTGCATAGGAAGCCATCACCTTAGCTGCTCTTCCAGTAGGAGCCATCAATACGGTTCTAAAACCAACTTTTTTAAGATGTTGTACCCATAGCCCAATTAAAGTGGTTTTGCCTGTGCCCGCAAACCCTTTAAGAACAAAAAGTTGATTAGAATCTTCAGCATGTATGAAATCTGAGAATTTCTTAATTGCCTTTTCTTGCGGTAAAGTTGGCGTAAAAGGGAAATGGGAAAGTAAAAAATCAACGAAAGTCGATGCGTTCATCTAAATAAATTATCCATAAAGGTACTAATGTTTTCTAAGTAGGCTTTTAGGATGTAAAAAAAATTGTAGTTTTGTTAAAAGCAAATAATCAGAAATAAAAAATGAAAAAAGCTATCCTTGCTCTACTTTGGATTTTAATCCTTTTTTTTGGATTTAAACTTTACAACTCCATTAATGATCCAATCAAGTTTAACAACACCAAACAAGAACGCTATGCGGACGTCATCTCAAATTTGAAAGATATTGGAAATGCACAGATTGCCTACAAAAGTGTCGTTGGTGTTTATGCCAATGATTTTAAAAGTTTAGTAGAATTTATTGACACCGCCGAATACGTGTTGCTCGAAAAACGTGATTCAAGCTATTTAGAATATGATCGTACCTACAGAATTGATATGCTTCGGGAGGTCGTGGTGATCGATACTTTAGGCTTTGCCTCTGTAAAAGATTCTTTATTCAAAAATTCTGACCGTTACAAGACCATGATGAAAGTTCCTGTCAAAGGAGTGGATACTACTTTTGTGATTAAATCCGACATCTTAGATAAAAATGGATATAAAGCTCCTGTCTTTGAAGTAAAAGTAAATAAAGAGGTAGTTCTTCATGACCAAAATAAAGACTTACTGAAACAAGAGTTATCCGAGGTTTCTGTAGATGGTGTTAATGGACCTTTCATCGTTTTGGGTTCTCTTACTGATGTAAGTACCAACGGAAATTGGCCAACCATTTATGATACACCAACAAAAAAATAACCCTATAAAACCTCTTGAGGACCTGTCCATCCAAATTAGTTTGGATGGACTTTCTTTTTTAAGATATCGTTCCAATACGCTCGATGTAATTTCATTAGAGTATTTTAATTTTGACCATACCTCAAAGGTTGAAAAACTTCATTTAGCATGTAAAAAATATTTTAGTCGATTTAGTTTAACCCCTAAAATGTTTAATAATATTCAGCTATCAACCAATAACGACTTATCTTCTTTTATCCCGGCTTCACTATTCGATGAGGAAGATTACGTTAGTTACCTCAATAAAAATATTCATCTTGAAAACAACGATTTTATAACTCATGATGAACTCAAAGAGTTCGATTTAGTCAATGTTTTTGTTCCTTATGTGAATGTGAACAACTATCTATTAGATACTTTTGGTTCTTTTATATACCTTCATATATCAACTGTTCTTGTACATGCTTTTTTTCAATTCTGTCAAGACAAACAAGACACTCAATGGCTCGTACATATTCAAAAAAATAGTATTCAAGTTGTAGTGGTGTGTAATCATAAACTCAGGTTTTATAATAGTTTTCCCTATGAAAAATCGGAGGATATGCTTTATTATATTCTTTTGGCCGCTAAAAACTGTAATATTAATCCAAATGAGCGCCCGATATATCTAGCAGGAGATATTTTGGAAGGAGATGCAAACTACCAATTATTATATACTTATATCCGAAGTTTAAATTTTCTGACTCCAATAACGCCATTGAAATTTAACGACGATCAAATATCAAATACTCATCGTTTTTATTCTTTAATAAGCCTACAACAATGCGTATCATAGCGGGTCTTCATCGGGGAAGAAAAATTCTTCCTCCAAAAAAACTTCCCGTTCGTCCTACTACAGATAGAGCTAAAGAAGCACTTTTTAGTATTCTTAATCATCAATTTGATTTTGAAAATATCGAAGTGTTGGACTTATACAGCGGAACAGGAAGCATAAGTTACGAATTCATATCTCGAGGGGTAAAGCGAGTAAATTCTGTAGATAATCATTCGTTATGTACTACTTTCATCCAAAAAACTTCTGACCATTTAAAATTAAACCTCAATGTTATACGTGCTGAGGTGCTTGCTTTTTTAAAAAAAACAACTATCGTTTCAGATATTATTTTTGCAGATCCCCCTTATGCACAAGAACTCGTCTATTTTCATGAGCTAATCAAAATTGTTTTTGAACAACAACTCCTGCAAAATGATGGTGTACTTATTATTGAACATGCCGCTCAGTTGAGTTTTAAAGAGCACCCTCAGTATGTTGAAAATCGAATTTATGGAGGGTGTGTATTTAGTTTTTTTAGTTAAGAATCTTTTCCTGCCTGAAACAAAAAATCTTTTTCCTCCTTTGTCAAACTCTCATATCCTGACTTACTGATTTTATCGAGAATTGAATCTATTTTTTCCTGCTGACTCTTTGTTTTGGGACGCTTATTGTATGGCTTTTTAGTTCTGTAAGCTGTTTTAATTTTGGGTTTACTTGTAAAAAAACCTTTTAACCAATCTATCATTTTAGAAAACCACTGACCCACATCGTTTCCTTTACTGTACTGATGCTGATATACATATCCCCACAATGCCCCACCCAAGTGAGCTAAGTGTCCACCAGCATTTCCTGTTGGGATTTGAATGACATCTAAAATCACAAAAAACAACCCAATATAAAGAAGTTTAACATTGAACAACACCAATCTTACTTCATTATTGGGCATATAAGAACAAATAAAAATTAGAACAGCCATTACTCCTGCCGAGGAACCAATCAGATAGGAATTTTGCCCTAAAAAAGCAGGGAAAATATTATAACTCAATAAATACAATACACCACCCGTTATGATACCAATAAAAAAAGTATTGATAAAAACTTGTTGAGCAAACAAGTTTAATAGCATTCGACCCGAAAAGTAAAGCAAAAGCATATTCCAAAAAATATGACTTAAATTACTGTGTAAAAAACCATATGTTAAAAGTGACCATGGTCGAAATAGCAATAAGTCAAAACGATGAGATAGTGTTAACCATTCAAAGAAAAAATCAAAGGGGATATTAAATAAAAATAAGATACTTTTTACAATGAAGGGAAGCACAAAAGCAATGACTATCACCAATATAAGGCGCTCCAAAAAAGAAAGCTGTGCTAAACGATATCGCAATTGATTTGGTAATTTCATAAGTCCCATCGATTTTTATTAAACTGATTTTTCTTCCAATACCACATGAGTAGGAAACCTGTAATAGCCCCACCCAAATGAGCGAAATGAGCAATAGGCCCCATCGAATAGGAAGAAAAACCAAAAAACAAGTCACTGACAAGAAGTAAAGGAACAAAGAATTTTGCTTTGATAGGAATGGGTAAAAAGATCATCATCAATTCGGCGTTGGGGTACATAAAAGCAAAAGCTACCAATACCCCATACAATGCTCCTGAAGCTCCAACCATAGTGACGTTAAAAAGAGTTTGATTGGAGGCCAAATATTCATATATCGCATCAATACTGTACCCCTCTAAAATCAATGAATCTACCGCTTGTTGGATTTGTAAGTGGTAAATTAGAAGTTGAAGTCCCGCTGCTCCCAACCCCGTGACAAAATAAAAAATTAGAAATTTATTGGTTCCCCAAAGTTGAGCTAATGGAGAGCCAAACATCCATAATCCCAGCATATTAAATAAAATATGATACATACTACCATGCATAAACAAATGAGTGATCAATTGCCACGCTGCAAACATGGGGTTTTTAGGATAATGAAGCGCTAAAAGGTCATAGGCAATACTTCCAGCAATTTGAGCTCCAATAAAAAACAACACGTTTACAATGATGAGTTGTTTTACAACTTCAGGAATTGATCTCATAAATTAAATTTTTGTTCAAAATCATTTGGTGATAAGGTTACAAAAATAGGCTTTCCAGACGGGCTTCTGTCAGGTTGAGTACAAGAAAATAAACTACTAATTAAACCGAGCTGTGACGCATGATCTAAATTTGTACCCGAAGTGATTGCCGTCGCTTCGGCCAATTGACGCGCTAAGTATTCATGTAAGAAATCTTTGGATTGGGCTCCCTGATGTTCGCTAGTTTCCAACAAAGTTTCAATAAACGTCTCAACACGATCCTGATGTAAGTCTGGATGAACATTAGTGATGTGGACCGAATCTTCTGTCCACTTTTCGAAACCAAAACCAAAACTTTTTAATATCGCTTGTAATTCCTTTAACTGAACAATGACAGCTGGTATAGCTTGGTAGTTAATAGGAAACAATAAACTTTGGGATAGTATACTTTTTCCGTTTCCATGTTGTATAAACTGTTCAAAAAGGATACGCTCATGAGCACGATTTTGATGCATGACTAATAACCCTGAGCGTAACGAACTTACTATATATTTTCGCTGTAATTGAAAGCAAATAGCGGGGGCGTCTTCTTTGATTATTGGCATAGTCTCTTCAGTGGGCTCATTCGATTGAAGACCTTCATAAAGCTTCTGCCAATCATTTGATGATCCTAACGAATTTGCGGGGGATGCATCTCGAAATGGATTAAAATTTTGATCTACTTGTACTCGAGGAGTACTAGGGGTATTATTGTTAAGTTGTTCAACCGTTGGATCTAATTGTGGATTACGATTAAAATCTAAAATCGGCGCCACATTAAATTGTCCTAAGCTGTGCTTTATTGTTGACCGTAAAATAGCATACAACGTGTGGTCATCCTCAAACTTAATTTCTGTTTTTGTAGGATGAATATTGATATCTATTTGATCAGGCGAAATATGAAGAAAAAGAAAATATCCCGGCTGGTGGCCACTAACTAATAAACCCTCAAAAGCGGCCATAACAGCATGGTGAAGATAAGGGCATTTAACGAATCGGTTGTTGACAAAGAAAAACTGCTGTTGTCTTGATTTTTTTGAAAACTCTGGTTTTAAAATAAATCCATCGATTTGAATCAGCTCTGTATGTTCTTGAACTGGAACAAGTTTTTCATTTGTTTTTTTTCCAAAGACTTGAACTATTCTTTGCCGTTTGTTTGTTGGGCTAAGCTGAAAAAGAATATTTTCATTGTGATAGAGACTAAATGCAATGTTACAATGAGTAAGAGCCACACGATGAAACTCATCTATAATGTGACGGAATTCAACGGAATTTGATTTTAAAAAATTTCGCCTGGCAGGTATGTTGAAAAATAAATTTTTAACTGAAATGGTAGTTCCAACTGGTGCTGCTTTTGGTTGTTGATTAATAATAGCCGAACCTTCAATTTGTATGAAGGTGCCAAGTTCATCCACTTTACGTCGTGTAGTTAAATTCACTTGGGCAATGGCAGCTATACTCGCTAAAGCTTCTCCGCGAAACCCTTTTGTGGTAAGTTTAAACAAATCTGAAGCTTCTTTTATTTTTGAGGTGGCATGGCGTTCAAAGCTCAATCGAGTATCGGTTTCGCTCATCCCTACTCCATTGTCAATTACTTGAATTAATGTTTTACCTGCATCTTTAACCACAAGCTTGATTGAATTCGATTGAGCATCAATAGCATTTTCAAGTAATTCTTTAACTACTGATGCTGGACGCTGAACTACCTCCCCTGCAGCTATTTGATTGGCTACATGATCAGGTAATAATTGAATTACATCTCGCATAATCAACTAATAAACAAAGATATATCAAAGTCTAACACGAATAAACTTAGTAAAACCAATATCCCTATGATCAAAAATAAACGAATAGAAAATGAACGATTTCCACGATGACGACTTCCTTGACGAGCTTCTTTCCAATGTGCTCCAAAATCAGTTGAATTGGGCGTTTCCCGATATTTAGAAAATACAGAATCAAAAGCATATGGATTTCCAGTATTTTTACCTTTAAAATAACGAGGAGTGTAATTAAATCGTTTGTTTTGTTTTTGTTTGAATAGTTGTGTGCGCACGGCTAAGATATTGTATGACCAAAATTACAAAAATTTGACATTAGTTTTTAAGCTAAGCCACATTACGTATATTCGCTGATTATGAATACACTACAACTTAATCAATTAAAAGAAGCTCTTAAGACTCCACAACGAGTTGTCATAATCCCACACAAAAACCCTGATGGTGATGCCATAGGAAGTTGTTTGGGGTGGATGCACTTTTTAAAAAAATTTGGCCACCAAGTTAGTGTTATATCCCCAAACGAATACCCTCAGTTTTTACAGTGGATTCCAGGTAACGAATCGGTTTGTATTTACAATCATGATCAAGATCAATTCAATACCATCATAAAACAAGCTTCTATTATATTTACGCTTGATTTTAACGCCTTAAATCGAATTGCAAAAATGGGAGCTGTAGTGGAACAATCAGATGCACTTAAAGTCATGATCGATCATCATCGTGAACCAGAAGGTTATGCCAATATTTCTTTTTCCTATCCTGAGCTAGGATCAACTTGTGAAGTGGTTTATCATATCATTGAAGCTCTCGAACATACGGATATCATCTCAAAAGAAATCGCGACTTGCTTGTATGTTGGAATACTAACTGATTCGGGCTCATTTCGTTTTCCATCAGTGACTGCCAAAACCCATCGGATTGTAGCTACTCTTATTGAAAAAGGAGCTGACCATGTCCAAATCAATGATAATATAAAAGATACAGCTACCTTAGATCGATTACAATTAATTGGGAAAGCGTTAAATAATATTCATTATATTTCCGAACTAAGAACTGCTTATGTAACTTTAAGTCAAGAAGAACTCAATAGTTTTAATTATCAAAAAGGGGATACGGAAGGATTAGTAAATTATGGACTTTCCATACAAAATTGTGTTTTTTCTGTGATTATGATTGAAAATAAAAAAGAAGGAATTATTAAAATGTCATTCCGATCAAAAGGAAATTTTTCAGTTAACGAATTTGCTCGACAACATTTTGACGGTGGTGGACATCACAACGCTGCAGGTGGGCGAAGCGAATTTTCATTAAACAAAACCTGTGAGCATTTTTTAGCTGTTTTAAACAATTACAAAGAAGCACTTCAATAGATATGAAATTTTTTTTAAGTGTAGTATTGTGCTGTATTGTAAGTTGTTCAAAACTTGAACCTCGGTACCCCTTAAATAACCCCAAAACAACTTTAATGATTGATTCAGCTAAAAAAAATAAACAACAACTCGCTGTTGAAGTTGAACTAATTGAACAGTGGCTGGCAAAAAAAAACGATACTTTTCGCTTTTTAAATGCTGGTGTATGGCTATCTCTTGAAAGCATCCCCAAATCGCCGCTATATGTTTCTGAAAATGAAAGTTTCACGATTCAAATATCACTATACGATTTAAATGATAAGCAACTGGTTAATAATAGAATTTTGACCACTGTAAAAGGGAGTCGTGAACTTCCACAAGGAATTTCTAATACTATCCCCATGATCCCAAAAGGAGTTAAATGTATGCTATTAATTCCTTCATTGCTGGCATATGGTTCATCAGGGGATGGTAATTTGATACCACCCAACACTCCTTTGGTTGCACATATTTTTATACCTTTGACAACCAAATAATAAAACACATGAAATCTCAAAATTTTTTAATTCTCTTAGTAGGCATCTTTATCATGTCCTGTGAAAACCCTTATGGTGAAGGAATTTTTGCCACTATTGAAACCAATCGTGGTGATATTGTTGTTCAGCTTTATTTTGATAAAACCCCTGTAACAGTAGCAAATTTTGTTTCTCTCAGCGAGGGAGACAATCCTCGTGTGAATGAAATTTATCAAAACAAACCCTTTTATGATGGGATAATTTTCCATAGAGTCATTAATGATTTTATGATACAAGCGGGGGATCCAAACGGATCAGGACAGGGTGGTCCTGGATATAAATTTGAGGATGAGATTGTTGAAAGTTTAAAACACGATAGTGCAGGAATTTTATCAATGGCCAATTCGGGTGCTGCTACAAATGGAAGTCAATTTTTTATTACGCACAAGGCTACCCCATGGCTTGATGGTCGTCATACTGTTTTTGGTAAAGTGTTAGAGGGGCAAAATGTTGTCGATTCAATTCGTCAGAATGATACCATATTTCATGTCAAAATAAAACGATCAGGAAAAGAAGCCCGACAATTTAAAGCCAAACAAGTATTTGATGACTCGTTCTTAGAAGCAGAAGAAAAGAAAAATAAAATAGAACTCCTAAAAAAAGAAACTGCAGCTGTACACGCTTCATTAAAAGCTGAAGCAACCACAACTGAAAGTGGTTTGAAATATACAATCACTTCTCAAGGTCAAGGGGAAGCCGTTTCTGAAGACAAAAAAATCAACACCCATTATGCTGTCTATTTTGAAGATGGTGCTTTACTAGATACCAGTGTACTTGAGATTGCGAAAAGTTATGATATGGTTAATCCTCGTCGCCCATACAACCCTTTAACCGCTCAGGTAGGCCCAGAAGCACGTATGATTGAAGGATTTAAAGAAGGGCTCAAGCTCCTTAATGTAGGCGATAAAGCAACCTTATTTCTGCCTTATGATTTGGCATACGGAGCTCAAGGAGGAGGAGCTATTCCACCTGAATCTAATCTAATTTTTGAAGTCGAAATCGTTTCTCAAGAATAATTTATGCGTTGGTCATACCACCATTGGCTGGCCTTATCATTTATTCCACAATGGTTTTTTATTCAATGGATAGCAGAACATCCTCAATGGGTCGAATATAATTACAGCACCACCTGGTATATTTATTGGGCACAAATTAACCGCGTTATTTTAGGTTGGATTCCTTTTTCGGTGGGTGATGTCTTCTATATCGGATGCCTTGTTTTTGTTTTCAAAAAAATTATTTATCTACGAAAAACCATTCGTTCATTTTCGCTTGTGAAAACGGTTGCGGTAGTGGCCTTGGTTCATCTTGTTTTTCAATGGCAATGGGGGATTAATTATCATCGAATTCCTCTTTCTGAACAATTAAATGCTTCAAATGCTTACACTACTTCAAGTCTTATTCAAGCGACAAGTTACTTTATTGACAAGACCAATAAAATGCATTCAACCCTATCAAATCATGATAGCTTGCCTATCATTATACCATACTCCACAAAGAAAATATTAAAACTCGGAGCTGAGGCCATAAAAAATAAATACCCCTCTTTTAAATCTAAAAGTATAAAGGCTTCGCTTTGGAGTTTTCCTTTAAGTTATATGGGTTTTGGAGGATACCTTAACCCCTTTACCCTAGAGGCTCAAGTCAATACACTACAACCAAAACTCCGTATTTTGACTACGGCTTGTCACGAAATCGCTCATCAGTTAGGTTTTGCTGCTGAAGATGAGGCTAACTATATTGGTATGACAACCTCAATGAACTCCACTGATCCTTATATGCGATATGCAGGGCATTCTTTAGCACTTCAATATTGTTTAGTCGAATTACGCAAAAGAGATAAGGAGTCTTTTACAAATCATTACAACACCATTCATGGAGGTGTAATCGAAAATTATAGAGAAATTTCTTTGTTTTGGCAACGACATCAAAATCCATTTGAGCCTTTTTTTAAAAAGAGTTACGATGTGTATTTAAAAGCAAACCACCAATCGGCTGGCATTGAAAGCTATCAATTGGTGGTAGATTTATTAATTCAACATGTTGCTAATCCATAATTTTAGGACCTCCTACTTCTTCCAAACGACGTGCTAAATCTTCAACTTTAGCTGAAAAACTTGTCATCTGAGGTTGATACGCTTTCCATAGTTGTTGAGTCATTTTAAAGCTTTCCATATGCAAAGCTGTTGGACCATATGAATTTCTTGAAATTCCACTTATTGAAAAATACAAACGATCCGTTATTGTTGGCTGATCTTTTTCTCCGATCTCAGCACGTGCAGGGCTTCCCTCAATCATGATTTTTAAGCGATTCATTTCATCGCGCAAATCGTAGGCTTCTTGCGTGAGTTCTACTTGATTAGATTTTACATATCCTAAGCTTTTCATTATTGTATTGAGCTTAGTACTCGATTTTTCAAATTTATTTTCAGCAAGGTTTAAAGTGGTAAACATCTCAATTACATTGTCAAGGTAGTCATCCATTTGGTCTTCAAGTGGATTATTCAAAACGTTTTTACGAATTTGTTCTACTTCAAAAGAAACTGGAGTTGACAATGATGTAAGCTGCCCACCAATACGTTGATGCAGTTGTGCGGTGTAAGTTCCAGGATCTACATGAATCCGAAGCCCTGTATTGGAAGATTTGTTTCGCATAACAGTGGGTAAGGTTGTTTTTAAATCCCATTGCATTTGTTTTAGTCCTTTACCCAACGGTGCTTTGATCTGGTCGACTACATTTCCATTTGCATCAGAAATAACAATGAGTGCTTCATTTTTGCCTTCGTTTTCTTCAGCATCTAATGCATCCCAACCTGGAAAGGGTATATCTTCATCCTTAAGTTCTTTTTCAGCCTTTTTTCGTTTTGATTTTAATCGGCTTGGAACATCAGGAATATAGTATGAAATCGTTGCCCCATACTTTGGATTTTTAGCAGTAAAATAGGAAGCTCCTTGACTGGAAGTCCCTCCATTAATCGGATTGTATTGAAGTGCCTTACGAGGAGTGAACAATTGAGCGGATGACAGTTTTGTTTGATCAGTGAGCTCACGAAGTGCACTATAATCATCTAACACATAAAAACCCCTTCCAAAAGTAGCCAATACAAGATCATTTTCACGCTTTTGAATCACCAAATCACGAACTGAAATAGTAGGCAGTCCATTTGAAAATTTATGCCATTCACCTCCTTGATTTAAACTCACATAAACTCCATATTCGGTAGCTAAAAACAACAAATCTTTATTCACGTGATCTTGAACCAATCGCCACACTAGAGTATGATCAGGTAGACCCTCTGTAATGGATTTCCATTTCTTACCTCCATCCGTTGTTTTGAACAAATAGGGCTTGTAGTCCCCAAATTTATGATTGTCTAGTGCCACGTATGCTGTGTTTTCGTCGTGTAAGTCGGCTTTAATATCATTGACAAAAGCTGTAGTTGGAGTATCGGGTAATTTGTCTACAGTCATTTTGGTCCAAGAACTACCACCGTCTTTGGTGTATTGTATGATCCCATCATCAGATCCAGCATAAAGTACATCAGGATTAAGCGGAGATTCGGCCAGGGAAGTTAACGTATTATAGGTTGACATCGCATAAACATCCCATGCAGCGTCCCAACTTTGTTGACGACCCATAATAGGTAAGCTTAATCGTTCTTCATTTTTAGTCAAATCTTTAGAAATTGGAATCCAACTATCCCCTCTATTTTCGGATTTCCATACCCGCTGAGATCCAAAATACAAACGCTTGGGGTCATGATGACTCACCAATATAGGAGCATCCCAATTGAAACGCTCATAATCTTCCCCTAAACCACTTTGTGGTTTGATATATACTGCCTCGCCTGTTGTTCGATCAATACGATTGAGATTTCCTTGTTGCCACTGCGCATAAACGATGTTTGGGTTTCCAGGCTCGGTAGCGGGCTGGTGTCCATCACCTCCCAACAATACAAACCAATCGGAATTGACTATTCCGTTTGATCGAAATGTTCGAGAAGGACCTCCTTGAGTGTTGTTATCTTGAGTGCCTCCAAAAATATTGTAAAAAGGTTTTGCATCATCTACGGCCAGTTTATAAAATTGGGTTAGGGGTAAGTTGGAAACAAAACGCCAACTTTGAGTATCATCAAAAGACTCATAAATACCACCATCTGTCCCGATCAACAAATAATTAGGATCATCAGTGAATGTCAAGGAGTGATTATCAGAATGTTTATTGGATTCTTTCATCGTGTAAAATGTTTTTCCTCCATTTTCTGAAACTAATGTTCGAACATTCATCAAATAAATTTTATCAAAAACATGGGGGGAAGCAATCAATTCTTGATAATAATGAGGTCCTGTTCCACCTGAAACTGTATCAGACATTTTTTTCCAACTTGCCCCACCATTATCCGATCGATAAACACCTCCTTTACGGCGGTCGAGTTCAATAGCCGCATACAAGACATCAGGTTGTATTGGTGAAATGGCCAAACCAATCTTACCCATGCTTCCTACAGGTAATCCTTTGTTAATTTTTCGCCAAGTATTTCCTCCATCAGTACTTTTATAAAGTCCTGTTCCTGGTCCTCCACCCATGTATGCTGCAACGTTTCGATGACGTTGCCAGGAAGCTGCATATAAAACATCCGGATTACGAGAATCAATAACCAAATCTGTGACCCCTGTCCAATCGTCTATTTTGAGACAATTGACCCAAGTTTTACCTCCGTCAGTAGTTTTATATAATCCTCGTTCACCTCCATTACTCCACAAAGGACCTTGAGAGGCAACCCAAACGATATTTGAATTTGTAGGATGAACAATGATTTTAGAAATATGCTCAGAGGATTCAAGACCCGAAAGCGACCAACTGGATCCAGCGTCATGGCTCACATACACACCATGTCCTATGCCAACATGACGACCCCCTACATTTTCGCCAGTTCCTAACCAAATGGTGGAGCTATTGTTTGGATCAATAGTTATACTGCCTGTGGAATAAAACTTTTGCGCATCGGTAAGGGGTTTCCAAGTAGTTCCTGCATTGGTAGTTTTCCAAACACCACCTGATCCGACAGCTACATACCATATATTGGTATTGTTAGCATCAATGGCGATATCTGCAATTCGACCCGACATAAATGCGGGCCCTATGCTTCGAAATGAAAATCCATTTAATGCAGATTTTAAAATAGGTAATTCCTTTTCTTTGTCATCCTGACCATGCACAATGGTTAATGAAAGAAAAAAACTGAGGTAAAAAATAAATTTTTTCATGAAAATCATTTAAATTATATTGTTTTAAAATTAGTCCTATGAATCATATTATACAAATAAATATTACCATTTAATTTTCTCTATTAAATCTAACAAATTAACACTTTAATTTATTTTAGTTATTTTCACGTTTAATAACAACAATTTATGAACCAAATCTTTTTTATTTTCGTGACGTTTTCTTTTGCTTTTATGAGCAATGCACAAGAAAGCTTGACCTACCAAACCCCTTCTTCAGAAATTTTGGAATTGGTAAATGCGCCTAATGCTCCCAATGTTAAAATGAATAGCAAAAATAATTACATGATCTTTCTTTATAGAAACACCTATAAAAGCATTTCTGAACTTTCTGAAAAAGAAATGCGTTTAGGAGGACTTCGAATTAATCCCAAAACAAATATCGGAAGCCGTGTTAATTACTTTAACAATATTAAAATTCAGCCTCTAAATACAGATCAAATTGTTCAAGTAAAGGGTTTACCTAAAAACCCGAGACTCTCCAATCTCAATTGGTCTCCTGATGAGAAGAAGATAGCATTTACGCATACCACTGACACGGGAGTTGAAGTTTGGATACTTAATCTTATAAATTCAACCGCCCAAAAGCTAACTGAAGCACGTGTAAATGCAAATATGAGGGATGTTGTTAATTGGTTCAAAGATAGCAGTCGTTTATTAGTAAAAATGCTTCCTCAAAACAGAAAAACACTTATCGATGTGGCTCAAGAAGTCCCATCTGGGCCTATCATTTCAATAAATAAAGGAAAAAAAGCCCAAAACAGAACCTACCAAGACTTATTAAAAAACAAATCAGATGAGCACAATTTTGAACAGTTGTCTCATTCCGAAATATATGAAGTTTCCTTAGATGGAACCCAAAAGCCTTGGCTAGGAAATGCCATGTACGAAAATGTAAGCTTTTCTCCTGATGGTAATTATGTGATGATAACAACCATTGAAAAACCATTTTCATATTTGGTTACTTATAGAAGATTTGCTTCAAAAATAACGGTTTATGATAAGGCTGGAACAAAAATTAAAACAGTAGTCGAAGTCCCACTCATTGAAGATCTTCCAAAAGGTTTTATGGCTACCCGAAAAGGAAAACGAAGTTTCAATTGGCGTAGTGACCTTCCTGCTAGCTTGATTTATGCCCAAGCTTTAGACGAGGGAGACCCCGCTAAAATGGTCAGTCATCGGGATGAAGTTTTTCAATGGGACGCTCCTTTTATTCAACCCTCCAAAAGTATTCTTAAAACAATAAATCGTTTCTCAAGTATTCAATGGGGAACAAATGATTTGGCTATTGCTTATGATAATTGGTGGGATACTCGAAACACAAAAACCTATATATTTGACCCGTCAGATTCGTCAAAAACACCTTTGGTATTATTTGACTTAAACTCTCAAGATACCTACAGCGATCCAGGAAGTTTTGTCACAAAACGCAATGATCTTGGAAGAAACGTATTGGCTTTAACAAATAAAAATGCTTTTTTGATCGGGAAAGGGTTTTCTGAAAAAGGACAATTTCCATTTGTAGATCAGATTAATCTTTCTACTCAAAAAACAAAACGCCTATATCAATCCAGTTACACCAATCGATTAGAAAGCCTGAGAAGCTATGATGTTAAAAAAAATCAATTGTTGGTACGAATAGAGTCCAAAAATGATTTTCCAAACTATTATTTCAGAAATCTCAATAAAAATAAACTTCAACAAATCACCTTTTTTAAAAACCCGTTTCAGAGTATTCAAACCATAAACAAAGAAGTGATCACTTATCAAAGAGAAGATGGATTAGAACTCTCAGGAACCCTTTATTTACCGTTAGGGTATGACACCACAAAAAAAGAAAAAATGCCCATGATATTATGGGCGTATCCACGTGAATTCAAAGACAAAACCAGTGCTTCTCAAAACACCCAAAACCCGAACGAATTTACTTCTCCTTTTTGGGGTTCTCCCATATATTGGGTAACCAAAGGGTATGTGGTATTGGACGACGCTGCTTTTCCTATCATTGGCGAAGGAAATATTGAACCTAATGATTCGTTCAGAGCTCAATTAGTTTCCAATGCCAAAGCGGCTATTGATGCCGTAGATAAGTTAGGGTATATCGATCGAGAACGTGTTGCTGTTGGAGGGCATAGCTATGGCGCCTTTATGGTGGCTAATTTACTCTCACATTCAGACCTCTTTGCAGCTGGAATTGCTCGTAGTGGTGCTTACAACCGAACCCTTACCCCTTTTGGGTTTCAGAGTGAACAACGAAGTTATTGGGAAGCCCCAGAAGTGTATTATACCATGTCTCCTTTTATGCATGCCAACAAAATGAAAACACCCCTACTTTTAGTTCATGGAGAAGCTGATAACAACTCAGGTACTTATCCGCTACAAAGTACGCGCTATTTTAATGCTTTAAAAGGGTTAGGAGCTACTGTTCGTTTGGTCATGCTTCCTAAAGAAAGTCATGGATATAGAGCTAAAGAAAGTATTTTACACCTGCTATGGGAACAAGATCAATGGCTCGAAAAATATGTTAAAAACAAATAAAAAAATTTAATTCTACATAAATGTTTATTGAGTAAAACGCAACCTTTTTAAAAATCTTTCCTTTTTTATCTTCAGTCGTGTTTTTTTTGTTCTAATGGCTTTTTTCAATGATTATGTGTAGAATATCCATTATATAGGTCGAATAGGTATGAGGGGAACCTGATTTTTTTTTACTCTTTTTGATGCACTACAATAATATCAACTAAACCCTTGGGATTATCCTTATTTTTGCATTATGGCTCGAAAAAGAAAAATACACCCTATCCTTAACCGTGTGCATATAGAGGGGATCGCCCAAAAAGGAAAAGCAGTGGGAAGAACCCCCGAAGGTGCTGTAATATTTGTATCGGATGCTATCCCTGGAGACGTTGTGGATATACAAGTGCTAAAAAAACGCCGTAACTTTTGGGAAGGAAAAGCTGTTCACTATCATACCCTAAGCAACGATCGAATAAAACCAAAATGTAGACACTTTGGAGAATGTGGGGGATGTAAATGGCAACATATGAAATATGAGGCTCAACTCTTACACAAGCAAAAAGAAGTCATTGAGGCGCTCACTCACATAGGGCATCTTAATTTTCCTCACCCACATCCCATTATTGGTTGTGATGAAACTTACCATTACAGAAATAAAATGGAGTTTAGTTTTTCTAATAATCGTTGGCTCAGCCATGAAGAAATTCAGGACAAAGACATGGTTGTTGAACGTAATGGGCTAGGCTTTCACAAACCTGGAATGTGGGACAAAATAGTGGATATAGAAGAGTGTCATTTACAGGGATTTCCCTCAAATGAAATTCGAAACGAGATTAAACGTTATGCTCTAAAACATCAATTAGAGTTTTACGATCCTCGAAATAAAAACGGCTTTTTACGGTCTCTTATGATTCGAATTAGTTCTTTGGGAGAAGTGATGGTGGTGATTCAGTTTTTTAGAGAACAGGCGAAAGATCGAATGGCATTATTGGATCATTTATTACAGACTTTTCCAAAGATCACTTCCTTACAGTATATTATTAATAACAAAGGAAACGACAGTATTTACGATCAAAAAATTATCTGTTACAACAATCGTGATTTTATTACCGAACAAATGGGTGCATTGTATTTTCAAATCACAGCCAAATCCTTTTATCAAACCAGTTCCCATCAAGCTAAAGTGCTTTATGATGTTGTAAAAGATTTTGCAGGTTTATCTGGAAATGAACGAGTATATGATTTATATACAGGGTTAGGAACCATTGCTCAATATGTGGCACACAATGCCAAACATGTAATAGGAATTGAATCTGTTCCTGATGCTATTGTTGCGGCAAGATACAATGCCAAAAAAAATAAGATAAACAACACCACTTTTGAAATAGGTGACATGAAAAAAGTTTTTAATCCCGAATTTATTACAAAATACGGTCATCCGGATGTAGTCATTGCTGACCCTCCACGTGATGGGATGCATAAAGATGTGACCGATCAATTACTTCAACTAAACGCCAAACGGATTGTGTATGTCAGTTGCAATCCCTCCACACAAGCGCGAGATTTGGCCATATTATCTTCCCAATACGCTATTCAAAAAGTGCAGCCTGTCGATATGTTTCCCCATACGCAACACGTCGAAAATGTTGTACTTTTGAATCGTAAAGAAAATGAATGAAAAATATCGTATTTATTTTAGTTGTTTTGTTCTGCATCGCTTGTGAACCTGATGATATTTGTATTGAAGAAACTCCAGGTACCCCACAACTTATCCTACTATTTTATGACGCTCAAAACCCTACTGTACGCAAACCCCTAAGCTCGTTAGAAATTCAAGGAATTGGTTCTGATATCGTCCAAAACCTAAGCGATATCGACTCTGTTGCGATACCGCTTAAAATTGTAGAAAATCAAACCGAATTTATTTTTAAAAACAACGAACAAACCGATATCATTCGCTTTAGCTACACCTCCAACAATATTTATATAAGCCGCTCGTGTGGGTACCAAAGTGTTTTTAACTTAGCATCTGCATCAATCGATCAACCCCAGTCATGGATCCAGGAACTCGTCATCAATACTTCTGAAATTATTAACGAAAATCAAGCACATGTTACGCTTTTGTATTAGTTTACCGATCATTATCTTAATGCTTCTAAATGTGTTAAATGCCCAGGAGAATGACAGCATAGCTGTTTTCGAACGGTTTGGAATCCGTGCGGGAATAGACCTCAGCAAACTGATCAGAATGGCAGTAGAGGAAGATTATAAAGGACTGGAAATTACTGCAGATTATCGATTAAAACGAAACCTATATTTGGCTGCCGAATTGGGTACTGAAGAAAAAAACATCGATAAAAATGCAGTGGATTTTACTAGCACAGGAAGTTATATCAAACTTGGGATCGATTACAATACCTATAAAAATTGGAAAGGAATGGAAAACCAAATTCTTGTAGGTTTTCGATTGGCAACCAGTACCCATAAGCAAAAAGTTAATGGTTATCGTATACGACAACTAAATCACTACTGGGAGGAGGAACTTGTACATCAGCTCGATCCTTCTCTTACCTATGAAGGGCTAAAAGCCACCTGGTTAGAATTATCCTTAGGGGTAAAAGCCGAACTGATTCGAAACATGTATATGGGAATTAGTGTACGGGCACATTATTTGGTGAACGACACTAATATCAATGGTTTTGAAAATTTGTTTATCCCTGGTTTTAATCGTGTTAACTCCGACAACCCGTGGGGAGCTGGAATCAATTATACCATAATGTATCAAATTCCTATTTTTAAAAAAAATCGCCCCTTATAACTCTTTTGGTTGTTTTTTCCATGGATATTTCACCCAAATTTTCTTGTCTTTGATTAAAAATTTAGGCGTAATAAAACTCGCTAATACCGCCGATCCTACCACCAATGGTAAATGTGGCAAAGGCAACAAATTCCCTATTCCTATTCGAAAAGCAAGAAATACAAAAGCAAAACAAATGATATTTAAGAATAAAGTTTTATTTTTTTTGGTCATGTTTATGTGTTTTTTTGGTTCCCTGGTAAAGCTCATATTTAACCAAACGACTTTCGAGTTTTCCGTTATAGAGTTTTATTTTTCGCGATGGACGAAGTCCCACGTGTTTTAATGCTTCAAGATTTGAGGTAATTATCCAAGCATGGGATTGTGGATAAGATTGCTTTAGAGTATCCCCTATTTCTTTATAAAATGTAGGTACATCAATGGCTAGGCGTTCGTCATAAGGCGGATTAAAAACCATTTGTAAAAAAACATCATGAGAGTCTTTGGTCGATGTAAAAAAATCTTGTTGTTGAATTTCAATAAAATCTTCTAAATCAGCACTTTTTATATTTTCTCGTGCTTTGCGTACTGCGGAGGGGGCTTTATCGTATCCGATAATTTTATGGTCAAAACCTCGTACTTTATTTAATGCTGACGCTTCAATTATCGTAAACAAATCATCGTCCCAGTCCTTCCATCGTTCAAAAGCAAATGTCTTGCGATTTAAATTGGGAGGAATGTTACACGCTATCATAGCAGCTTCAACTAGTAAAGTACCACTTCCACACATAGGATCTAAAAAATCAGACAACCCATCCCAACCCGACAATAAAAGCATGCCCGCAGCCAATACTTCATTGATAGGGGCGATATTGGTAGCTGTTCTATATCCTCGCTGGTGTAACGAGCTTCCAGAGGAGTCCAAGGAGATTGTTGTGGAATTTTCTTGTACATGCAAATGAATCAGCAAATCAGGATGTTCTTTATTGACACTAGGTCGCTTACCCTCTCGTTGGCGAAAACGATCGGCTATCGCATCTTTAGCTTTTTGAGCAACAAACATGCTGTTGTTAAATTGATTTGATGTCATAGTGACTTGAATCAAAAATGTTTTCTCCACATCAATATATTCTTCCCATGGAATATTATAAATAGCTCGATAAAGCGTAGATTCATCATTAACATGCACGGTACGAAGGGGTTTAAGAATTCGAATAGCGGTACGAAGGCACAAATTGGCTTTATACATAAACCCTTTGTCGCCTACAAAGCGTACATTTCGAACTCCTTTTTCAATAGATTGCGCTCCAAGTGCCTTTAATTCTTCTTCTAAAATATCTTCAAAACCATAAAATGTTTTGGCCACCATTTCAAAAAGGATGTTTTTATTACGAGCTTTCATGATAACAAAAATACTGTAAATTTGCAGCGCATGAAAACAGAAAATTCTACAGCTTGGTTCGAGTCATGGTTTGATTCCCCTTATTATCCTATTTTATACAATCATAGGAATCAAAAAGAAGCCGAAAAATTTATTTCACAACTCATAAATACCCTGTCTGTTCCTAATGGATCAAGTATGTTGGATGTGGCATGTGGTCGAGGACGTCACTCCATCTATTTAGCTTCTTTGGGATACGATGTTACGGGAATTGATTTGTCTCCGAAAAGCATCGAATACGCCATTCAATTCTCTAATGACAAACTCAGCTTTGAGGTACATGACATGCGTATCCCTTACCCCAAAAAAGTAGATGTATTACTTAACCTTTTTACCAGTTTTGGTTATTTTGACGATGATTCTGATCATCTTGAAGCATTAAAAGCTTTTAGAAAAAATTTAAACCCAAATGGTATTGCCATCATTGATTTTCTCAATATCAACTATGTCGCTGAGCATTTGATTCCACATGAAACTATTCAAAAAAAAAATATCCGTTTTAACATTCAACGTCAAATAGCCGATGGATATATCACAAAAACTATTTCTTTTGAAACCGAAAAAAAATCCTATGTTTTTTATGAAAAAGTACGTGCGCTGAGCTATTTTGATTTTAAAAAATTACTTGACGATGCCCATTTACGTATTCTAAATTGCTGGGGAGGGTACAACCTCAAGCCTTTTCATTCACAACACTCTGACCGATTAATTTTATGCATCACACCCTCGAGTTTATAGCTCCATTTCTGGCCGTTGTTGTAGGTGGATTAATTGTGTATTTTTTTCGTTCCCTATCCTTCATACGGGTGTTATTGGTTTTTAGTGGGGCTTTTTTATTGTCTATAGTCGTTTTTGAAATGATTCCCGACATTTACATGCATAACCCTCCACAAAGTATAGGACTCTGGGTGATGTCAGGAATTTTACTTCAAGTTATTTTAGAATACTTTTCGAAAGGTGCTGAACACGGTCATATGCATAAACATACCCAAAAATCTTTTCCTTGGATTTTGTTTGTTAGCTTAAGCGCTCATGCCTTGTTGGAAGGAATGCCTCTTCATCATCATCATCATTTAATTTGGGGAATTGTAATCCATAAGCTACCTGTTGCCATGTTATTAACTTTTTATTTTTTTAAAGCAAAATTTCGTTCGAGTTATATTGTACTTTTTTTGTTTGGTTTTGGAATCATGACTCCAATTGGTACCTGGGTGGCTCAAAAATCTGATGAGATTGCTCAATATTCCATCCAAATGAGTGCTGTTGTAGTCGGTATGTTTTTACATATTGCAACAACTATTCTCTTTGAAAGTTCAGAGGGGCATCGTTTTAAGATTTCAAAAATCATCGCATTTGTATTGGCAGTGTTGTTGGCTTGGTTTTTATAACAGTAAATTCATCTCCTTAAATGACTTTTTTTCGCTTTACTACCCAACCACCCCTCCTCTCATTTTGTGCCCATTAATAATAGTAAATAATTAATGCTGTTTTTTTGATAATTTTCCTCCATTGTTAATTCTTTTTGTTTTTTACACTTGGTTTTTAGTGATTTTAACCGCTAATTTTGAGTTCAAATTT